>CAYJBS010000147.1:0-1527 GCA_964368435.1 uncultured Christensenella sp. | reverse complement strand
ATGCGCCTGAAGATTATAGCCGACTTTTAGCTAAAGCTGCTTCCGTAATGAAAGCTAACGTGTATTCTCCGGAAGGCATTTTCCCTTGCAGGTGGACTACGCCGGACCGTGTACCTCACCGCAATTTGTGGCTGTGGGACAGCGTATTTCATGCGATAGGGTGGTCCTATATTGACCCACGGCTCGCAGAAGAAGCAATCCTTGCCTTAATGGCGACTCAAACCGAAAATGGCTTTATACCGCATATGGCGTCTAACAGGTCCATTTCAAAAATAACCCAGCCGCCGATAATCGCGTGGGGTATACTGGAGCTTTATAACCGTTCGAAAAATGTTAATTTTGTCAAAGCATGTGCCGCCCCTGTCGCCAACTTTCTAAAATGGGTTATGGCGTCCCGCGATATTAACAAAAACGGATTGCCTGAATGGCGCGTTACCTCGGACAAAAATTGTCGTTCGGATGAATGCGGTATGGATAATTCACCTCGATTTGACAGTGCCCAAATTATGGATGCAATTGATTTCAGCTCTTTTTACGCTAACGACAGCAGATGCTTGAGCAAGCTCTTTGGTATTTTGGGAGATAAAACTAACGCTGATTATTGGCAAAGCCAATATACCGAAATTTCGGCAAAAATTAACGAGTTATTGTGGAGCGAGGAAGACGGCAACTATTATGACAGACAATTTGACGGCAAACTGAATAAAGCCGCCACCGTTTGACTGCCAAATCCCACAGAATCCCCGCCGCCTTGCCGGTATCTACACAATGGTCGAAAAGGCTGACATAGGGGTCGGTTTTTGCCAATAAACTCATAATATCAATCTTAACTATTCCGTCCGTTCAACTTATTTTGATACAAAATGATAAATAAATATCTTCAAAGACGTGTGGTAATTCCCCGTTTTTACTTATCATTACCATAAGAATACCACATTTTGAAAATAAGTCAATGTTCTTTTTACAAAAACTTACAGAATTCGCGCGCCATTTGTACAAAAATTTGTACAAATGGTCTTTCGCTATAGCATGAGCCGGCTATGCGCGTTTTGTAATGTTTCGTTGCTTTTCATTTACAACATTTTATTTATATGATAATATATACCCGTAAAGAAAAACGAATTGTATCGACATCTGCTAAATGGAACCTGAATTACAACTTTCCTTGTCTAACCACACTGACGGAAAGCGTATTAATCATCAAGGTAAGCATAAATTTGAATTTTTGAATGAGGAATATGAAAATACTAAGTCAGAATTTACTATCAAAAGAGGGCGGCAACGAACATCCCGAGCTTAATTATGTTAACCGCAAGGAGGACTTGTTTGCGCTGATTGCAGAAGTTTCTCCCGATATTGTCTGTTTACAAGAGGTGACGGTCGGTTGGAAGGCATTGCTTAGCGACGATCGGTTTTCCGAATACAGTTTTGTCGGTGAAGGGCGTGACGGCAACGGCAGCGGTGAACACAATTTGGTTTGTTGGAAAAAAGATAAATATAGCTATATTAGTGACCATACATTCTGGC
>CAYJBS010000146.1:0-1597 GCA_964368435.1 uncultured Christensenella sp. | reverse complement strand
GCGTTGCGCTTCGGTTGAAATGACATATCTATTGCGTTGCGCTTCGGTTGAAATGCTCCCAATTAATTATATTGTTTTTATACTTAAGTTTGAAAAAAGCTCCCATACGGAAGCTTTTTGTTTGATTAGTTTGTGCGAATTATAAAACCTCGCCGCCGTCTACAGCTTCAATCTTGATTTTCGGTACAAGGTTGCGGTAGAAAAGCGCTTTAGTTGTAGAAAAATAGGGCAAAACATATATGCCTGCAAGCCCAAAGGTCAGACCGATAAGCAAAAACCAGCCGATGAAGCTCAAACACAGTACAAAGTATTCCATTTTGTGACCGTTCATCAGTCTCTCGCTCTCTTTCAGGGTATCCATAATGTCCATGTCAGGGTTTTCTGCTTTTATGTATTCTGTTTGCGAATAGGCTATGGCTTTTATGATGCCGGGGATGATGAACAGCAGAGTCCACAAGAAGACAAGAAGCATGCGTGCCAGCATAGTTGCAAGATGATTGAGATATTTATTCAAATCCTTGAACGAGAAGGAAAAGAAAATATCCATATAATCTGTGGCGTCTGTTTCAATAAACTTTAAATAAAAAGCGCCCAAACCGATGTTCAGCACAAGCATAGAAATAGAGATCAGCTGTCCCAAACCGGGTATTCCGTTTGCGGCGCCTGTCAAAGCAAGGACAATAAGGTCGGCTAAAAATAAATTTATTACTTTTCCTTTTATTTTTTGTTTGGCAAGGTTTTTCGTCACTATCCTATCAAATTTTTCCATAGTTCCTCCAAATTGGTTTATTATGTATTCATTATAGAAGTTTATGCGGTGTTTGACAATAGAATTCATTGGTTTAAGCTGAGAATTTATCGAAATCTTGTGGATTATATTGAAATCAAGGCTACCATTTGTTATAATAGCGCTATCACAAAAATAAAGGAAAAAGTATGCCGCTATATAATACAGCAGATTTACTCAACGACGCGCGAAAGCACAGATATTGTATAGGCGCTTTCAATATCGAAAATGCCGATATGGCAATGGCGGTCATCTCTGCCGCAGAGAAGCTCGGCGCTCCTGCCATCATTCAAACGACATATACCACCGTAAACCATGCCGGAGAAAAGCTTCTTTCGGCTATCGTCGGCGCGCTTGCGAAGGACTCCAAAGCCGCTTTGGCGCTGCATCTCGACCACGGAAACTCTCTTGACGTGTGCGCAAGGTGTGTCGATGCAGGATATCACTCCGTAATGTTCGACGGCTCGCATTTTGAGCTTGCGAGGAACATAGCCTTGACAAAGCAGATTGTCGAACTGGCAAAACAAAGAGGCGTAGCCGTTGAAGGCGAGATAGGCAGAGTAGGCGGTGTCGAGGATGAGGTTAAAGGCGAGATAGTATATACCGACACAGCAGAATGCGCGCGTTTCGTTGCCGAAAGCGGTATAGATTTTGTGGCGATAGGCGTCGGCACGGCTCACGGCATTTATGTCGGCGAACCGAAAATAAACATAAAAAGGATTGCCGAAATAAGAGAAGCCGTCGAAATACCGTTGGTACTGCACGGCGCGTCCGGGCTTTCGCAAACCGTAATAAAAGACTGCATAAAGG
>CAYJBS010000145.1:0-1680 GCA_964368435.1 uncultured Christensenella sp. | reverse complement strand
GCGCCGTTGAACCCGTACCAACCGAACCAGAGAATAAAGCATCCGAGCGCACCGATGACAATCGAGTGACCGGGAATTGCATTTACCTTAGTAACTTTTCCGCTCTTGTCCCTTTTGTATTTTCCGAGACGCGGACCGAGAACTGCCGCGCCCACTAGAGCCGCAACACCGCCGACCAAATGTATGGCGGTCGAGCCTGCGTAGTCGATGAAGCCAAGCTTGTTAAGCCATCCGCCGGAGTTCCAGATCCAACCTGCTTCTATCGGGTAGACAACCAGGGACATTACTACGGAGTAAATAATATACGAAAGAAATTTTGTGCGCTCCGCCATGGCTCCGGATACGATAGTCGCGGCGGTCGCACAGAATACGATATTGAACACAAGGCTTGGCGCCTGGGTTTCAATAAAGGTCCCGAAATTGGTGAAGAGAGTATAATCCGGCATTCCTATAAGACCGAACAGATAATTTTCTCCCATCATCAGTCCGAATCCCAACAACGCAAAAGCAACGGCACCGATACTGAAATCCATAAGATTTTTAATTATTATATTGCCGGCGTTCTTTGCGCGTGTGAATCCGCTTTCAACCATTGCAAAACCGGCCTGCATAAAGAATATCAGTGCTACTCCGATGAGCATCCAGATACCGAACGATACTTCGTTTACGGCTTGTAAAATATTTTCCATTTGTACACCTTCCTGTAAAATTACTAATATATATATAAACCGGAAGGCAGCCGGCGGTAAGGCGGAGCGGCAAGTTACCGCCGGCACGCCTTTGTACCGGGTTGTTAAAAATACAGTCAATAAACAAAAAAATGGCGCCACAGGGATTATATCAATCCTGCGGCACCATTGCCGTTTATTTTTTTATATGCAGATTATACACCTGAGCTATACTTTTGTCAATAGATTTTAATAAATTGACAACACAGTAGATATCGGTTGTAATAGCGAAAAGGAAGATTATTCCTTCATGCGAAAGTAACCAACGGCATTCAGATAGCAAATGTTTCTCACGACATCTCCGACTAGCGACATATCGCTTGTCATTTCGCAGTTTTCAATAAGCGTGCCAAAAAAGTTGCATAGAATGCGTCTGAAATATTGATGTCTAGGATAGGACAAAAAAGATCTGCTGTCGGTCAACATGCCAACGAAGGCGCCGATATGAGAAAGGGAGGCAAGATCGGTAAGCTGTTTTTCCATGCCCGGCTTGTTGTCCAAAAACCACCAGGCCGCTCCGTACTGGATTTTGCCCACGGCGACGGCGCTTTGGAAACAACCGCTGAGGCTGATAAGTTCTGCGTTCATTTTTGGATTCAAATTAAATAAAATTATTTTCGGCAACAGTTTTTCGCTGTTGAGCTTGTCGAATAATTTTGACAAACTTGAGGTGGAATTCTCTTCGGAAATGCTGTCATATCCGCAGTCAAGACCCAACTTCTCAAGCATGACGGAATTATTGTTCCGCATTGCTCCGACGTGGATTTCGGTGGCAATGTCGTTTGCGGCATAGAGTTTCAAAAGAAAATAGGTTAAATATCCCTTGAAGGTTTCCGCCTCCCGTATATCAAGTTTCTCTCCGCGCAGTCTTTTGGCAAAAACTATTTCTGCGGCTTGTTTGTCGCATACCGGCAGCGCCCTTTCAAGCGCAACGTCGGCAGCCGTGCAACCT
>CAYJBS010000144.1:0-1704 GCA_964368435.1 uncultured Christensenella sp. | reverse complement strand
GCCGCCGTCCAAGTCGCCGTAAAGGTTTTGTTGCCTGTACTTTTTGCGGGAAGGGTGTTGCCTTCTGTGAAGCCTGCAAAGACACGGGTGGCTTTTGTCGGAGCCTTCAATGTAATTGATGGGCTTTCGACGGTATAGGTTGAAGGATTGTCTGCATGGTTTGTTCCGCCGTCAAGCACATATGTAATGGTATACACAATGGGAGTCCAAACCGCCTTCACCGTCACGCTCTCGGCGATGGCATCGAAGGAAAAATCCCCCCAAGACAGGGTGTAGCCGGCTCTTTCGTATGCGGGAGGTGTGACGCTGTCTCCCTCTTTCACCAATTGTGTTTCGACACCGCTTACGAGTGAGCCTCCGTTGCCCTCAAAGGTTACGGTAAACTCTTCGCCCTTGCAGGAATACAAGCTAAACATCATCAGCAAGATAGCTATGATTACAAAAACCAAACCAATTCTCTTTCTCATTTTTTTTCACTCCCGGAATATTTTTGCTTGACATTAAGTCAATGACCGAGTATACTATTATTTGGACAAAGTCAGTGAACTTGTCAACATTATAATATATGCAAAAACATAATATTGTCAAGAGATAAATAAGAAAAGAGGTACAATATGAAAAAAGATTTGACGAAAAGGCAAATACAAGCGGCAGAAACAAGAAAAAAGATATATGAGGCGGGAAAAAAGCTTTTCTCCTTGTACGGGTACAACGCCGTAAGCATTGACGACATAGTCAAGGCGGCAGGTGTGGCGAGAGGCTCATTTTATGTATACTTTCTTTCGAAAGAAGATTTGTCGATTTATTTGATGTTTGATGGCATAAGCCAATATCAAGCTCAGATCATAGACCATTGCAACAAACTGGACAAAAATCTGCCGGCGACCGACCTGATTGTCGAAATAGCGTCGGGCGTTAGCGCCATGGTGCAGAACATGAGTGTGTCGACCATTAGAACGATGTACAAGATTTTTATAGAAAGAAGCGAAACCTCGGGCACTGCCTTCAAGGCTTCTTTCGAAATGCCCTTTCTGTTTATTGAATTATATAATTTAGGTCTTAAAAAAGGTGAATTCATAGAAACCGACCCGGAAGTCGTTGCCGAAAACATAAAGACTATTCTTGTAGGGCTTACTTTTGAATGGTGCCTCTATCACCCCAAATATGATTTTATCGGCAGAACAAAAATACTCATTGCAGATTATCTCAAAGGATTGAAAAAGGCATAAATCATAATCCATATTAAGATAGTCGAGAAAAGCCAAGAAGCCAAGTTTGAAAAATTTCGCTCCACCACAAAGAAAATGTTGACAATTTTTTTGTCGTTGCATATAATATAGACAAACGTCTATATGAGGTGACGAATGACTTATGAAAACTACGCAGGAATATGCAAGGCTTTGGGCGATCCCACAAGAGTCAATATTTTTGACATGCTGAAAGACGGAGAGATGTGCGCATGCAAAATTCTTGACGAATTCAGCATAACACAACCTACACTAAGCTATCATATGAAAATGCTATCTGATAGCAACCTTGTTAAGGTTAAAAAAAGCGGAAAATGGAACCATTATAGCTTAAATTGGACTGTTATTGATAAGTTAATAGCTTTTCTAGGCAAAAAATCTCCATTAGTTCCAAATAATAATTGTGAGATTTGCGAAAAATAACTTAGTAAAATAAGTTTTTTAGTCAATATATAGA
>CAYJBS010000143.1:0-1726 GCA_964368435.1 uncultured Christensenella sp. | reverse complement strand
ATGTAGTAATAAAGGAGCAAGAGGAGGACGAAAAATGAAATTAGCAGTGGCGGGGACAGGTTATGTTGGCTTGGTGGCAGGCGTATGTTTTGCCGAAGTGGGACATGATGTAACCTGTGTCGATATTGATGAAAACAAAGTAAAGATTATGGAAAACGGGATTTCACCTATTTATGAGGCAGGGCTACAAGAGTTAATGCAAAAAAACTATAAAGCAGGACGCTTGCATTATACAACGGATTATAGGAATACTTATAGGAATGCCGACGCTATATTCATTGGTGTGGGAACACCCGAACAGCCTGACGGAAGCGCGGATTTATCGTATATAGCTACTGTTGCAAGGCAGATAGCCGAAAATATTGAAAAAGACTGTTTAGTAGTAGTAAAATCAACTGTACCAGTAGGAACTAATGACAAGGTGGAGCAATTTATAAAAGACTTCTTAATAAACGATGTCAAAGTGGAAGTGGCTTCCAATCCTGAGTTTTTGGCGCAAGGTTCAGCTGTACACGATACATTACATGCGGCAAGAATTATTATTGGCACAGAAAGCGATTGGGCTAAGGATATGCTTATGAAGATTTATAAACCCTTTAATCTCCCGATAGTGAATGTTAACAGAAAATCCGCAGAAATGATTAAATATGCAAGCAACGACTTTCTTGCCTTAAAAATAAGCTATATGAACGATATAGCCAACCTTTGCGAACTCGTTGGCGCTGATATTCAGGATGTTGCTAAGGGTATGTCTTACGATGAAAGAATAGGAGCGAAGTTTCTTAACGCCGGCATAGGGTTTGGCGGCTCATGTTTTCCCAAAGATACAAAGGCGCTACGGTTTCTTGCCAACCAACATGGATACAAACTTAGAACAGTTGACTCTGCTGTAGAAGTTAATACCGAACAAAGGCTCAAGCTCTATAAGAAAGCTTGCAACAGACTGATTACTTTCAAGGGATTAAAAATAGCCGTTCTTGGTTTGACTTTTAAACCCAATACCGATGATTTACGGGAAGCGCCTTCATTATATAATGTTCCTCTTTTATTGGAAGCCGGAGCGGAAATAGTCGCATATGATCCTGTTGGGGTTGATAATTTTAAAATAGTCTATCCGCAGGGAAAAAACAAAAAAGGAACAATCCAATATATGGATAATGCCGAAGAAGCTTTGAAAGAAGCCAATGTATGTTTTATTTTTACCGAATGGCAAAGTATAAAAGATATTAAGCCCCAAACATACAAAAAATTAATGCGTACCGCTCTTGTTTTTGACGGTAGAAACATATATGATATTGAAGAGATGAAAAAAGCAGGCGTAGAATATTACTCAATAGGAAGATAGTTATGACAAAAGCCGAACAAAAGTTATTAGAACTATATCCTGAGACTTCCAAAGTCTATACCTCATTTTGTCCATACAGAGTTTGTCCTATGGGTGCTCATTCTGATCATCAATATGGACAGGTTTTGGGTTTTGCAATAGACAAGGGGATTACGGTTGCTTTTACTCCTACCGATAATGGTGTTATTGAATTTTCCAGCCTCAACTTCGAAGGCAAGAAGCAATATGCTTTGGATAAGGTTTTGAAACCCCAAAAAGACTGGGCTGATTATATAAGGGGAGCTATTACATCGCTCGGCAAAAAATATTCGTTGCATATAGGGTTGTATGCGGTCATTGAAGGCAGTTTGCCAATAGGCGGGTTATCTTCATCCGCGGCGG
>CAYJBS010000142.1:0-1813 GCA_964368435.1 uncultured Christensenella sp. | reverse complement strand
GTTCAATGAGTAAGTTCAAAGCTATGCCCGAAA
Source organism: uncultured Christensenella sp. (assembly GCA_964368435.1). GTDB lineage: Bacteria > Bacillota > Clostridia > Christensenellales > DTU072 > DTU072. The sequence continues at coordinate 1,780 of CAYJBS010000142.1, read as the reverse complement.
GGTTCTCTCTGGCGGAGTCGGAGGATAGAAAGTCGTTGACACCGCTGATGTTGACGAACTCCGCAAGCAGTCTGTCTTCTTCGTCTCTGAACTCCGCAGGTACGCTGCCCGGACTCATCATAAACGGCGGTGTGGCGCCTTGACGATATATCAACACCTTGCCGGGCGCCAGTCCCTCTTCTTCAAGATTGTCCAGATCTATGCTGCCTTCTTCCACTGCCATTACGCCCAGTGACAACCTGTTCAAAAACTCGTGCTTGCGGTTTTTTACCGAGTTATACGCCCTTTGCACGGGAATGAGCCTTTCTATTATGCTGACTCCATAGAAACAACATGGCTGGCTCATAGACACCTGTCGCACAAACGGAAAGCCTCTTGCTCCGCCGAGATTTTTGTAAGGCAGTTCGCCGTCATAAAGCAAGCTGTCACCGGCGACAATAGTCAGTCTGCCCTCGGGATTTTCTTTGTCGGGCTGCGAATAACACTCGATGACAAGTTCATGCTCCTTTTTTTGGTCGGAAAACACCCGCATTTTTCGCGCATTATAGCCATAACCGCCGCCGCTTGAAGTGGTATCGGTGTTGATTACCGAGACCTCTCTGCCTTTCAGCTTTACTCCCCAAATATCCTCGATGACTTTTACGGGGTACGCCTTGGCGTGTATGATTGACGAACAGTCGTCAACATCCGAAGCCGCCAAGCTGTCGGGATAGATTTCATACGGCGGACAGACCGTAATATCTGCATCGCCTTCAAAAATCTGACCTTGTTCGTCCTCTGCCGCCACTCCGCCTTTTTCTTTGTTCCATACAATCTTATAAAAAGCCGTACCCGTCACCTCCGACCAAAAACAGGCGGAATTGATAATTGAGCGCAAATTGTTTTCTTCTTCAACGCTTTTTATTAAACCTGTGGCAAACTTTGCCGCGCCAATATCGGCGGCGTCGTTTGTCGCAGGACGCACCGTCACTCCGGCTCGCAATGCGGTGAATTTCGACAGACGCATTTCAATGATCGGCGCAATGTGGTTAAAAACCTCTCTTTGCTGCCAAAAGAATTGTTTGCCGTTGTCAAAAATATCTCCGTTGGAAGCAAGCTCTGCATATTGGTTGCCCATCAGGAAATTTATGTTGAGCAGCCATGCCGACTCCAGTTGACTGCGCTCTTGCTTTCGTTGTTCAAAATCCTTTTTGATTTCCTTTACCAGCTCTTCAACGCTTTTTTTTCTCATTTTGCTCTCCTATTTGCACATTTTTTAATTCTTCAAGCAACCGCCGCTTTTCTTCTTCAAGCTGCTGCTGCGTCATTTGGGCTATTTCATTGTCCTTTATTTCCATACAAGCCTTTATCGCCGACAGATCGGGAGGAATGTACTTACTTTGCACCTTGCGTTTCAGCAACCTTTCGTTGCCTTCCTCATCAAAGGCGTATTCCTCCGTCACCTCCTCAACAGAGTAGCCGCGGGCTTTTTTGAATAATATGTCTTGCATTGAAAGAATTCTCCTACCTTTTCATCAATCGCTCCTTAAACACCTGCTGAATGGGCTTGCTTGGCTTTTCTTTGCGGTCGTTCCTCGGCTTGGACATAATATAATAGCGCAACTCGTCCATTGTGTGATCGTCAATCTTCTTTGGGCTGTCGCCGCCGCCCCACCAATAGGATTTTATTTCCCGAATCATATTTACACAGTTTTTGAAGATAAAAATTCTCGGCGGTCGCGCTGCAAAATACTCCTTTACTGCGGCAATACCGCCAAACAGTTCTTTGTTGACTTTTGGA
>CAYJBS010000141.1:0-1888 GCA_964368435.1 uncultured Christensenella sp. | reverse complement strand
TTTCTTGCCCTGTTTTTCAAAGAGCTGTTGCCATTTCAAAATCTCGGCTTTGGGTACCATGTCGGCTTTGTTCAGTATATATAATATAGGTTTTTGGGTGATGATTTCGTCAAATTTCGGATTGATTGAAGAGAGAGGCGCTCTGGCATCCAGCACATAAATGACGCTGTCGACAACCGACATTTCTTTCTGCATCATTCGTATTGCTTTGGTCATATGACCGGGAAACCAGTGTATATGCATTATTCCTCCAATAAATCGGGACGGTATTTTCGGGTGATCTCGCGACTTTTCGTCGCGCGCCATTTTTTTATTTCGGCATGATTTCCGCTAAGAAGAACCGCCGGCACTTCTTGTCCGAGAAAGTTTTGCGGCCGTGTGTATTGCGGATATTCCAATAGTCCTGCGGAAAAACTCTCTTCTTCCGTCGAAGCATCGCTTCCCAGCACACCCTCAATATATCTCGACACAGTGTTTATAGCGACCAGAGCCGCGAAGTCGCCGCTTGTCAGCACATAGTCGCCTATGGACAATTCCATGTCAATATCGCTATCAATTATTCGTTGATCAATGCCTTCATAACTGCCGTTAACCAGCATAATATGCGGATATTTCACCAAATCGATAACAAGTTTTTGATTAAGAACTTGACCTTTCGGACTGAGATATATTCTTTTTGCCGTATGGTCGGGATCGGTAGCAATTATGGCATCGTGCAAAGGTTGTGGCGTCATCACCATTCCGGCGCCGCCGCCGAAGGGATAATCGTCACACTTTTTGTGCTTGTCTATCGAAAAGTCCCGAATGTTTTTTATTTCGAGTTCAAGCAACTTGTTTTCTATCGCCCGTCCCAATATGCCGCTTTTTAGGCAATCATATATTTCCGGAAAGAGTGTAAGCACGCTAATCTTCATAGACGGCTACCTTCTCGAATTCCTTGGCATTCAAAGTTATTTCTTTGTTTTTGATGTCGATTTTTTCGATGACATCGCCTACATAAGGGAACATAATGTTTTTTTCGCCGCCGACACAATATATGTCTGCGCTGCCATATTGCAAAATGTCCGTCAGTTTGCCGAGTTTTTTTCCTTCGAGAAGTACTGTGCAACCCAAAAGGTCGTCAATATAATATTTGTCTTCGTCAGGCTGCGGCGCCTCATCTTTTTTGATAAAAATCTGCGCGTTGCGTAACTTCTCCGCCTCTTCAATGGAGTCAATGCCTGCGAGTTTCAGCACCAACGGCTCTCCCGTCTGCGCCTTCTCGATTTTGTAAATGATGTTGTTTATTTCTACTTCTTTTATAGCAGAAAAAGCGCAGGGGGTGTCCATAAAGGATTCAACCTTTACGCCTCCCCTTACGCCATGAGGTCTGGTAATTCTTCCGATAAGCACTATTATCTCTCCTGAATATAGACAGAATAGCTCTTCTCCAAGTTCATCGATGCAGCCTTGACCAATGAGCGGATGGCTCTTGAGGTCTTGCCTGCCTTGCCGATTACTTTTGCGATGTGGTCTTTGTCGACAAGCACCTTAAATTCAATGCGGTCGCCATCTTCAAGCATAAGAATTTCGAAGTGCTCTTCGTCTGCAAACTGTTTGACTAAATATTCTACAAGTTCTCTCATGCTATTTTTCCTTTCTGGCAAGGATTCCTTCTCTTACAAAAAGGGACTTGACCGTATCGGTAGGTTGTGCGCCGACTGCCAACCATTTTTTGGCGATTTCGGCATCAATCTTCAACTCAACAGGTTCTCTTGTCGGGTTGTAATAACCTATCTGCTCGATGTACTGTCCGTCTCTTGCCTTGTGTGAGTCTGTTGCTACGATGCGATAGAAGGGCGCTTTCTTTGCTCCCATTCTTGTCAATCTCAATTTTACTGCCATTTGT
>CAYJBS010000140.1:0-1922 GCA_964368435.1 uncultured Christensenella sp. | reverse complement strand
TTATGGAAGACATCAATCTATTATTGAATTATATCGAGAACGAAATCAAATCAAAAAAACTTTTTGCGCTGGACAAGAACGCAATTTTGTCCTATACCGAAAGAATAAGAGCCGCTCTTCCCGAGTCGCTGAACGAGAAGCGCATCCGCGAAGAGACACAGAAGGCGCAGAATATCATTGCTCTTGCCGAAAAGAGAAAGGAGCAACTGCTTGCCGAGACAGAAGTCGTCAAGGAAGCCGAGCGGCGCGCTGAAGAGATCGTCCAAAAAGCGTACGAAATACAGACCGAATATGCCACAAACACCATGCAGAACCTCTACAAAATGCTTGCCGACATAAACGAACATTTACGTGTCGCCAAGGACAGCATAGAGACGGCAATGCAGAAACTCAGTTCGGAAGAAAAGGCGTAAAGAAAATAATCAAGAAGAAAGAATAATGGCATTTTTGCCATGCAAAAATCAGGGATGAGATACCTCTATTCCGCTATCGCTCCAATCGGGATGACATATTGGAATGACATTTCGAGCGAAGCGTAAGCAAAGCGGAGAAATCTCATCCTTATTGAAAAACTTTTCGAAAAACTTTCAAAATATTTTTATAAAACATATTGCACAATGTATTAGATAATGATATTATGTATATAAATAGATTATATACGAGGAGGAGACATGGCGCAAAACAGTGATTTTTTACGAGGTCATACCGAAACGATTATTCTGCGGCTGCTTTCAGAGAAAGACAGCTATGGCTACGAGATTAGCAAGGACATTGTTGAAAGCGGGCAGGGGCTTATTGACATCAAAGATGCCACTATCTATACGGCGTTCCGCAGAATGGAGAATGACGGTTTGCTGGCGACTTATTGGGGAGACGGCGTTGGCGGCGCAAGAAGACGCTATTACGCAATAACCGAAAAGGGCAAAAAACTATATGCCGAAAAAGCGGCAGAATGGCAAAAACTCAAGTCAATACTTGATTATTTAATATTAGGAGGAGAAAAAAATGTTAAAGAAGTTTAATGAATATCTGTCCAAAGAATTCAAAGGTCTGCCCAAATCGCGCGAAGTCAACGACTTTAAGGACGAACTGCTTGGCTCGCTCATGGAAAAAGCTGAAGAACTGAAGCCTTCAGGAAAAAGCCCTCAAGAAATTTTTGAGCTGTGCATAAGTTCTATAATTGGCTTTAAGGATACCCTAAAGGCTATGAAAAGCAGACCAATACTCAAAAAAGAAGTTGCAAATGCCGCTCGCACGGTAATGTATTTTTCAGTATATCTGCTGATTCTTATCGGCGCCTTCTTGGCCGTAAGCTTTGTTACCGGACAATGGGGTCGCACCTGGCTGATTATTGTCGAAGGTGTTTTCGTAGGTCTGATAGTGCTGCTATTAATCAATGCGGCAAAAGGACTCAGCAAAAACAAAAATGTTCTGCCGAGACTGGCTCTTTTAAGCACAGTAAGCATAGCCACGGTAGGAATGTTCTTGGGCGTGTCCTTCATACTGGGCATCTGGTCGAAAAGCTGGTTGATAATGCTCTTTCTTCCCGTGTTTTTGTTGCTTGCCGATTTAATAATTGCTATCTCCACAAAGAAAAAAGGCGAGGCTTTGGGTGTCACCATAGCTCTGTTGCCCACGGCGGCAACAATGGCCTATGTATCGCTGGCGTATTTGAGAATAATAACCTGGCATCCTTTCTGGCTGATAATTGTCGGCGCACTGATAGTCGATGCCATCATCATTGCCGCAATGGTTCATTCAAAACTCAACAGAAAATAATTTTCTTTACATTGATTATTCGGACGGCTTTTGCCGTCCGAATAACAAAATAGGTTACCGAATTTCAAATACTGGATACCCAAAATAGAGATTAAAAGGTTAATTTCCAAAACATTTTCAATAGCTCTTTATTTTATTTTTAA
>CAYJBS010000139.1:0-2024 GCA_964368435.1 uncultured Christensenella sp. | reverse complement strand
AAGAAATCGTTGAGAAGTTTTCGGAGCTGGTTGTTTCATTGGGCGGAGAAGTCAACTCTGTAGACAAGTGGGGCGCAAAAAAATACGCTTATCCCATAAACTACAAGAAAGAAGGCTTCTATGTTCTGATGAAGATGACCGCAGGCGCCGATGTTCCTGCTGAGCTTGATCGTCAGATGAAAAACAATGAAAATATCGTTCGTCAAATGATCACCAAGTTATAAAAGGAGCTTAAAATATGAATAAAGCATTTTTGATTGGCAATCTCACAAAGGATCCCGAGCTTACTACCACCGCCAACAACATAAGCCTCTGCAAATTCACCGTAGCAGTTTCGCGCCGTTACACCAACAACGATGGCACAAAAGAGACTGATTTCTTTCCCATAATATGCTGGAGAGGACAGGCGGACAATTGCGGCAGGTATTTGCATAAAGGCAGCAAGGTAGGTATTTGTGGTTCCATCCAGACGCGCACTTATGAAGCCGCCGACGGAGGCAAGAGATATATCACCGAAATTGTTGCCGATGAAGTGCAGTTCCTCAGCTCAAAGGGAGATTTCACAGAGGATCCCGCTGAAGAGTTGCCCGAGGTTTCTGCTTCAAGAAGCAGAACCACAAAAACCCCGGAGCTTAAGCCCATAGAGGACGCCGAGCTCCCGTTCTAAAAAAATTAAGGAGAATAAAGAGATGATAAAGGACAATAGAGACAATCGTGTTTTTAGACGCGTTCCGAGAAGAAAGGTCTGCGGCTTTTGCGTCAACAAAGTTGACGAAATAGATTATATAGCCTTAGTCAAAGAAATTGACAAGTCCGGCGAAAAAAGTTTTGACAAAAGCGGCGAGAGAAGAACAAGATATATCGCCGAAAACGGCAAAATAATTCCCAGAAGAACCAGCGGCGTATGCGTAAAACATCAGCGTTTGCTTGCGCAAGCAATCAAGAGAGCCAGAATAATGGCGTTGCTTCCTTTCAAGGGCGAATAAGAAAACCACGAAACCAAAAACTCATTAAGAAGGTCGTTTCAATTTTGATTGAATCGACCTTTTTTGTTTGTGACGATAAGTTATTTTTGCATGCGCTTTGAAATATACCGCATAAAAAAAACGCTCCGCGTAAGTTTGCGGAGCGTCAATAAAAGTCGGGTTTACTCTACGGAGTAAGTCTGTTGGGCCCACGGAACAAATAGGTTACTTCTTTTATGCTGGGCAGTCCGAAAAGCTTCATAAGCATTCTGGACAGTCCAAATCCAAGTCCGCCATGAGGGGGCGCGCCGTATTTGAAGAAATCTATATAGAACTGGATGGGGGGCAGTGTCATGCCCTTTTCGAGAATCTGTTTCTGAAGAACATCTACCCTGTGTTCTCTCTGCGCTCCGGTAGTAAGTTCCAAGCCCTTCCAAAGCAAGTCAAAGCTTTTTGTAAGGTTGTTGTCGTTTTCGTGACGCATATGATAGAAGGGTCTCGCGGCTATGGGATAGTCTATTACGAAGCAGAATTCACAATTATATTTCTTTTTTGTGTATTCGCAAATGAGTCTTTCACCCTCGGGATCAAGGTCACCTTTCTGCTTTTGGGGTACCTTATAGCCCATTTCGGTATCCAAAATCGATATTACTTCGGCAAGCGGGATACGCGGGAACGGTCCTTCGGGAATTTCTACTTCCTGTCCGAAAACCTCTTTTATTTCTTCGGCATGTTTTTCTTTTATTTTTTTGAGGAAATATCTTATCCAGGCTTCCTCTTCGTCCATGACATCATGATGTGAGTTTATCCAGGAGATTTCGATATCTATGCTGACAAACTCTGTTGCGTGGCGGGAAGTGAAGGAAGGTTCGGCTCTGAAGACGGAACCAATCTCAAACACTTTGTCGAAGCCTGCCGACATTGCCATCTGTTTGTAGAATTGCGGCGATTGCGCCAAATATGCTTTGCGATCGAAATATTCCAAAGAAAAAAGTTCGCTGCCCGATTCGCTGGCATGTCCCATAAGTTTCGGTGAATGCAATTCGACATAGCCGTTGT
>CAYJBS010000138.1:0-2172 GCA_964368435.1 uncultured Christensenella sp. | reverse complement strand
GATGATTTTGCATGCGATAACAAGCTTCTTCAGCAGTTTAAGCAAAAAGAGCCTATGGCTTCAAGCGCAGACACTTTTACAAAGGCGTTTGCCGTACCTCTTTTCATGGCAAACCTTGTGCCTAAAGCCACTATGCCGACACCTATTACCGCAGTGATGACTGTAAAAGTAGCGTTAATGGACTTTTTTAAGATGATGTTGGAAAAGAAGTAAATCATAACTAAAGATTTCAACTGCGCGGCAAGCTTATCGCTTGAAGCTGCGTATATCAGCCTGCGTAAAGGCTTGTTCCTTTTGAAAAGCGAGATAAATTCGCTGAACTTCAATTTATCTTTTCTGCAACCCATATAGTATTCCGGCTTGTCGCGTGTGGAAATTCCGATGACCGCAAGAACAAGAAAGACAAAAGACGAGCATATGGCGAATATAGCGGTGATTTTCCAAACCTTCATATCGAGCATTGTAGAGGATATAATGTCACTTGTAAGCATAATCGTCATTATGCCGCCCATAACTCCCGAGCCGCAAACATCGAATAAGGTATACCAAGGTCTTTGCTTTGGGTCTCCTGTAATCAACGATTGCCCTGCGCGGGTAGCCGTCGTCTGCAAGGTGAAACCGATTATGTATAGGGCATAAAGCAGCGCGATAATTATTTGGCTGGCAATAGTAGGCAAACCGCTATTTTGCGGATAAAAGAATATTGCGGCGACGCAGCTTGCGGAAATAGCATACCCGATAACCATAAACGGTCTGTATCTGCCGTACTTGGTATTTAGTTTGTCGAGAATATTTCCCGCAATAGGGTCGGTGACACCGTCAAAAATTCTCATCGGCATTATAAGAGACGCCATAATGACGCCCAACAACAAAAGATTTTGTGTATAATAGGCATAGAAGCCCATCAAAGTGCTTAAGGTGTTGCTTGACGAATTATTAAACGCAAAAAAACCTATACGCCAAATCTTGTTGCTCTTTACTCCGCAGTTTTCCATTATGCCCCCAGTTCTTTTAGTTTTTGATGATTTATTGCGGCAAAAATCAACGCCGCTACTCCGTAGTTCCAGTTTCTTCCGCGCGGAAGATATTTGTACCATAAATACGGAATTACTTTCATCGGCACTGTCGGACGGGAAATCTCCGGGAAGAAAACCCCACCGTCCTCAAATATCAAGCTATTCATGCAGGCGTCATATGCCTTCATAGCCGCCGCATAATATTCCTTACCCAAAATCCCGAGACGCAACCCGTGCAGCCAACCCGAAGCGATAAGCGCCGTCGCCGATAACTCCCGATATGTCTTCCCCACCTTATTGAAAACCGTCTCCAAGGTTCCGTCGGCGCGCTGATATTTAAGCAGCGCCGCAGAGGTCTGGCGGTACAATTCGGCAATTGCTTGAGCTTGCGGATGTCCGCTGCCGATATATTCGTATATCATCGGAAAAGCCGCTATTATCCAGCCGTTACCCCTTCCCCAATAGAGTTTTCGGCGGGGATAGTGAGTTTTTTGTTTTACCCAATAGCTATGGTACCAAAGCTTGTCCTTGACATCCATAAGGTATTTTGCATAAGAAGAAGGCTGACGGGCGGCATAATCGACCATTTCCGACAAGCCGTTTTCGGCTCCGTAACGCGCAGTGAACACGGAAAACATCATCAAGCTGTCCACCCATATCGATTGCGGATAGGTTTTGGCGTCTTTGCTTGTGCCGAAATGGTTTGGCGCGTCATCGAGTATTCGGGAAGCGTTCTCTATGTAGTCTATGACCGAATTGGTGAGAGCTTTATATTTTTGTTCCCCGGTTTTTTTGAAGAGCGCATAGGAAGTCAACCCCGGCGCCGCCGTATCGGAGCAGTCGACAGAAGGCATCTCTGCGGCATACTTGTCGCAATATCGTTTATAAAAATCTATATATCTGTCTCTCCCCAAGTGAGCATCAAGCTCGGTAAGAGCATATGTAAAAAGTCCCTCGCCCCACCCCCATCTCAGGTTCTCGGGCTTCCAGACCTTTGTCAAATAATCACACAATGAAAGAATACGCTCCATGCTTCCCCCTACTATAAAGTATAGTTTCTTTTTGTCCAATGGTTTGCTTTATTGATAATCTATCATAATTATGATTGCTCTGTCAACAAGCATTGCTCTCTAAATTATTATTTAAGCTATTATTT
>CAYJBS010000137.1:0-2235 GCA_964368435.1 uncultured Christensenella sp. | reverse complement strand
CACTATAACAATGAATATCAATGATAATCTAAAGATAAATTTTTTCAAGTGTGCCCGCCTTTGTCAATATTCCGTAAGAATAATTCTAGCACAAAAGGCGGATAATGAAAAGAGCTTTTATTTGGCTAAGCAAAAAGCGTAGTTTTATCGCCATTCCCAATACTATATCAAACGGCTTCTTCATGGACTGAATGAGTATGTAATAATTATTCGGGTTTATAGACCTCAAAAGTGTTTTTGCCCTTCCTCTTTGCTTGATAAAGGGCTTTGTCGGCTTTTATGAAAAGTTCTTTGTATGTATCTCCGTCTTTGTCATAGAACGAGATGCCGACGCTGACCGACACGACAAAGCCGTCCTTTTCTTCGGAATATTTGTTTTCTATCAATTCGAGAATATCACGGGCTTTTTTCAGCGCATGATCCTCGCTGCTGATATTCTTTATGAATACCAAGAACTCATCGCCACCGATTCTGCCCAGAATGTCGGTAGAACGGAAAATAAGCCGTAGGTCGTCGCATATCTGATAAAGTACGCTGTCGCCTTGCATATGTCCGAATTCGTCGTTTATGTGCTTGAAGTTGTCAATATCAAAAAGCAGGAAAGCCGAAAGTGAGGTGTTGGCATCTTTTTTCAGCGCGGCGGAAATAAGCTGCTCAGTAAAAAGCTTGTTGTACATGCCTGTCATATCGTCTCTGCTTGCCTTTTCGATGAGTTGTTGCTTTTCTTTGCGTGATTCGTCGACGTCTATTATTTTGCCGATCAGCCTTACTGCCTTCTTTTCTTCGTTACGCAAGGTTGTCATCCTGACTTTGCACCAAATGTATTCGCCGTCGGACTTTTTGACTCTCATTTCTATCTCGTTATAATCCTTGTCTTCTTTCGAGATACGCATAAACCTATCAAGGTCTTCATCAAAAATAAGCTTGTCTTTCGCAATGTTGTCATAAATATTGCCTTGTATCCCGTAGCCGAATTTGTCTTTGAAATAGGAGTTCAAAGAAATAGTCTTGTCGATGTTGTTGAAATCAAAAATAATGCTCTCCGACTGCTCTGCAACTATTTTGTATCTTTCCGCAGCTATGTCTTTCTCCTCTTTAACGTGCTTTATTGCCGCAAGGTCGATAAGAAAATTCTCGGCTTCCCTGCCGCCCGAAAGCAGCACAAACACGTTTATGACATCCTTGTATCCGTCGGCGCAAAGCAATGGATAAAAAATCTGAGACTTGCTTTCTTCTATTGAGCGGTTTTTTATGACGTCCAAAACAATCGAACGATGACTTTCTTCTATTAAATTAATGAATTTGTTGTCAAAGCGAGTGGCAAGATCCTTTTGTGTGTATCCGCAAAAAGCAAGAAATCTTTTGTTTACAGAAAGAATAGTCAATGATTCGTCGAGTTTGAAGTGCACATTTCCGCCTGAAATGGAGTCGGAAATGGTGTCAACAAGTTCTTTCATATCTATTAATGAGGCATTTTTTTTTCGCATAAAATACAGAAAACCAACATTCACTGCAATAAGGAGTGTCACGGAAATACAAAGAATCGTTACTAAAATTTTGAAATCTTCTGAAAAAACCAAAGCCAGAATAGCACCGCCAACAGCGACTGCTATTGTCAACGCAGTTTCCATCCAAAAGTACTTCATGTTTTCTTTCACTTTGCTCCTCCGAGTTCTATAACTATCATTATAATGCCTTGCACTCAGATAAAATTGCGTGATTGTGTCGAATAAATAAGCTAAATGGCAATTTTACAAATAATTTTAGCACCGCAAAAATACATTGTCAAACCAATTAGTCAACAATATGGTAGTTTTTGTCAATATTTTGTAATTGTTTGAGTTTTTGCGTTTTTCGGGGAAAAAAAGTGAAAAAGACGAGGTCTCCAATAATTATTGAGACAACGTCGTTTTCTTCCGGATAAGTAATAAGATTATTTGTTGTTTTTTAAGGAATTAGATGTTGAGTTTGTTGAGCAGATCTTTGAGATTTGTCAATTCGGAACCGCTAAAGGTCGTTCCCTTGCCCATTCTCTCATGAGATTCGTTCCAGTCTCTTATGTCGTACTTCGGCTCGCCATCATTCCAGCTGACCAAGTTCAACTCCTTCTTCCAACCTTTGTCACTCTCGGATATTGTTCCAAGGTGCTTCGCGATACTATACTTAATTTCCATCGTAATCCTCCTTATGACGATTTTTAATGATTGAATTATAGCATATTAAATTATATAATAC
>CAYJBS010000136.1:0-2252 GCA_964368435.1 uncultured Christensenella sp. | reverse complement strand
GGACAGCGGTATGAACCGAATCGGCTTGAACGGAGCAGAAGAAGTCAAGGCGGCGGCGCAACTGATAAAAAAAGCCCGAATGAATATTTGCTCCTTATCGACACATTTTGCCTATTCGGATTTTGACAACATTATGTCACAGGCGGTCAAGTTCGAGAAATATTGCGGCATCATTGAAGAGAAAACAGGCATTTTGCCAAAAAACGCTTCGGCAAGTTCGGGGCTTATGTACGGCGAAAGGTTTCTTTATGACGAGGTACGGACCGGGCTGATTGTGTACGGGTATATGCCCAACCGTTCAAAGGATTTTTGCTTGCGCAAGGCGATGAGTGTTACGGCTCCGATTATTTGTATCAAAAAGGTCAAAGCAGGGGATAAAATAGGTTATTCAGGCTTGTATGTTGCGGAAAAAGATGTTAAAATAGGTATAATAAGGGGCGGTTATTTTGATGGCATAAGCCGTGCGGCAAGCGGTTTCAAAGCCTACGTAAGCGGCTGCGAAACACGCCTTATAGCTAACATCTGTATGGACCTTTCGTTTGTGTTGCTTGACGGCATTGCCGCAAGCGAAGGCGACAACGTCATCTTGTTGGGCGAAGAAAACGATGCCGAGGCTATGGCGCAGCATTGCGCTACGATACCTTATGTCATTATGACAGCCTTCAAAGGGCGAATGGAGAGGATTTTTTATTTATGATTGACAAGTCGCAACAAAGAGATATTTTGCGCCAAAGATTGGCGCAATTTACATCTAATCATAAAGCATCGAAGATCATCACAAAAAAGCTTTTTGAACTTGAGGACTATGAGTTGGCGAACAGTATTTTTATATATTTAAGCACCGACAAGGAAGTCGACACCTTTCCGATAGTCGAGCGCGCCTTCAAAGACGGCAAGCGTGTTTTTGTCCCCGTCACACGGGACGAGATGCGGTTGGCGGAGATTTTTCCAATAACGCCGCTTGCAAAAGGGAAATTTGGCATAAAAGAGCCGAAAGACCCCGAAACAATAGATTTTGCTACCGACATCGCCATAATTCCTTTGGTGGGATTTGATGCAGAAAAGAACAGACTGGGACAGGGCAAGGGTTATTATGACAGATTCTTACGCACATTTCACGGCAAAAAAATAGCGTTGGCTTTTGGCATACAAAAGCTTGAGGGCATCATAACCGACAGCAACGACATAAAAATGGATATGATAATCACAGAGGAGGAGACACTTTGAGAATAATCAGCGGCAGATACCGCGGAAAAAAACTCGTTGCTCCGCCTGAGGATTCCGCCATAAGACCGACGACAGACAGAGCCAAGGAGGCGCTGTTTAATATCCTGTTCAATCAGATAGGTGACGATTGTGTCTTCTTTGACGCTTTATCGGGTAGCGGCGCCATAGGCATCGAAGCTTTGTCGAGAGGCGCAAAAAAAGTTTATTTTGCCGATACAAGCGGACAAGCTGTCTCGCTGATAAAAAAGAATTTGACAGGCATACAAGGCGATTATGAAGTGCTGAATATGCGCTACGAAAAAGCCCTTGCGCTACTAAAGCGCAGAGGCGAAAAACTCAATGTCGTCTTTGCCGACCCTCCATATGAAGAAAATTGCGGCGAAAAAATTCTTGAAGAACTGCAAAAAACCGATATTATGGCTTACGGCGGTATAGTGGCGATAGAGCGGAACAAACAATATGCCGCAGTTGAGAATCCTGCATTGTTGCTTTATGACAGCAGGAAGTATGCGCTTTCCGCCATAGATTTCTACAAAAGGCAAAAGAGGGTGGCAATAACAGGCACTTTTGACCCTTTCACGACAGGACACCATTCACTGGTCAAAAAGGCTAGGGAACTGAATTTCGATGCCATATATATTGTGCTGCTTGTCAACAAAGAAAAGGCAGTTAGATTCCCAAAAGACAAGCGCCTGGAAATAATCAATATGGCGTTGAAAGACGACAAAGATGACATTGTTGTCGAAAGCTTTGACGGCTTGACTATTGACTATTGCCGAAAAAATGATATACAATATATTTTAAGAGGCATAAGAAATGCTCAAGATGCCGAATATGAACGCCAAATGGCAGAATACAACTTTTTGCATGGCGGCGTGACAACGATACTTATGCCTGCCACAAGCGCAATAAGCAGTACGCAAGTAAGAAAAAACCTCGACGAAAACAAAGACATCTCAACTTTGGTGGACGAGGGCGCAATAAAGATAATAAAGGAGTAATTATGGAAGACATCAATCTATTAT
>CAYJBS010000135.1:0-2300 GCA_964368435.1 uncultured Christensenella sp. | reverse complement strand
ATAATATGCAAAATCCTCAGCTATCTCTCCCGAAACAAGTTCGCAAGTGCCGTTATATGGTCTTTTCAAACCCAAATCTTTTATGACGGTGATGCTGCCGTCTTTGCCGACTGCGCCGCCGACATCAAGTTTTCCGTTCTTTTTCAGCGGTAAATCGACAAGCGGATTGACGACAAAACCACGTATTTTATTGCCGCTTTCGCCTGCAACAACTATGTTACCCAACGGTCCGCCGCCCTTGATTATTATGCTGAAAGCGCCTTTTGGCGTTTTTAGATTTGTGCCGATATATGCTCCGGCGGTCAATGTCCGTCCCAACGCTGCCGCAGCAAGCGGAGACAGTCCGTGAAGTTCAGCCGCCTTTCTTACCGTTTCGGTGGAATCGATAAGCGTAATGCGCGCCTGTTTGCCAAAAATGACGGCTTTGATTATTTTGTCCATTAGTCCTTTAACCTCTCGATAGAGGATATGATAGCATACTCCCCTTCGGGTGTCACGGGGAAATCATTCATTCCTCCGTGTGTTTGTGTCGGAAAACTGCTTAATTCAGCCACTGCCGCATCACTCTCGGCATCTATCGTCTTACCGAATGCGGCATAATTTCCGTCAAGATGAGGACTTGTCCCCGAGCAGATAAAAAACTGCGCAGAGGCGGAATCATTTGGCGTGGCTCTTGCCATAGAAATGACACCAAAGGTGTGTTTTATGTTGTTGGTTACGCCGTTGGCGGCAAATTCGCCTTTGATATTGGGTTGATTTGGCTTATAGCTCAACTGATTGTTCGAAAATTCTATCATCCCTGCTTGAATCATAAAACCGTCTATTATTCTATGAAAAGCCGTGTTTGTATAGAATCCTTCATCTACCAAACGTAAGAAGTTCGCCACGCTGATAGGCGCAGCATCGGGATAAAGTTCCAATCGAATCTTTTTTCCGTTGGCAAGGTTGATGACTACTTTGGAAAGAAATGTCCATTTTGCATAAACTGTGTGATTATCGGTTATTTTGTTGTTCAAGGTTTCCTCCGCGCTTTGTTGAAAGGTGCTGTCTAGGTACCACCCTCCGAAAACGTAACTTTGTATTTTTAGATTGCTTGGTGTATTTATGGTGTTGCCGTAGCCGGCTATTATGTCGTCAATGGATATGGAAGAGTTGGTGACAAATTTTATTCT
This sequence comes from uncultured Christensenella sp., assembly GCA_964368435.1. Taxonomy (GTDB): domain Bacteria; phylum Bacillota; class Clostridia; order Christensenellales; family DTU072; genus DTU072. The sequence continues at coordinate 1,128 of CAYJBS010000135.1, read as the reverse complement.
TCCTACAGGCTGCCATCTTGCGTATACGTTGACATCCCTTTTTGGCAATTCTGGAAAATTCGGTGCAAGCTCAGCGCCGTATTCTTTATCTAGATACCAGCCCTGAAAAGAAAAATCAGCTTTTTTCGGTTGGGGTATCTCGAAACTGCCGTCTTCGGCAATGGATTCCTTGGCTAAGAGTTGCTCGCCGTCATAAAAAAGCACTTTTGCATCTTCACCTTTGCAGGCTGAAAGAAAGGCAGAAAAAACTACCAATAGCAGGAAGAGTATAAAATATTTTGCTTTTGTATTCGTATTCATAATGTTTTTTGGAGCGAAAGACGGGATTCGAACCCGCAACAACCACCTTGGGAAGGTGGCGCTCTACCGTTGAACTACTTTCGCAAAGTATAAATATTATATAAATTAAGTGCTTATTTGTCAACAGATTAATCGACGCCGTGCTTATATCTTTGGCATGCCTGCCCTGCTGTTATATTACGGTTTTGACTAAGCAGTATTTCTTCAAGTTGTCTTTCATTTATTATTGCCATTTTTTTCATAGAATTGTCAACAATTTCTATTTCATAAACCGATTGCGGCTTTAGTATTTTCAAAAATCGCTTTAAGGGCAAACTTTCATGAACGACATACCTCTTTTTTTCCATCGGTCGGGACAAATCTTTCAAATAAGGCAACTGTCTACATATATGCACATACCTTTCTTTCTTGATGTCAAAGACACTGCCGACAAAGAGCGTCACCGCCGCCAGTCCCAGCGTATAGTTTATGGAGAAAAAAGCCGAAACGATAAAGCCGATCATACACACTATTGAAATTGTAACGCCCAGCACCCTTTCAATCATTATTATCTTTTTGCGGTTCTTTGACATTGACAGCAACAGCCTTGCGCCGTCCAGAGGATATGCAGGCAACAGATTAAAAGCGCCGATAACCATATTTGCGCGGAAAAATTCCAGCGTGTACGCATAAGACGAAGGGAACAACCACCAAAGGGCAATGATACAAATTGCCACGCAGAAATTCGAAAACGGTCCTGCCCAAAGAATAAAAAATTCATCGGAAGGCAATATGTTTTCGTCCGTAGAAAGAATGGCGCCGAACGGCATTACCATCAATTCAAACAAC
>CAYJBS010000134.1:0-2434 GCA_964368435.1 uncultured Christensenella sp. | reverse complement strand
GCACAGCATCAGTCTCTTTTATTCTGCGGACGATAAAAAACAGGAGGAAAAAGAATGCTTTCATATAAATATAAAGTTTTTGCTCTTATAATTCTGCTTTTCTTATGTTCTGTAGGCATTTTGATATCGCTTTGCTATGACTTTTCTAATATCAGGATAAATCGCATAACCGATTCGATGAGCGCCCCTCGCGGACGCGTACATTTGTCGGTGGAAAATGAAAGCGCTTTGATTGGATTGGACGAGAGGCTGAAAAACAACATAAATTCCTATAAGGGATACATTTACGAATTCAATGTGCTGAACGCTGAAGTCAACTTCGGTAACAAGGTCTCCATGGTTCCTGTGATGCTCGTAAACCGCACAATGTTGGAAGAAGCTGCCTTTTTTCGTTTGAAGAAAGGTCAAACCTTGAGTTTCGACGGCAATGACAGGGAAACAGTCATTTTGGCGGGTGACCATTTGGCAAACATTAACTTAAACACCCCTCTTTCTATTACGCTTTTTTCTGAGGACGGACAAACCTCAAGGGAAATAGCCGCCAGGGTTTCGGGGAAAGCCGACAAACTTTACGCCCTTCCCGAATATAAGCGATACAGCTCAAAAGATTTTTTAGAATATTCCCAAAACCTTATTCTTCTGTCTGACACCGGCGCTTATGACGATTTATTTACACAAAGAAGAAACAGCGTTGTTTTACTCAATGATTATATGAGCGTATATGAAAACCAAGAGTATATACAGCTTATCGAAGACCAAAGCGGAATAGCTCAACTCGATGTGAAAGGCGGATATTATATGAACAGTTATTACCTTCCAACGGTAATAATCAGCGTTATTGTTTGCGCAATTTCGCTTATTCTCATTCATTTCTATATAAACAAACTTTTGCAAAGCATAAACAAACTTTATTTGTCAAGCCAAGCCCTCTCTCTACTTCTCATAATTGCCGTTGCTCTTTCGACAATACTTATTACTGTTTTTGTTAATCTGACCGGCTCGTGGCGCAGCTTGAGGTTTGGCTATGCATTATTAGTCTTTGCTATTTCACAATTACCGCTTTTCTTAAAAATCGCAGTAACTTTGATTGTTCGCGCAAAAACGAAGAAAGCGGAGAAGGACATGCACTATGAAAAAATATAATACACTGATAATAATCGCCTTCGTATTGTTTTTACCGCTTTCACTGTATTCGGTTGGATTGATTGCAAACAATTTGCATGAAGAATCAACCTCCGCCGAATTGTCGCAACATATAATGGATGTTCACTCTTCAAAGTTTGAAGAAAACAGCGTGCTTTTCACACCCTTTGTTGATGAAGATATGCTTCCCAATATTTATGCGACACTGAACGAAATGTTCGGCGCCGAACTTGAAGGTATATCATCTTTGAATAATTCTATAACTTTAGGCAACATTCCTGACATTAAAGTTGTCGACCCTTTTCTTTTCAATGAGGATTATTTAGTACTTAAAAAAGGGCGAATGCCGATGCAGCAAGAGGAGAACGAAACAATAGAAGTTTTGTTAGGCAGCATAATTACCTCATCGGATACAAATGAAAAATACGATACAGGAACCATATTCAACGCAGGATTTCAAGATATTACTACGGGTAAAAGTATTATGGCGCATTTTGAAGTTGTCGGCATTGTAGATAGGTATTATTCGTTTCCCTACCCTACTCCAAAAGTAGGATATATAACGCATATTTCCCTTATCATTCCCGATATCGGCAATTATATAGGCATAGAGTTGCTTCCCGAGCGTTACGAGGCATTATATTTAACTTTTACAGAAAAGCCGGATATAACCGAAGTGACAACTAGACTGCAAGGACTTGGCAATGTTTTTGCTGTGCCAAAAACCCAAGATTATCTAAATGACAACATCGATTTGAAACAAAATCTTCAAACATCTGAGACCATAAAAGCAATCTCAATTTTCCTATTGATTGGCATCATATATACAGTCCTTGCCTTTGCCTTTTTTTCAAGAAAGCGCGAAAATGCCTTTAATGTAATACTTGATTTTGCATTGCCCTTTGCAGGTTGGGCATTTTATTATATATGCGCATTCTTTGCTTGGGGCTTTGCGGGCGCTAACCTACTATATATGCCGTTCAGCTTGATTGCCGGCGGGTCGCTGACGGCTATCGCAATATCGGTGAAGATATATCTTATTTTGAAAAAATGCAAAGGAGAAGACCATGATAAATATAAAAAATCTGGTAAAAGTATTTAACGAAGGCAAACCCAACGCATGCAAAGCTCTCGACGGTCTCAGTCTCGAAATACAAGACGGAGAATGCCTCGCCATAACCGGCAAATCAGGATCGGGAAAATCCACGCTATTGAATATTTTATGCGGCATAGAATCCGCGTCCTCAGGCGAAGTAATAGTCGACGGCGTCGATATAACACGATTGAAGGA
>CAYJBS010000133.1:0-2610 GCA_964368435.1 uncultured Christensenella sp. | reverse complement strand
GAAATCACCTCAAAAAAGATAGGCGAAATGGTCATGCAAAAGCTCAAGGAGCTTGACGATGTGGCTTATGTCAGATTCGCATCGGTACATAGAGAATTCAAGGACATAAACACCTTTTTGACAGAGATTCAAACAATTATGCAAGGCAAGCAGGAGCCGTGAAAACATTTATTTACGACGGAAACCCCAAAAAACTCTCAAAAATCATAGCTGGCAAGCTACCGCTTATCAGCTTTTCTTATTTACAAAAACTTTTCCGCAAAAACGACATAAGACTAAACGGTAAAAAAATCAGCAAGGACTGCGTCGTTAAAAGCGGTGACGAAATAACCGTTTATTACAAAGAAGAGTTGTTGACCGCATTTGAGCCGCAAATATTGTATGAGGATGACAACATTGCAGCGCTTCACAAAAAACATGGTATAGCGTCGCAGGGAGAAGGCTCATTCGAAAGTCTTGTAAAACAGCATTTGGGGGAAAACTATCGTCTTTGCCACCGACTTGACACCAACACCGCAGGTTTACTGCTTTTTGCCAAGTCCGACGAAGCAGAACAAGCGCTTATTTCGGCATTTTCAAACAATCAAATCGAAAAAACATATTATGCAATGGTTTATGGCGAACTTTCTCAGCCCAAAACGTTGACTGCTTATCTGAAAAAAGACAGTCAAAATTCCAGGGTATATATCTATGACGAGCCGACAGCCGGAGCGCAAAAGATTATCACAAAGGTTGCGCCGATAAAGCATAATAACGGTTGTACTTTTCTTGAAATAGGGCTTGTCACAGGAAAAACGCACCAAATAAGAGCGCATCTTGCGCATATCGGACTGCCTGTTATCGGCGATCCGAAATATGGGAAAGAAGAAATCAACAATCGTTTTTCAAAGAAGAAACAGCAGTTGTTGGCATATAAACTAAAGTTCAATATTTCTGACGGCAAACTGGGTTATCTGAGAAAGAAAGAAATAGCTTTATCCGAGCCATTGTCGTTTTTTGACATTTTATAAACAACTTTCTACTGTTCCGCTCATATATTAATAAAGATATATGGGAGTGGCATGGTATTAGAAGGATTTTTCACATTATTAAGCAATATTTTACTTTTATCCTCAAGAATTGAAGGAAACAATTCCTTTCCTCATCCGCTTTCTTCCGAGAAAGAACATGAGTATATCAAAAAATTCAAAGAGACCGGTGATATTGAAGCCAGAAATATATTGATAAAGCACAATCTCCGTCTGGTCGTTTTTATTGCAAAAAAGTATTTGAACTATCCCGACAACGATGAGCTTATAAGCATAGGCACTCTTGGGCTGATTAAAGCCATCAATTCATATGACCAAAACAAAGGCTCACAGCTTGCGACATACGCTTCGAGATGTATGGAGAACGAAATTCTTATGACGATGCGATCATACAAAAAATATTCAAAGGATATTTCTATCTTTGAAAATATAGGCACAGATAAGGATGGTAACGAAATGTCTCTCATAGATTTACTTTATGTGGAGGAGGACTCGGTATATAAAAAAATCGATGGTGAAATACTCAAAAAGAGTTTGGGCGATTTGATGAAAAATTATTTGAACGACAGGGAATTCGCAATTTTGACCTTCCGTTTTGGCTTAAAGGACAGCTTGCCCAGAACACAGCAGTTTGTCGCCGATAAATTGGGAATTTCACGCTCATACATCTCAAGAATAGAAAAAAAAGCGCTACAGAAACTCCGTGGCGCAATAGCAAAAAACAATATTCAGTTCTAAGGACGGTTTATAACTCTATGCCGAGTATGCGAATGGCGTTCTTTGAAAGCACCTTTTCGTTTATGTCGTCGCCGAGATTGAGCCTCAAAAAGCGCTCAAGTTCGGGTTTGTGCCGCCACATGGGGAAGTCAACGCCGAACATAAATCTGTCGTGTCCGAGATGATTCATGATGTCCTTAGCCATAAGCTCGGGTAATTTGAAAAGACTGCTGCAAGTATCGAAATATAAATTGTCAAGTCCGTCATAAGCGTCAATTTCGCTCCAACGGCAATAACCGCCGAAATGAGCGGCAATGCATAGCATGTCGGGGAATTTTTTTGCGGTGCGCGCAAGTCTTTCGGGACTGGAATAATCGAAACGATCGTCGCCTGCATGGAAAAGTACCGGCAAGGTGGCGTTTATGGCGCGATAAAGATTCTCGGCGCGCGGTTCGTCAATATCGAAACGCTGAAAGTCTGCATGAAGTTTTATGCCTTTCATGCCAAGTGTTTTTATTCTTTCGACTTCATTGTATGCCTCTTCTTCGCTCATATCGGGGTGAAGGGTGGCAAAACCGATAAATTCTTTATGCTTTTTTATTTCGGCGGCAATAAAGTCGTTTATGCTGACTACTTGTTCTATTGTGGTAGCAGTCGAGTGAACGATATATTTTTTTACGCCTATCTCGCTGCCGCTTTCAAGCAAATCTTCGGCGGTGCCGTTTATGTTCTGCATGGGAACTCCATAAAAATTGCTGATGTTTCGAATGGCTTTTTCGGCTATTTTTTTCGGATAAATATGCGCATGCGTGTCAATAATCGGTATGTAATCCATCTTCTGCTCCTTTTTTTACAATGGCAATAG
>CAYJBS010000132.1:0-2704 GCA_964368435.1 uncultured Christensenella sp. | reverse complement strand
TGCGATTATTGTTTTTCACCGTAAAATGAGCGGTGATAAGGCGTAGAGTTTATATAGTGAGAGCGCTTGAGACTCCAAGCGATGCCGCTCTTCAAACAACGGCTCTGAAAACCGAGAAGAAGGGTTGTAGATTGCCACACTTTCAAGTACGAGGGCGAGGGCGTGTACCTTGATGTACATAACCGAAGCCCGACACGCAGAAAGGGCGCAAGATGCGCCCTTATTCTCGGTTTTGGTGGAGGTGCGGGGATTTGCTCCGCTCGAATGCCTTGTTTCTTCCTTGTAATTAACTTTTTCTACACTCATCTCATTTCAATTTTTTGTTATTCTTCGCTTTCACGCCAGTGCAGGACGAAAGCAACCATGCTTTCGTCTGATCTGCCCGTTCAAATCCCGCACTTCAAACAACGGCTCTGAAAACCGAGAAGAAGGGTTGTAGATTGCCACACTTTCAAGTACGAGGGCGAGGGCGTGTACCTTGATGTACATAACCGAAGCCCGACACGCAGAAAGGGCGCAAGATGCGCCCTTATTCTCGGTTTTGGTGGAGGTGCGGGGATTTGAACCCCGGTCCTTATGATATCTGAAATGACCTTCTACATACTTAGCGTTGTTGTTAATTGTCGTCTCCGGAAGGTCAACAAGCAAACCTTTCTTCAACCAAGCCTTTATTCAATGTCGCCGTACAAGACTACTCTGACGCATCGTACCCTACTTACGACGCCCTGCTTCCATCCGTAGGACTATGGAGAGGACGACAGCCCTAAGCGGCTGCGAGTTCTAAACTTCTGTTGTCAGCGTTTAAATTTAATTTTCCGTTTTTACGAAGACGAGCCTTCGGTATGCTTATCATTCCCTATCCTCACAAGTCGAATCCAAAACACCCCCATAGATAACAGGAACTTCATTATATGCTACTTATATAATTTTGTCAACAACAGCGCCTTTATTCAGATCGGACAAATTATTGCGTTTTTTATCGGGCTTCCTTCTGTTAACATTATGAACGTAACGGATGCTTACAATACATTTTTTGACGGCTAGTCGTCAAACATGGTCATTTGGATGAGATCCCTCCACTTCGGTCGGGATGACATAATGGTGTAAAAATCTCATGATTAGTGTAACTCTCATCTCATATCCCGTTCATAAGACGAGTTTTTCGCGCCTGTATTTTCACAGCATAGTATACAAAAAGGCGCTTCAACCGATAGCGCCTTGAGTATTTGGTGGGAACAACAGGGCTCGAACCTGTGACATCTTGCTTGTAAGGCAAGCGCTCTCCCAGCTGAGCTATGCTCCCATTTTGGTGGTGACCCTACCGAGGTTCGAACTCGGGTTACCGCCGTGAAAGGGCGATGTCTTAACCACTTGACCATAGGGCCTTGATTTTTTTGGTAGCGGCGGTCAGATTCGAACCAACGACCTGCCGGGTATGAACCGGCCGCTCTAACCAGCTGAGCTACGCCGCCATTGGGATTTTTCTTTTGTAAGTGTGGTTGCGGGGGCGGGATTTGAACCACACGACCTCCGGGTTATGAGCCCGACGAGCTACCAGACTGCTCTACCCCGCGACGATGCTTTAATATAATATACTATTATTTCCTCGGTGTCAACTATTTAATACCAGTTTCGAGTCGGCAAAAAAGTGTTTATTTCGTTGCAATAAAGATTCATTTGCTTATAAAAAACTTGCAGAGTATCCTCTATTCCCAAATATCCATTGGAAATCTCCTCTTTTGGGGCGTCTCGTAACTTATTCCTCTATTTCTGCGCAGCGTCTTGTCTCCATACGGACAAATGTCCCTCGAACTCCTGTAAATCCTTGCTCATCTTTGCCGTCATCAAGTCCCGCGCGACCAACAGTTCTTCCATTATATCTCCGAAAGTCAAGCTGCTTGAGGTTTTTTCGAATTCTTCGCTTCTCAAAAAAGGTGATTTGAACGATTGTTGATAGGAAAAGACCAAAAAAAGCATATCTTTTATTGGAAGATTCAGCTTTATTGCATTTTCCAAAACTTCAAGACATCCTCTTTTGAATCTTTTGTGAATACAATTTGCCAGTACATTCATATGTTTCCCCTTTTATACCTTATCCTTATTTATATATTATTTTTGTAAATTTTGCAAGCCCTAAGGCGAAAAAAGTGTCGAAGTCTATACATTCATTTGACTTTTGGTATGAACTATTATATAGTTAGTCATAATTATTCCGAGATAAAAGAGGTGACAATGACCAGAGTCCTAATAAAAGACGTCGACAAATTACTCAATCAAAAAATTACCCTAAAAGGCTGGGTGGAGACGCTCCGCGACCAGAAAAAGATGCAGTTTATCGTACTGCGTGACCATACCGGAAAGCTTCAGCTTACCAACATGAAAGCCGATGACGAGAAATCAAGACTGATATCCTCCTGTTCCCTTGAAACCTGCATCACCGTGACCGGAGTCGCCGTTTCGGCGCCAAACGTCAAGCTCGGACAGAAAGAACTTCTCGTCGAAGAAGTCACCGTCGAGAACTATGCCGAGCCGCTGCTTCCTCTAGCCGTATCCGAAAATACAGATGAAGTCAGCATCGACCACAGAATGGACTGGAGATATCTCGACCTCAGAAAGCGCGACCGCTTGCTTATTTTCCAAGTACAAACGACTGCCGAGATGGCAATGCGCGAATATTGGATCAACAACGGCTATGTCGAATTGC
>CAYJBS010000131.1:0-2744 GCA_964368435.1 uncultured Christensenella sp. | reverse complement strand
ATTTGAACACGCAACCGGCGGTTTTGGAGACCGCTGCTCTACCGTTGAGCCACTCTCCTAAGCAAGAGTAATTATATAGCATAATGGTCGCATAGTCAATTAAAAAAGGAGTATTAATGAAATTCAAACTTGGTATTATAGGCGTAGGAGTCATGGGAAACGCCATCATAGACAGAGCAATATTCGAAGGTGTGCTACGCCCCGATCAAATCATGGCGTGTGACATAGACACGATGAAACTTTCCGCAATGAAAGACAAGGGTATGTTTGTTGCAAAAGACATTCAGAGCCTGCTGGACTCTTGTGGCATTGTACTGCTGTCCGTCAAACCTCAGCACTACGCGCCGATACTTGAAGGCAATGATTTTTCTAAGGTTTCTGCCGTCATATCCATAATGGCAGGCGTCAAACTGTCTACCATGCAGAAAAAACTTAATGCAGATATCGGACTTGTTCGAGTTATGCCCAACACACCCTGCAAAATAGGCAAGGGTTTTTGCGCAATGCGTTTCGAAGGCATAAGCGATAGGGACAAAAAATTTATTAGCGATATATTTTCTGCTTGCGGCGACACGCTAGAAATAGAAGAGGACCAATTTGACGCCGTGACAAGCATCAGCGGCAGTGGTCCTGCCTATGTCTATATGTTTATCAACGGCATGATAATGGGCGGCATGGAAGGTGGACTAAGCTATGACGATGCCAAGACAATGGCTGTGTCAACGCTCAGCGGAGCGGCAGAGCTTGCAAGGGCATCCTCGGAGAGTATGGACAAGCTTGTGGATATGGTTTGTAGCAAAGGCGGCACCACTATCGAAGCGGTGACGATATTCCGCGAAGAAGGATTGGAAGACATCATAGCGCACGGCATAAAAGCTTGTCGGTTACGCTCGAAGGAGCTTAGCGAGAAGCTATGAAACATGTTGACATATACACGGACGGCGCTTGCAGCGGAAACCCCGGCAGAGGCGGCTGGGCGGCTATTTTAATATACAAAGGTGTCGAAAAAATCATTACCGGCGGTTATGCCGACACCACCAACAACCGTATGGAGTTATTTGCCATCATAAATGCCTTGAAGCAGCTCAAAGAAAAATGTGATGTTACCGTATACAGCGATAGCGCTTATTCACTTGATCCATTTTTGAAGGGCTGGATAAATAACTGGCAAGCGACAAACTGGCGCACAAAAGGCGGCGATCAAGTCAAAAACATTGACCTGTGGAAGGCTTTTTTGATGGAAGCAGAAAAGCATAAGGTTAGTTTCATAAAAGTAAAAGGGCACAGCGATAACGAATACAACAACCGTTGCGATGCTTTAGCAAAGGATGAAATAAAAAAACAGGAACAAAAATGACAAAAAGGAACAAAAGAATTCTATTTGGCGCCATAGGTTCCATACTGCTGGCTATCGTTGTAGGTTATTCTTACAGCGCCTTTAGTCTTGCTGTAGGTCTTGCCATTATTGCGCTGGTTCCTATTGTTTGTTTGCTCTTTTTTATCAGCGTAATATATTCCAAAGAAATGCTCTATAAGATTTCTATCATTATGGTGTATTTTAGTTTACTTTTGCTCACTGCGATTGCTTTGATTATGAAATCGGGCATAATGAACGAAGTTAGTTCGGCAGAAGACATCGTAAATATCATAAATGACTTCGGCGCCATGGGCAAATTCGTATTTATTGTCATTCAATTTCTGCAAGTGACCTTTATTCCCATTCCTTCGACAGTTGTCACTGCCGCAGGCGCGGCTATTTATCCGGCATGGGAAGCGCTGCTGCTTAGCACAATCGGACTTATGCTTGGCTCGCTCTTTGCCTTCTTTTTGGGCAAGACCTTCGGCGTGAGATTAGTCAAATGGATCGTCGGCGAAGAGGCGTTGAACAAGTATTACAAGTTCATTAAGGGCAAGGACAAGGCGATGATGATATATATGTTCATCTTTCCTGCTTTTCCCGATGATGTGCTCTGCCTATTTGCAGGACTGACAACAATGGGTTATGTGTCATTCATAATCATTCAATTGATTTCTCGTCCGCTGAATGTGGCTATGACGGTGTTTTTTGTCGGCAATGTTTCAAAAATTCCTTTTTCCGGAGTTGGTTTACTAATTTGGGCGGCAATTGGATTGGTATTTGTCGGCTCAATGATAGTAATGTGGAAGTACGCTGCAAAACTGGAATATTTTATGCTCAAAGGCATCGGAAAATTGCTCGGCAGACCGCTGATAAAGGATATTGACCTCATTGTGGCAGAAGAATTCCTCAGCAAACGCAAAAAACACGTTACAGAACAACCGCAAGAAGAAGAGTCGATTATTGAAGAAATAGAACCTTTGCCCGACACACTTCAGCAAGAGGTATTGGCGGCAGACGCTATGCCCGAACCGACTACTCCGCCCATAGACACAAAGGTGTTGAATCAAGATATAGCAGGGCTGATGAAAAAGAAAATAAGACCCATGAGGTTTTGATTTATAGAGATTTATTGTTTTTTAATAAAGGATTTAGATTTCTCCACTACGCTTACGCTTCGGTCGAAATGACAGAAGATTTTATCACAGATTGAAATGGAGGGATTTCATCCGCTTTATAATGTCATCTATACATGAGTAAAGAAAGAGAGCGTATTCAAATTTATAAATGTCATCCCGACCAACGTGGAGGGATCTCATCCGCTTTATTTATAAGGATTTAGATTTCTCCACTACGCTTACGCTTCGGTCGAAATGACAGAAGATTT
>CAYJBS010000130.1:0-2750 GCA_964368435.1 uncultured Christensenella sp. | reverse complement strand
AGATGAGTTATAGTCGATATGCTTTAAAGCTATGATGTGTTTTCTGCTTTTCCTTTGGCGGCTCAGGTAAATAGTCGCCATATAGGCACGTCAAATATGTATCATAATCAATCGGCGCCGGGAATTTAGCTCCTTCAAATTCGACTTCGACTGTTTCTGAAAACACTTCCGCTGGAATAATATCACGCTTTCCGTATACACACCATGCTTTACAACCCAAATAGTTTTTATCTGAGATCCCCGCTTTATTACACGCTTTAATTATCCTATTAATGTAAAACTTGCTTCCAAACATTTTACAGAATATCATAAGGATTCCCTTAACGAATCGTTTTATAGGATTGGCAGAATCCGGCTTTTTGAGTTTTGATAAAACAAGACAAAACAAATTTTTCCGAATATATTTCATTTCTTTCTTTGCTTTACCAAGATCGTCATCCCACGCATCAAGAGGAAAAAGATCTATACTTACTCCGAGTTCAATATCGTTGTTATAATCAAACTCATTTTTACGTGTTGTCATGTCGCATAATTTCGCAAAAGGATATAAATAGTCTTGATTTTTCTCAAATGCAAAAATACGATACCGATCACCGTCTTTGAACAAAGATAGCATTCTGTTGTAATCTTCCCGAGGAATTAACAAATCTACATCGTCATCCCAAGGAATAAACTTCTTATATCGTATTGCACCTAAAAGTGTTCCATGGGAAAGGTAGTATTTTATGTTATTTTCGAGACAAAAAGAACGAAACATTTTAAGCATTTCAAATTCAATATCTTTTAGTTCTTGTAATGATAACTCTTTCATATAGCTCTAAATACTCCTTATATCTTTCGTTTTTATCAAATTCTTTCGCCTTATTCGAGCATGCCCCTTCAGAATATGGCTTTTCCGTGCATATGCGAATAATCTCTTTTTCGAGCCCCTCAATATCATCGCAATCGACGATAGAGCCACAGGTTTCATCCAACATTTCGGGACTACCTCCCGTACGGAAGGTCAACACCGGAGTACCGCACGCCAAAGACTCCATATTCACTGTAGGATAGTTCTCTTCTCTTGTGGGGTTAACAAATATATCAGCCGCGGTATAGATCTCTGCCAACTCTTGCTGGTTCTGCGTGCGGTGGATAGAGATCACATTCTGCGATAGGAACTTGTCAACACTGTCATCAGTACCAATCAAAACGATCCGATAATCATCCGACAGAGTCTTCGCCAAATGAACGAACACGTCAAGCCCCTTGGCAACACCCCACATCATGGCTACGCCCAATACAATTTTTTTGTTTTGCAAACTGTATTTCTCACGAAAACGGCCGGCTGTCGGCTTGAACACGGATAAATCGATCCCGTTATTGATTATTTGAACTGAATAATCCTTCAGAAAAGACTGTTTTACCAATCCGGCAAGCCATTCCGACGGTGTAATAACCGTCATATCCAGTCCTGATAAGGCATTTCTTTTTTTATCATAATTTTTCGCGCTTCTGTCGAAAAACCAACTGTACCGTTTTCTCAAAGGACAATTCCCGCAACCATCAAGCCAATAGTCGCACTTTGCCATGGAAAAATGGGGACAGTACCCGGTAAATGCCCAGCAGTCGTGGAAAGTATAAAATACCTTTATATTCTTCGCTTTCAAATACTGAAACAGCATTTCAAAATGACAGTCATGTCCGTGAATATTATGTACGTGAACGATGTCCGGTTTGATCTCCTCAAACTTTTCGATTAGCCATTTCGTTGCCGCAGAAGAATGAAATCCGTAAGTACCAAATACCTTCGATTTCAACGCTTGAAATTTTGTATACGGAAAATTTCCGTATTTCAAATAATTTTGTTTGTTTTCCGGATTCTTTCCGTAAATATAGAAAATATAGTTTTCAATTTTTCCTTCCGTCAAAATCTGACTAACTGCGTCGCAAATTTTCCCCGTACTTCCCCATGTGCAGGAAAAGTTAATTTGTACAACTACCATCCTTCGCCGCTCCAATAAAATTTATAAGGAAAAACATCAAGCAAATTATCGGTTGAAAAATTCGCAGTATAGAAAAAATATAGTGCAAAGAAGCATCCCATAATCAATGCAGCTAAATTCGAAATGTTTTTCAGATATTTTTTCGGTGCCTGAACCACTCTCAAGATTGAAACAGGCACAAATATCAAAAAATAATAACTTGCTCTCTGAACCAATCCGTGAATCGGAACAAAAAACTGAAACACTGTTGCGATTAATAACACATTTCGCATAAAATAATCTCGTTCTGACATAGAGTTCTCATCCTGAATAACAAAAGAAAACACCGAAAATATCAAGAACAAAATCATCATGCCGACCGCTCCGGTTTTTTCAATATCACCGTAAAATTCTATATAACGGGAAGGCATCAAACGAATCATAAACTGGATGAAAGGAACTCTCCAAATATACATGGCAACGATTGCGGGTGCAATAAAAATCAAATCTTTAGTCTTGATTTTGAAAAAAAATGCGGGGTAAATCAATACCAATACAAAAGCAGACATGTGAAACGATACCGCAAGCAATATCAAAATGCCACTTAAAATGTATCTTCTTTTCTCAAGAACCATGTACGCAACGATACCAACAGATATTGCAATCGCTTGTCTAAGACCGCTAAATATCATAAGAAAACATGGCATATTCACAAACAGCAATATTGCTAAATAACTATATCTTTTTTCTCCAGAATATAGCTTATATATCGGAATAAGCATGATG
>CAYJBS010000129.1:0-2789 GCA_964368435.1 uncultured Christensenella sp. | reverse complement strand
AAAGAGTGCTTTGACGGTGTATGGAAGTTTTTGGACACCATAAAAAACAAATAAGAATTTCAAAAAAGGATGACAACGCTCATCCTTTTTTTTCTGTTGAAGAAACTGTAATATATGTGCTATAATAAGAAAAAATAATAATACGGAGAAGAAAATGAAAAAATTTATTATATGCCTTTTGATTATTGTACTGGCACTCTCGATGACAGCCATTATGGCTTCCTGTAAACCTGATGACAAAACTACCGAGAACGGAGAAAATACACTGCCCAAAAAGTTGAAAATTGCCGTTGCCACTGATGCCGGCGCCATAAAACTAAACGGCTATGTCGGAGATGACGGTTATGCCGACAAAAGCGGCATAAGAATTGTTTTCGGCGAGGATCCCGTATATGCCGCAACGTCCGACGCCGACGGAAAATTCTCTTTTTATTATATCGACCCGAAAGCTGTAGGCAAAGAAAAAGCCCTGGACTTCCTCGCTCTTGAATCGCAGGATTATGATTATAAGGCTTTTGTTGATACCGATAACAGATACGGGTATACCACCGACGTGAATTGCACGGTAGTAATAGCGTTGAAAACGGCAGAATTCGATATGGACGACATCGTACCCAATTATGAGGTGATGGCGACGTTTTCGCAATATAATCAGAAAGTACCCGCGGGCTATCCGTTTAGTTTGTCTCCAACAAAGACTGTGACGAAAGAGAATGACGGAATGCACCGAGTAAAGCTATATATAAACGGCGCTGCACAGCCTTATTTGAGAAGCAACGAAGGCGGTATGTTTATGCGTTATGTTGTCATAGGCACAGAGCTTAGATTGGAATACGACCAATTCCACTTCGGACTTATGCGTATCGGTCAGAGCGGTGCGGTACCCCTGCCCGGACAGCAGGCAGCTGTCGGAACAATAACGGATTCCACATATATCGTCACACCGGCGGATGCAAGCTTACAGCTGAATTTCAGAGGTTTCCCGAATGACATTACCGATGATGACAACTGGGATGACGAAGCGCTGATAAAATGCACAGATTGGCAGGAAGAATAATCAATAGACCAAAAAAAGGTTATATGAAAAAACGGTATTCGCGCGAATACCGTTTTTTATAAACAGAAACTAATTAGACATTCCAAACAACGGCGTTATCAAAACCGTAATCCCATTCAATATTCCATCCCGAGGGTTTCGCCGAATATACTGTTCTCAGCGTCAACTTGTCACAATCGGCGAATGCGCCTTTACTGACGCCTTTCACAGAGGCGCCGAGGTATATGTTCAAGAGATTTACGCAATTACGGAAGGCGTATACGCCGATCGATTGCAAATTCTTCGGCAGTCTGATTTCTTCCAGCAACAAGCAATCCTGAAATGTCCAGCTGTCGATAACGGTAAGATTGTCGGGGAGGTACACCGTTTTTAGGCTGGAGCAACGCTCAAAAGCTCCGAAATCCAGTGTGGATAAGGCGCTGTCTTTTCCGAAGGTGACACTTGTTATACGAAAACAGCCGTGAAAAGCCTCTTTCCCTATTGTTTTTAGTGTGCTAGGGAAGACCAAAGATTTTATGTTTAGGCAACTTTCAAAAGCCTCATTGCCGAGAGATTGCAATCCCTCGCTAAAGTTTATTGCGGTGAGGTTGTCAGCCGATTGAAAAGCAAATTGCTCTATTGTTGTCACCGAAGACGGAACGTTTATTGTCCTGACGCCTACGCAATTTTGGAAAGCCCTTTCCGCAACGGATTTTACAAATGAGGGAATATTATAGACGCCGTTTGCGGAGCCTTCGCTTTGAATTTTTCCTCTGGGATAGAACAGCAGACGGCTACCGTCTTTGTTAAAGACAACTCCGTCGACGGAAGAAAGATTCGGATTGCCCTCATCAAAATTTATGGCTATCAGGTTCTTGTTTTCATAAAACCAGCCGGTATCAAACTGCTCATAGTCTTTGGGAAAATTAACATAAAGCAGCTTATTGCAGCCGGAGAAGGTGTTATGATCTATGGTTTCTCCCTCTCCCACAGTGTAGGAGAGAATGCTTTTATCGACAATTACCGTAGGGGAATAACCGCTGTTATTATGCGGCATTTTTTGATATGCATTAATTATACTGGATAATGAAAAAGTCCATTTGCCTTTGTGTTTTTGCGCCGTGGAATAAAAACTATGTTTTGAGATCGCCTCGTCAACGATGAATTCCACTTCTGCGGCTATTTCAATGTCCTTGCCGAGATAATGAACATATCTTATTTCAAATGATGTGGCAGTAAGCAAGCTTTGGATCTCCTCTAAGTCATAATACTCTTGGGGGTTGTTTATGAGATTGTTGTAAGCGTCGCTGCCCTCCGGATAATAGTGAGCGGCGATCCTGCGGATATCCTTTTGTTTATGCGCATCAAAAAAGTCGTGAAGCTTTGAGGTCATTGTTTTTGTAATAATGTCTTGCTTTATCAAAAAAATGCCCAAGGTAAATGCCAAAAACAAAACAATAAAACTCAAGACGCATGCAACGATGAATATTATCTTTTTTGCTTTGGATTTGGATTTGAACCATTTAATGAATTTCATAATAATAAAATATACTAAAAATCATTTTATGTCAAGTTCAATGTAATGTGATAATTGTATTTCACACCGTTTAATGCTATAATTACTTAATCTAGTAAGAAACTAAGGAAATGAGGTAATTTATGTCGGAGAATTTTGACGAAAAAGATATAAGCAAAAACAATTCAATAGCAGAGAATGCCCCCGAAGAAGAGGCGGTTGCAATTTCGTCCGAGT
>CAYJBS010000128.1:0-2797 GCA_964368435.1 uncultured Christensenella sp. | reverse complement strand
ATATTTGACAAGGTAAAAAAAATCATATAATCTTTAATAGAGTTCTGTAATCACAGCATATAAAAAAGGACAAATAAAATGAAAAGTAAGGGAAAAAAGAAAAGTATGGCATTCATAATTGCAATGAGCTTTGTCGCAGTCATTTCGGCAATAATTTTGTGGATAGCTACCGATGTACTCATCGGCGTAGCCAAAAAAGACGCTCCCCGCCGTCCGACGGCAGCGCTGAACACAGAGGGCATCACCGACCTTATTTGGGCATACAACAACCCAGGAGTTACGCATCCGAATCTCGAATATTCCACCGTTACGCTTACGGCGGAAATGGTGCTTGCCAATATCGCTGACACCGTCACCTACATAAATAATCGCTATGACTGCTCCGATTTCAGAGCAATCGACCTTTTGAAGCTATATTTCACAGGCGGCGAAGAAATGCTCGCTCTCTCCCCCGAAATCGAAAGTACCATTCGAGAGACTTTGACGGGTTTCAAATTCTTTATCACCTCCCCCGGCAAGGACAGCATGTGCTATCACAGCGAAAACCATGAGGCTCTGTTTTGCGCCGTCGAGTATCTCACAGGTCTAGCATTCCCCGACGCTGTTTTTTCTATCGACGGCAAAAAGGGAGCAGACCATGTTGAAATAGCGCGCACAAGGTTTCTAACATGGATGGAGCTGCGCTTTAATTACGGTTTTTCGGAATACCTTTCGGCGAACTATTATCCCGTCGACCTTGCGGCGCTGGCGATGGTTGTGCAGTACGGCGAGCGCGAAGACACCGAGCTTATGACAAAAGCCTCGATTATCCTTGACTTACTTTTCTATGACTATGCCTCTCATCTCTACGACGGCACCTTCATTTCGACAAGCGGACGCTCCTACGACCACAACAACGGCGGAGGCTTCGCAATCAGCCCTTCCCGAAATATCATAGACTTCGTATGGCAACTGGGCGAAGTCGATCATACAGTTCAAAAAGGCGGTCACGACTATCTCGTCATAGATATGTTGCGTTCGACTCAACCCGGCACGGGTCTGCCCTATTATGAAGTGCCCGAGGTCATCCTTGCGATAGGCGCAAATCAGGACGACAAAGAAGTCAAAGCCTCTTACGGTCTCGACCTCGACGAGATTGGAGCCGAAGACCTTCTGGGACTAAGCGACCGTCAAATAATGTTTTTGCTGGGGATGGGCGCCAAGACAAACCCCGAAACCATAAACACCATTATGGACATTATGAACGAATACGACCTTTGGCACAACAATTTCCTGTCGGCTTTGAAATACTTGAATATCTCTCTTTTTAAATGGCTGAATCTGCTGCCTCCGATTATGGACGCAGTAGAACCGATAATGAACGGTTCGGCGATTCAGCGCGGAAATATTTATTCGTATACCACGGAAAATTACAAGATGACCAACAATCAAAAATATCATCCCGGCTTTTTCGGTGATCAACAAACCCTGTCTATCGCCACGCTGCCCAAAGGCATCACCGTATATACCACTCACCCCGCGCGGCTTGAAAGCGATGAGACTCCGGGATATTTCGCAGGTTTCGGCGTAGCGCCTGACGCAGTGCAGGACAAAAACGTGCTGATGAGCATATACAAGATTCCCTCGAAAAAGATTGCGCTTGCCTCGGGTGATACCGTGAAGTATACGCATACGCTGTTCTCAAAGGAGCTTATGGATGAAGTCATCCTTGACGGCAACTACGCCTTCGGAAGAGTCGGCGACAGCTATATCGCGCTTATCGGCGCAAGCGAACTGAGTTATTTGCCCTACAAACAAGAGCAAGTGGACAGTCTGGAGCTTCCTATCAGCGATGCGTCAAAAGAATATGACCTTGTACAATACGGAGCAGAACAATTCTGGATATACGAGCTTGGCTCAAGCGCGGTGGACGGCAATTTTGCGGATTTCCGCGCCCGTATAAAATCCAACAAGGTAACCTTCGAAAACTCGGCATTGACTTATGAATCCTCGGGACGCACGCTCAAAAACATATATGACGGCGCTTTCACTATCGACGGAACGGCAGTCGACCTTGAATACAAGCGCTTCGACAGCCAATATATCATCGCCGAAAGAAAAGCCGCTGTTTTCAACTTCTCTTATTATGGACATTCGCTGATAATCGACTTCAAAAACGCTTCAAGGGTGATTGCGTAATCGCAGTACTTAAAGAATTAAGCCGTCTGAAAAGCAAGAGCAGCGATAATAAATTTTTTGTTCTATTCCATACTCTCATAATTCACCTTTATACGGAATCTATAGGTTATTTCAGCTTGCTTGCCCAATAACCTTTCATAAAACGGAATAACCGCTGTTGATGTCGAACGGCATAATAAGCAGTTTCATAATATCTTTCGCATACCGTTCAAAGAACCAACCGTTGGCTCTGCCGCAGTTTTCTATCGTGTCGAACTCCAAAAAAGAATAATACTTTACACATTTCACAATTTTCGAAAGCTCCCTTGGCGGCGCGCCGTTTTCGACTCCGTCAAAAGTGTAAAAGCGCTTCATATACTTCGCGCTGATACAACCGGGCAGTTTTTGCTGCTCTGATTTTACTTTGTTAATAAGCGCTTCGAACTCGCCGAGTTTTTCGGGCTTTACTTGGAATAATTTGATTTCCGAGAATGAATTGTGCATAATATGTCCCTTTATAATATAAACATTTAGTGATAGCCCTATTTCTTTTTCGATTTTGGAAGTGGAGTAATTTTTTCAAGTTCCAGCGCCAATTCTTGCATAAACTCTCGATTGTCGATGTCTTCGACAATATAAT
>CAYJBS010000127.1:0-2803 GCA_964368435.1 uncultured Christensenella sp. | reverse complement strand
ATTTTGTCCAGAGTCGGCGAAGTGCCGCTGCCGCCGTATATCACAGAAAAACTTGTAGACAAAGAACGTTATCAAACGGTTTATTCCAAGGTAGAAGGGTCCAGCGCCGCGCCTACGGCAGGACTTCATTTTACGCGAGAGCTTTTGAAAGAGCTTGCCGATATGGGGGTGGAAATAGTCGAAGTGCTTTTGCATGTGGGACTAGGCACATTCCGACCGGTAAAAGTTGACGATATACTTGAACACAAAATGCACGAGGAGTTTTATCAAATTTCCTCCGATGCCGCACAAAAAATAAATTGCGCGCTGAACGAAAACCGCAGAATAATAGCTGTCGGCACCACTTCGGTGAGAACGCTTGAATCGGCTTGCGGAGAGAACGGGCTCGTCAACGCAGGCTCGGGCTATACGGATATTTTTATTTATCCTTCCTACAAGTTCAAAGTCGTAAAGGGTATCATAACGAATTTTCACCTTCCAGAATCGACGCTTATTATGCTGGTATCGGCTTTTGCCGGACGGGAAGAGGTATTGGATCTGTACAAAACAGCCATAAAAGAGAAATACAGGTTTTTTAGCTTCGGCGATGCTATGATGATATTATAGCAGTCGAACGCATATTCAACTTTCGGAGGAAACATGTTCAAATATGAAGTAATAAAAGAATGCAAGCAGACAGGCGCGCGGATAGGCAGACTGACTACGCCCAGAGGTGTTGTCGAGACGCCTGTTTTTATGCCGGTAGGCACGATGGCTTCGGTCAAGGCGCTTTCTCCGGAAGAAGTAAATGAGGTTGGTTCGCAAATTATTTTGGCAAACACTTATCATCTTTATTTGCGTCCGGGACATAAAACCATAGAAAAACTCGGCGGATTGCACAAGTTTATGAATTGGAACAAGCCGATTTTGACCGACAGCGGCGGTTTTCAGGTGTTCTCGCTGTCATCCATGCGCAAGATCACAGACGAGGGATGCGAGTTTAACAGTTTTATTGACGGCAGCAAGCATTTTTTTACCCCCGAAAAATCCATTGAAATTCAACAGTCGCTAGGCAGTGATATTATCATGGCTTTTGACGAATGCACAGCAGGTGATACATCGTACGAAAAAGCCAAAGATGCGCTTGAACGCACACTGAAATGGCTCGACAGGTGCGCAAAAGCCGCTGACAGACCGGAACAAATGCTTTTTCCCATTGTGCAGGGCAATATGTATAAGGACTTACGCATAGATAGCATCAAAAGAACATTGCCGTACGCAAAATGCGGTTTGGCTATCGGCGGACTTTCTGTCGGAGAGCCGAAGCCGATAATGTACGAAATGTTGGAAACGCTCAGACCGTATTATCCCAAAGGCATGCCAAGATATTTGATGGGAGTAGGCAGCGCCGACTGTATCGTAGAAGGTGTCACTAGGGGTATAGATATGTTCGATTGCGTACTTCCCACTCGCGTGGCAAGGAACGGCACGGCTATGACAATGAAAGGCAATTTGACTATTCGAAACGCTCAATACAAAGAGGACGAAATGCCTGTCGAAGAGGGTTGCGACTGCTATTGCTGCAAAAATTATTCGAGGGCATATATCCGCCATTTAATAAATACCGACGAGATTTTCGGAGGCAGATTGCTGACTATACACAACATCAGTTTCTTGCACAGACTTGTGGCACAAATAAAAGAAGCAATATGGTCTGACAGCCTTATGGATTTCAGAAATAAGTTTTTTGATGAATATAATGAAAAAAAATAACCATAATTTACTTGATTAATTCATTTTGGTAGTGTAATATTGATAATACAATCTAAATAGAGGAGATAATAAAAAATGTTTGGTAATAGCAGCTGGCCGATATTGGTAATAATGGGCGTATTCTTTGTCCTTATGATAGTTATGACAATAGTACCGCAAAGAAAACAAAAAAAGAAGATGGCAGAAATGCTTAGCTCCATCACCACCGGTGATAAGATCATGACAATCGGCGGTTTTGTCGGAGTAATCATGTCCATAGACGCAGAGAACGACAGATATTTAATAAACGTAGGCACAGAAGAGAACCCCACAATTGTGACGGTCATCAAGAACTCTGTCCGCACCAAGCTGGAGAAATAGTTTTCATTCAAGGCGCAAGCCAAGAAGACAAAACTAAACAAAAAAGACTATGCGAAAATCCCCTTTGTTTTCAATGGGGATTTTTTATTTGGGGATGAGATACCCAACGCCCTCGGTATGACATATAGATTGTCGTTTTGACCGAAGTGGAGAAATCTCATCCATATCCTTATACTTTATTTTTGCTTTTTCAAATTGACTGCAAGTATGCCGCTGACAACACCTGCTATTGTGCCTGCGAGCAGATCAAACCAGTTGAAATTTTTGAAGCTGACGCTTTTTTCGACTATCCCGAAAACAAGTATCGATAACAAGGTGTAGAAAACGCCGGTTATTCCGCCTTTCAACGCGCCTTTTTCACGACAGCTGAAGCCGAAGAAGCAACCGCCCAATATGCTGATAATCTTTATTGTCTGATTTATCGGCATAATAACCTTGCTGTCGACAGTGAATATCTTTACGATCAACGCAAAAATAAGTACGCTGAGAAGCGATATGATTATTGCGATGATGTAGGATTTTACTACATCGTAAATATTTGTTTTGTTAATTGCTAATTTTTTCATAAAAACCTCCGCCTAAATAAACATTATTCAAGCCAATGCTGTGATATGACTTTTTATTCTGTGTTTTTTCTTGATTTATGTCGACGAAAGTAATATAATAAATAAAAAATATAGAGGTAAAAAAA
>CAYJBS010000126.1:0-2828 GCA_964368435.1 uncultured Christensenella sp. | reverse complement strand
AAAGGAGACTCTAAAAAAGAGTCTTTTTTATTATATAGATATATTGAAATATATCTATAGGAGGGGATGATATGAAAGAAAATGAAAATATAGAAATAATAGAAGAAAATGTGCAAGATACCATGCAAGCTCCAAAGCAAAAAAAGAATCACAAAAAACTTTGGATATTCCTTTCAATCATCGCCGCTATTGCGGTGGGGCTGACAATCACAGGGATTGTCGGCGGATGGAATGCCGTCAAAGCCGTTTTTGACTTTGTTTCCGACCAAGTTCTGGGGATGAAATGGCTCAACAGTTTGATAGTGGCGGCGTTTACCGGAATTTTCGGCGAAAGCTTTATGGCTACCGTTTGGGGTACAGCCATTCAGTTTTTTATATATGATACGATAAAGATAATATTCTTGCTATGCTTGCTTATCTTTATAATATCTTATATTCAGAGCTATTATCCGCCGGAGAGAACAAAAAAGATACTCGGAAGATATAAAGGCGTCGGAGCCAACGCAATGGGCGCGTTGCTAGGTACTGTAACGCCATTTTGCAGCTGTTCGTCAATACCTTTATTTATGGGCTTTACAAGTGCAGGGATTTCCAGCGGTGTTACATTTAGTTTTCTAATTTCTAGTCCGCTAGTTGATTTGGGCGCGCTGATTCTTCTTGTAAGCGTTTTTGGCTTTCCGATAGCAATTGCTTATGTGGCAGTAGGGCTAATACTTGCGATTGTGGGCGGTACAATTATTGAAAAAACAGGTGTTGGCAAGGAAGTGAGAGAATTTGTAATGCAAGGAGCAAACATCCAAACGGATATAGCAGAACTAACCAAAAAGGATAGAGCCTTATTTGCCAAAGATAGTATGTTAGAGACCTTAAAAAAGGTATGGCCGTATATTCTTATCGGAGTAGGCATCGGCGCGGCAATTCATAATTTTATACCCGAGAATTGGATACAAGCCGTGCTGGGTCAAGACAAATGGTATTCGGCAATAATCGCTACTTTTGTGGGCGCACCAATGTATGCGGATATATTCGGCACCATCCCCGTTGCGGAGGCTTTGTTCGCAAAAGGCGTAGGCACCGGCACTATTTTAGCCTTTATGATGAGTGTTACTGCGTTGTCCTTGCCTAGTATAATTATGTTGGCGAAAGCTGTTAAGCCGCAATTATTGTTGTCGTTTATAGCAATCGTTGTGGTGGGGATTATTATTATCGGCTATACTTTTAATGCCTTGAATTTCTTATTTATATAACCAAAAGTCAAAGGAGATTTTATTATGAAAATTGTAGTTTACGGTACGGGATGCAAAAGCTGTCACGCCTTGCACGAAAACGTGTTGGCAACCGTTAAGAAACACGAAATTGACGCCGAGATCGTCTATGAAACTGACTTGAAAACCATAATCGGCAAGGGTATTATGCAGATGCCTGCCCTCGAAGTGGACGGAAAGATAAAGAGCATGGGGCGGGTACTGAAAGAAAAAGAATTGTTGAATTATTTCGGTTAAGGAAACGATATTTCAAAACATAATTTTATGGAGGTAATTAATGAAAAATAAAGACAACATTAGGAATTCTGTCCGCAAGAATTATTCAAAAGTAGCCCAAAAGGGTGCTTCGGGAGGATGTTGCGGTGGCGGATGCAGTTGTAACAGCTCAACGAATGTCAAGGAATCCTCATTAAAGTTGGGATATACCGAAAGCGATTTGTCGTCAGCGCCGGAACAGTCGAATATGGGATTGGGTTGCGGCAACCCTGTCGCTATTGCCGGTCTAAAAGAAGGCGAAACGGTGCTTGACCTTGGTTGTGGCGGCGGTTTTGATTGTTTTTTGGCAAGAAACAAAGTTGGCGAAAAAGGACATGTCATCGGAGTAGATATGACTTACGATATGATTGTGCTTGCA
The DNA here is from genome assembly GCA_964368435.1 of uncultured Christensenella sp. Taxonomy (GTDB): domain Bacteria; phylum Bacillota; class Clostridia; order Christensenellales; family DTU072; genus DTU072. The sequence continues at coordinate 929 of CAYJBS010000126.1, read as the reverse complement.
AGAAAAAATGCAAGCAAGAAAGGATATGCCAATGTTGAGTTCAGACTGGGCGAAATAGAACATTTGCCTGTTGCCGATGAGTCTGCCGACGTCATCATTTCGAATTGTGTAATAAATCTGTCTCCCGACAAACAACAGGTCTTCAAAGAGGCATACAGGGCATTAAAAAAAGGCGGACGGCTGTCTGTGTCCGATGTGGTAGCGACAAAAAAATTAGATGCCAAAGCAAGGAAAGACTTGTCGCTGATTTCAAGCTGTATAGGCGGAGCGGAGTATGTCGAGGACCTGCGAAAAATCATGCAGAACGCAGGATTTGTCAACATAAATCTGCAAAAAAAGGACAACAGTCAAGACATTATTTCCGCATGGTCGGAGGATACCGATTATAGCGGCAGCGTAGCTTCATATGTTATAGAGGCGGATAAAATAGAGTTTTGATTAATGATATAAAACGGTTGTCAACGGCGCGGTATAATTACTCATATTGCAAGTTTCTTTACATATTGAAAAAAATGTAATTATGAACTATAATTATATATAAAGTACGCGATAATAATTTTAGCTTTGAGGTACAATATGTCCTTATTCAAGGATCTTAGGATAGTAAATAACTTTTATCAAACTTCGGCCTTTTTCCCCATGCCTACCCTTGCTATCGGTACGCTAGGAGAAGATATGGAAACGTCGCTCGGGGCATATTCGCTGTGCTTCCCGTATTACATTGCAGGCAAGAGCTATTACGCAATGCTTTTGGAGTGTCGCAACAACTCTAATACTGCGCAGAATATTTTGCGGACGGGAAAATGTAGCCTGAATTTTGTCGAGGACGATAAAAAGATTTTCAAAGAATTAGTAAGGTTAGGGTTTCCGGGAGAACACGCCAAAGAAAAGATGAAGGACTGCAAATTCACATTAATAAAGGGTCAAGC
>CAYJBS010000125.1:0-2852 GCA_964368435.1 uncultured Christensenella sp. | reverse complement strand
ACTTCTCGCTGCCGACATCTTAGAAAAATTGCTGTCAGATGACACTGCGTTAAACGAAGAGGTTTTTTCTACCTATGTCGACTATGTTGAGAAACTTAAAAATGACATTGCGCCAAGGGTAAAAACGGCGTTTGATGTACCGTCAAGGACGGCAAAAGACATCGTAGAGGATATTTATGCACAAGTAAGGAAAATTGCAAGCGGCAGAGAGAAGGGCTGGTTTGATATTATTGACGAGCTTCGTTTCAGACTGCTCGATGACGAGAACTCAATCGAGATAGTTCGCAACTACACAAGTGTAATCGGCACTACTTGTGCGCAGTCCAAGAAAGGCGCAGAGATTGTCGAGTTAGAAGAGAGTAAATTCGACTATGTCATCATAGATGAGGCGGCAAGAGCAAATCCGCTTGACTTAATGTTGCCGGTACTTATGGGGATTAAAGTCATAATGGTCGGAGACCAAATGCAGTTGCCGCATTATATCGAAACAAAGTATGTGAGAAAGTTTCATGACGAAAAAGGTAAGTATGCAAACTATGATGATAAATTACTTCTGACGTCATTGTTCGAGATTATTTACGCTGCCCTTGAAAAGTCGTACACAAACGGAAAACTTAGATTTAAGCGACATGTCATGATACAGGAACAGCACCGTATGCCGCCTGCTCTTGGAGATTTCATCAGTGCTGAATTTTACGGCGGTGAAATTAAGGATGGCAGAATTGTTAAAAAAGGACGGCTGACAAACGGCAAAAGAACTTTGAAGCATATTAATGACTTTGGCTTATATAACGGCAAAAGCATTGCGTGGGTAGATGTTCCGCTTGTGCCGGGTGGTTTAGAGGATGGGCATTCATCATCTTATCGCAGGCATTCGGAAGCGGATAGGATTGTGGGCATTATAAAGAACCTATTTCAAAATAACAAGGACAGAAAACTAAATGTGGGCATCATTTCCTTTTATAAGGGGCAGGTTGAGCTAATAGACAAAATGCTCAATGAAACCTTTCCGAGAGAGCAAAGGGACATGGTTAACGTGGGGACAGTAGACTCTTATCAAGGTCAAGAGTTTGACATTGTTATCCTTTCGACGGTTCGCAGTAACACCGAGCAGAATGCGGCATCAAGCCTTGGGTTTATTCATTACTCTCGAAGCAGAATCAATGTTGCGTTGTCAAGAGCAAGAAAACTTCTTGTCGTCGTAGGGAACAAAGAAACTTTCGGCCGTAACGATACATTTAGAAATTTGATGCAATACATCGAAAAGGTAGGTGCGCATGAGTAAAGATATGGGAAGAAAAGTGGCGGAAGTCAAATGGCCGTTTTATCGCTACGATGTCTTAATGCCCGAACAGGTTCGCTCAGACTTGTTCGTGTGGTTGTATTTGTCGATTGTTGTTCTCAAAAACAAAGAGGCAAAGAAAGCCAAAGACTCGTATGCTTTATCAGAAACAGAGCAAGCAAAGAAAGTGCTGGCTGAAAAGTTTTCAAGCGTAATAGATACGACCACGCTCGATAGGATTATCATCAATGCGGAGCATGGGTTTGTGTCATCAACAGACCCATCGCATGGGATTGTTTCTAAAACTATCAAAGCTGATGCGTTTGAGTTCCTTTCGACCTTTGAGAATATGTTTTCAGAGCAAGTGCAAATTAAGCGGATTTTCAAAGATGGTGTCACAGGCGAAGTAGTTCCATTCTTTGGCGATACGGACAGCATTGAGGATTGGCGAGCAGATTTAGATTGCATCAGTCCTATATCAAAGAGCCGTCCCAAGAAATCGCAGATTATAAGAGCGTTGAAAATCTATGCAAAAAATCAGAATTCCGAAATGGTAAACGCTCCGAATTATATCGATGAAGACGAACAGTTTGTCGACCCAGACGAGGAAGTGGAATTCTCGATAAATGAGGGCGGGTCTTTAGAGGAAGTATCCGCACAAAAGCCACAATCGAGAAGTAGATTCAACTTGATTTACTTAGAGAACACGGAGTGCTTGTTTCGGCTGAAAGTTGAGATTTATGTAAAGGACAATAAGTTTTGGGTAACAACTCCGTTTGATAGAGAAGTCACTTATTCGTGGTTCAACAAGCAGTTCGGTTTGGCGAGAAAAAGCGGTCAGGCAAGTGACTTGGCGACATTGATGGCAGATTTAGAACAGAACTATATTGTTCCCGAAATTGTTTTGACGGACGATGTGTTGCGTAAAGATATTTCAAGGCAACTTAATTCATGCGGAACGATTTACAGGCTGATTGAGCATACAGGGAACAATGACCTCAAAAGGATTTTAATTAAGGTGGATGGGCTTTTCCATAGTAGGTCTGAAGACTACTTTAATAATCTTGGTCATTACTTGGAATGTTTAGTTGAGCCATTGAAGGACTACTCAAACACAGCTCAGCGTGTTTCGTATGATTATCGACAGTTTTGCCAAGAGATTGAGGCTGCGTGTCAAAAACTTGGTGTTGACGGAAGCAAGCTGTTTAATAAAGATGTTTATAACAATTGGCAGAAGGCGTGGGATAACTTCAAGGCGGATGTTGCAAACCTGTTCTTTGTAATCAAAAACCTGAACAGTTGCAAATCTTTGTATTTTGATTTCATTAGCGATATGGTTTCGCTATACGGCAAGCGGAGCGATGGAAGTCACTATAAAAAAGACAAAAAACTCCAATTTTCAAAAGACCAAATAGATAAACTTGAAAAAATAACCAAGGTCATCGTTGACCTTTACGAGGTGTAAGCATATGGCAAACAAAAACAAAAACAAAAATCAAAACAGAAACAACCAACCAAGACCTCAACAAAGGCAACCAGTGGTTGTCGTTAAGCCTGCGGCTGAGCTTAC
>CAYJBS010000124.1:0-2854 GCA_964368435.1 uncultured Christensenella sp. | reverse complement strand
ACCTTCCCGGTTTTTGCGCAATGGATTTGTTAGGTTTTAGATAGGGGGAATCACTCACCTCGGTTTCGCTGTCAACCGCCCAGGTTACAACAACTTGAGAATCTACGAAATAGCCGTAATTGGCAATAAGCCATCTGAGCATTTGGTGCATCTTTTGGGAATTTACATAATCAACAATAAGCGCATCATCTTGCTTTGCAAATCTTCCTCGAAAAGTAAATTCACTCGTGTCGTTACAGGAGCAGAGTTTTGCATTCCCTGTAAGCGAATTAATATTTTTGGGGTGTTGTTTTGCGATTTTTTTGACAGTTTCGCCGCTTAAATAATCAAAAGTTATATTTTCAGTATCAGAGCCTTTGTTTATGTAAGCTATCCAGGCTTCTCTCAAATCTTTGCTTTCCCAAACATTTATCCAGCCCCGGTCGATTTGCACCGTAAAGCGCACTCCGATTTTTCTGATTTTTTCGTTATCAATCTGCCTGTCTATATTATCTTGTTCGCTTTTTTGATATTCACCGGCTCTGAAAATATCATTGTTTAGCAAGTCATTTATTATGGTTTTGCCTGAAATATAAATATATATTGCGCAAAGCTCCGCAATATCGCCCTTCCAAGAATTCAGCCCTAAAAGATATGCTTCTATTTTATCAGCATTAACACCCCCCACATAATCAAGCTGGTCACAAAGCGGGTGTGCGGCAATGCCGGAGGAGCGTCCGGACGAGCTTTCTGTACAAGGGATAATAATTGTTGTTTCTTTATTGTCACGACTTGCGCTGACAAAGTTTCCGTGTTTGTCTATTGTTACGCAAATTTCAGACTTGAAGGTCATATGGCCAATCGGCAGCAAGGTTTTCTTTTCATTAACCCGCCCTTCATGGTCAAATCTTGCAATGCCAATTGCATAAGAGCATCTCTCATAAGTTTCAAGCAGGTTTTGAAATAATCCCATTATTCATCCTCGCTTTCTTTATTGACCGAAAGCAGATTTTCCCCAAGAACAAATTCTTTAATTGGTTGATTTTCAAATACAGTTCTTCGTTTGAGAGAGGGATCGCTCGGAGGGGGAAAAATGATAATTCCATCCTTCATGGAGCAATTCCAAAAGCGCACATCAAAATTTTTAGACGGCGCTCGGTTATCGCTTTTCAATATATTCTCATCCGGATAATCAATTCCATGAAACATAAAGCCGAAGTTTAATTGTCCGTAATCATCATAAAAGCCATCCCCGCTTCCAAATTCGCATGCTTCAACATAGCCCTGACATTCGCGTGTTCCCAAAAATATATCGCGCCTGCCCCCCTTTTTCACACTGCGCAGAGCAATATTATGGTGTTTGTTTTCATTTCGGTCGTTTTGTAGGCCTTGTCTGTTTTCGTTCCACTCAAAATGAGCAAGCACTTGATAGCGAACATCTTTGAGGTATGTATAATATGCCAAATCATTCCCGCCACTCATTTTTATGGGGCGGATGCCCTTGCCCTCGGTTTGAATCTTAGCCATTATCCGCACAGCGTCAATAACCCAAATGAAGGTCGGTTTCCAATAAATCGACTCAAGAATGCCTTTTAAAGCTTGATATGTTGGCACATGATAGGAAAATTTCTCACCGCCAACGCGGGTTATCGGGTCTGAGAACAGCGCATATTTTGCATAAACTTCAAAATCGACGGAATTTCGCTTTCTTGTTATCGCGCTCAGCACTTCGTCTTTCAATTTTTCGTCCTCCTTATCAGACAATAAGATTATCTTGTATAGCCTCTTGGACAACGCCGGTTTCGGGTGAGTAGTAATTTGAGCTAAGAATTAATATGCCGGTCTGTGGGTCAAGTGTGTACAGCGCATTTTGCTCGGCCAATTCTTTTAGCTGCCATTCATATAAAGAAACACTGTATTTTTGAAGTTTTTTGATAATCTCCACCTTTTGTTTTGTTACAAGATAAGTCGGCTGTTTTCGGTATTCATCAATCAGCCTCTCCGCCTCACCAAACATTACAACAATAGTTTTCGTATTATCTTCTATTACGCAGAACCCCACATCAGCAGAATAAAACGCCTGCGATATGAAATGAGGAAAAGAATCTCCGGTTTTGTTTTTATAATTTTTCTTTCCGGAGTCATTCCCGGAGAGCAGAGCATAAATGGTTTGTCGATCTTTTGTCGGATAGTCCATTTGACTGTCTTTTCCGGCAAAATATTGCTGATAAAATGCCCTCATAGCTGCCTCGTCGAGTAAATCCAGAGCATAATCCTCGCTTTTGGCAATTTGCGCCGTGATTCCTTTGCCGGATTTTATATCTATAAGTTTATCAAGATTTTCATCTTTCAAGGGAAATGTATATACAATCTTTGGAACAGTGCTTTCGCCATTTCGGTTACACCGCCCGGCTGCCTGGGCTATCGAATCAAGCCCGGCCGCGGCGCGCACAACGCAGGAGAATGAAATATCAACGCCGGCCTCAATCAACTGCGTGGAAACACAAATAACCCTCTCGCCTCTCGCCAAACTGTCTTTAACCATATTAATCGCCTGTATTCTGTGGCTGGGACACATAGAGGTGCTCAGATGAATAAGTTTAAAATCGGTCGATTTACTTTTTAACCGGTTATATATTTCAAGAGCGGTTTTCTTCGTGTTCATGATTGCAAGGCAACTGCCGCAATCGTCTGCCTTCTCAAAAATAAAATCGGCGGCATCCTCACAATCTTTTTCACCCTCAACAGAAATCGTTACTCTCCTGATGTCTTTAAAATCGTCCTTGCAGTCAATAATTTTGAAATCATCCTGAAGCAATAGGTTTTTTCTCTGTGTGCCCTCAAGCATTGGTTGAGTTGCGGAACAAAGAATAAT
>CAYJBS010000123.1:0-2876 GCA_964368435.1 uncultured Christensenella sp. | reverse complement strand
ACAAGCAATCTTGTCACGGTAACGGCGGTGAATAGCGAAAGCACAACACCTATGAGCAGTGTCAAAGCAAAGCTCTTTATGCTCGATGAGCCGAATATCATCATAACTATGGCTCCGATAATCGTCGTTATGTTCGAATCTAATATTGTTATTAACGCTCTTTGGAAACCTGCCTTAACCGATGACGGTATCGAACGGTTGCCGATGAGCTTCAACTCTTTTATTCTTTCAAAAATAATGACGTTGGCATCGACTGCCATACCTATACTCAGTATGACACCTGCAATACCGGGAAGCGTAAGCTGTACCCACGGCACCACCGCCAAAAGAAGTATCAATAATTCTACATAAACGATAAGAGCCACGGAAGCGCAAGCGCCAAGCAGTCTGTAAAGCAATATCAATAGCACACAAATAGCCGCAACGCCTATTGCGCCGGCGATTATGCTGTTTATTAATGCCTCGTCGCCGAGTGATGGCGAGATGGTCTCTGAACGCAACAGCGTCAATTTGACTTCGGAAGCGCCCGCCTTGATTTTTACGGCATATTCGTTTGCCTTTGTGAAATCTGCGGCATATTCGGGACTGGTGATGATGGCTTGTCCGTTGGAAATAACTCCGTTGACGGTAGGCGCCATAAATTCTTCACCGTCAAGATATATCTTCAATATCTTGTCTTCGGTATTGTTGAAGACATGTTCCGTAGCATTCGAGAAAGCTTGCGTACCTGTTTTGTTGAACTTCAACGCAATGACGTAAGAACCGTCTTCTTGCGAAACGACTGCGTCCTCAAGATGCTTTGAGCCTTCAATCCAAATAGTGCCTGCGCTATCTTTGAATTCCAGTACCGCCGGTTTTGCGATAAGAGCCATAAGTTGCTCGGTATCTTGAATATCGGGTACTTCCACACGGATTTCGTTTGTGCCTTGTTTTGTCACAATTGCTTCAGAATAGCCTCTGGAAAAAAGTAAACTTTCAAGATTGTCGATAGCGCCGTCAATAGCGCCCTCAGGATTCGACAATCCTTCCGTGTTTGTCGAATATTCTGCGTACATACCGCCTTTCAGGTCAAGACCCTGTCTGACAGCCGAGGAAACCCAATAGAAATCGTAATTCGATTTGCCTATCTGGAAGGATTCCTTGCCGTTCAGCGGTACTATAACCAAAGCCATTGCAATAATAAATACCGCAATCAGCGATAGTATGATGATTGATTTTGTTCTGCTCACCGACTTGCCTCCAAGTGTTAATCTTAATTATTATATATGTTTTATTTTTTATAGTCAACAGTTAAATTATATCCCGCGCGATTAAGAAAAAAATTATTGCCATTCAAGGGAAAGTATTTTTTCTATGCCGGCGATAGCTAAGCTCAATTCAAACCTTTTTTTGGTCAATTCGCAACCTGTGTCGTAAGTGGCGCACAATTTGCCGCAAGAGTTGTAGGCGTTCGCCGAACAACCGCCGCCGCAATAATATTTTGCGAAGCAATCCAAACATTTGGGTTTGCTCATAATTGATATGTCCGAGAATTCTTCCCTAATATCCTGTCTTTTTATGCCGTCAAAGACATTGCCAAGTACGAATTCTTTTTTGCCGACAAACTGATGACAAGGATAAATATCGCCCGAGGGACTGACCGACAGATATTCCGTACCTGCTCCACACCCCGTCAACCGCTTGTTTATGCAAGGTCCGCTCTCAAGGTCCACCATAAAATGAAAGAAATTAAACTTCTTTTCCGTTTGCCTTCTATCCAGATAGATATTTGCAAAGCGGTCGTATTCATCTTTTATGGCGTCAATGTGCTGTTCCTTTATGGCAAGCGGAGAACTTTCGTCAAGTACGACAGGTTCGACAGAAATCTGGTCGAAGCCCATATCGTTGAGCGCAAGTATATCCTGCGCAAAATCAAGGTTGCGCGCCGTAAAAGTGCCGCGGACATAATAGCTCTTGTCTCCGCGTACAGCCCGAAATCTTTTGATATTGTCTGCAATTTTTTCGTATGAAGTGTTATCAAGGCTTTTTCGCACGCTGTCATGCGTTTTTTTTCTGCCGTCAATGCTCAATACGACGTTGTACATTTCTTTGTTCAAATATTCGATGGTTTCGTCATCCAGCAACACGCAATTGGTAGTCAGCGTAAAAGAAAACTCTTTGCCGCTTTCTGCCGCTCTTTCTTTTGCATATTCGACTGTGTCCTTGATGACATCGAGATTTAACAAAGGTTCGCCGCCGAAAAAGTCAATTTCGAGGCTTTTCCTGCCGCCGCTGTTTTGAATAAGAAAATCAACGGCTTTTTTTGCCACATCAAGTGACATGTAGTCCCTTGCCGTGTGATAGCTTCCGCCGTCGGCAAAGCAATAACCGCAACGCATATTGCAATCGTGACAAATGTTCAAACAGAGCGCCTTCGTGATAACCGCATTCTTTTTGAATTCTTTCAGCATAGGCGGCGCATTCAAAGCGCCCTCTTTTTCAAGAGAGTCAAAGAACTGCCCTATCTCCTCAATTTCGCCGACCTCAAAAGTATCAAAAACTTTTTGTTCTTCAGCGGAAAGACTGCCGTATCTTTTCTTTGCACACAAAAAAGCGACATTATCCACGCTGTGCAGACTGCCACTTTCTATGTCCCATAAAAAATAATACTGTTTGTCTTTGTATTTATGGCTGATAAAATCAATCATTATTGAGGTTTTTTCTCAATTTTATGTATTTTCTCGTCCTGTTTGCAGGATTGGTTGCCGACTGTGCAGCTGGTTTTGCAAGCCGATTGGCAGCTAGATTGGCATTCGCCACAGCCTGTTGAATGGGTTTTGCAAAGTGATTTTTTGAAAAGTGTGCTGATACGCTTCATTTTTTTACCTCTATATTTT
>CAYJBS010000122.1:0-2884 GCA_964368435.1 uncultured Christensenella sp. | reverse complement strand
GATGAGATGCCTCTATTCCGCTTTCGCTCCAATCGGGGATGACAAATTAAAAAAATAACTTCGTAGTGAACCCTTACGCCGCCTTAAGCGTCGATTACACACACGCTTAAAGGCGTGAAAATATAATAATCTCCACCCAACCGATGGGAAAGCTAAGATTTTTTCCGCTGATTTTTGAGGTGAAGTTGCAAGCTTTGTTTGATGTTCTCGGAGAGTTGATAGATTTTCAAAAAAATACGAAATGATGCAATATAGACAAACTATTTTCTTCAACAATGTCGCAATTATTCAAAAAAAAAGGGCGCCACTTTTGCGGCGTCCTTATTCAATTTGTTGAATTACGAAATATCTGCAAGTACAACGGTAGAGACTGAGAAACTACTGTCGGGTGCAATTTCGATAACAGTGCCGCCTCTTTGCGTGGTGGAATTTTTTATGTTGTAATAGGCAAGGTAATCTATGGATTTTCCGTAGGTCAAGCGTATGCCTTTGTAGGTCAGTGAGAAGTCGTTCAAATGGTCATGACCGCAAAAGATGCCTTTGGTGCTGCCCAACGCTACCATCTTATCAAAAATCAAACCGCGGTTTTCCGGAGGAAAGATTTTTTCGTCCTTTTCTCCCGCATATCCGTAATGGTAGGTCACCTCATCGCTGCCCTGTTTGTAAAGTTTCCAGGCATCTTCAAACTCGTTTACGGGAATATGGAAGAAAGCAAGCGAAGGCATAAGTTCGCTCAATTCGTAATAATCTTTTATGGCAAAAAGCTGCTCTTCATACCATGCTACTTGGTCGTCGTGTATGTTGTCATAGATATTAATCTTCAGTCCCGACTGCATATAGGCATTTGAGTCAATAAGCGCCAACGAGGTGTTCAGACTGTTGTCGGCATTCTTTATGTTTATGAAAGTATTGCACTCACCATAGACATCCTCAGGTCCGCTTTGGAAAATGCAATTCTCGAAAGAGGAGTATATTTCATTCAAATCCTCAAGCTCGAACGCTGCATACCATTCTTCGTCGTGGTTGCCGTAGGTTATCGTCCATGGGATACCAAAGCTGTCCATGAGTGTACCGAAAAGCTCAGTTGAGCGACGGTTGTTGTTTGTGCCTGCTTGTACAGGGACGGGATATACCATGTCGCCCGTGACAATAATCAAATCGGGTTTTGTATGTTTTACGAGGGTGGCTATGGCGTCCGATGCCCAACGGTCTTTGTTGATGGTCATAAAGCCTGCGCCTATATGTATGTCTGTCAGTTGCAGAATTTTGAAATTTGTGTCAGCTTGATTGGTGAAACTCCAATAACCCAAGCCGTCTTTTTCGACAATCAAATCGCGAGTCTCGATTTCGTCAAGCGCCCGAACGTAGCGCAAATTGGCGTTGCTGCCCACTACTCCGACAAGCGACAGGATGCCTGATATTGTAAGGATGCATATTATTGCAATAGTAAAACCTAGGAGCGGTCTCCGTTTGTAGCCAATCTTTTTCATTATGTGCCTCCTCATACCTAAATTTTCATGTCTCACTAATTTACTATTATATCTTATAAATGCCTATTTTTCAATAGGTAAACTGTTTGTTTTGCTATTTATTTCGTTTTGAGATGGGGATTGTCTTTGGGAATTGTTTCATAAAAGAAGGTGAGCGCCAAGCCCCATAATAATCAACATTTTATGCAAGTTATTGCCAAGCTATTACATATTAATTTATTATTATTTGTTAATATTGACATATAATTATTTTATATGTATAATAAATAATGTATAAAGCGTTAAGGAGTCCGAAAATGAAAGAAATCGACAATGTAGAAGCTAAGCAGCAGCCGACCGTTTCTCAAGAAACACTTCAGACCTATTACAAGGAAGCGTATATGCGCGAAAGAGAGCGTTTCAACTCGATGTTCGGAGCGCTGGAATACAATCCGGTGTATGAAGCTCCTATCTATGAAGAGGAATCCGACGCAACCGCCGTAACCGAGGATGTGGTGCCGGCAAAAAAACTAAAAAAAGCCCGCGGCGCGCTTGCTGTTTTCGTCATCCTTACGATAGCTTTTCTCGGCGCAACAGCTTATTTTGGACTCAAAGCGTTTAATAAAATATAAATACGCATAAACAATCAAGACATAAGCTGTAAGAAAAATTACGGCTTATGTTTTTATTTTTCAAAAGAGGTAAACTTTGTTCAGAGCAGAAATCAACATCACAAAAAAAGACTATGTAAATTGCAGTTTGTTCTATATCCGTAAATATATTTCTTTGCGCGAATTGGTGTTGCTTGCTGTGCTTTTTATCGCCGCAGTAGTATTCTTGATATTTTTTGAAAGTATTTTGGTCTTTGTTATGTTCCTTGTCACCTTGCTTCTTATGGGGCTTTCGGTACTGCTTTTCGTAGTCACCGCATATGCCGGCTATAAAACCGAATACAAAAAAAGAGGGGTAGAAAAACATTTTTTGATATTCAACAACAAGGGCTTCACAGCAGATAGCTATAACGACAAAAGCGAAAAGGTGTTCACTGAGAATTTTACCTTCAACGGCATCGATAAGGTGGCTTTTCGCAAAGACAGAATCTATATCTATGGCGGCGTGGCTACTCATTTTTATATCTTGCCCGAAGCTATGGTTGACGGCGGTTATGACGAATTGAGAGAATTTTTAGTCGAGAAGGTCGAGGAATCAAAATTCCGCATGAAGACAAAATACCGTCAGTTCCCGTTCTATAGCAAGAAGAAGTTCGATAAAGATATGCAGGAGAAGATAGAAAAGGATAACAGAAATTAAGGAAATAATATGCAAGAAAAAAGGCGATTGGTTCGCCTTTTTTTATTATCAAATAATAAGGATGAGATCCCTCCGCTTCGGTCGGGATGACATATAAATAAGGA
>CAYJBS010000121.1:0-2955 GCA_964368435.1 uncultured Christensenella sp. | reverse complement strand
CCTTTTTTGTATTATATAATACCACTTATTCGGAGAGACGATGCTTGAAGTAAAGAACCTTAAAAAAACCTACCACACAAAAAAAGGATCGAGCCATAAGGCGCTGAACGGCGTTTCTCTGCGTTTCGAAGACAAAGGACTGGTTTTCATCTTAGGGAAAAGCGGCAGCGGCAAATCTACTTTCTTGAATGTTGTCAGCGGTCTTGATGCCTTTGACAGCGGAGAAATCCTCATTTGCGGCAAATCGACGGCAGATTTTTCGCAAAATGATTATGACGCATACCGCAACACCTATATCGGATTTATTTTTCAAGAATACAACATTCTAAGCGAGTTCACCGTCAAAGAAAATATTGCGTTGGCGCTTGAGTTACAAGGCAAAACCCCCGACGACAAAACAATCGAAGACATGCTTGCCGTTGTCGGTCTTGAGGGACTTGCCGAGCGCAAACCCAGCGAACTTTCCGGCGGACAAAAACAAAGGGTGGCCATAGCTAGGGCATTAATCAAGGACCCGGAAATAATCTTTGCCGACGAGCCTACAGGCAACCTCGATTCGACTTCGGGTATTCAAGTCTTTGAATTTCTGAAAGAACTTTCAAAAACCAAACTGATTATTTTCGTTTCCCATGACCGCGAGGCGGCTTTCCGATACGGAGATCGGATTATTGAGCTTTCCGACGGAAAAGTTATTACCGACTTGTCGGCAAAAGCAGACGGAAGTTTCTCGCCTACAAAAAAGATTGTCGTAAACAAAGATGTCCACTGTCCGCTTGTCGGCGCAAAGCTTCCGACAAAGACATCCTGGAAAATAGCGCTGAACAATATCGGTGTCAAGAAAGGCAGATTGTTTTTTACAATACTGCTGATTGTACTTGCCATATCGATGTTCGGCTTCACCGAAATTCTTGCCGAATATGATATGGTAGACTCCTCTGTGTCTTCCTTCAAGAAATCGGGAATAAACAATGTCATTCTCCGTCAAGGAAAAATAGGAGAATTTTTTGACTACTTTGAGCGCTCTTATGAACCTATTCCGGAAGAAAATATAACCGCACTGCAAACCGCCTTTCCTGAACTTATTTTCAGCCGATACATACCTGTAAGAGGTATTGCAATCCCCCTTGTCGGCGGAGCCTATCTTCCCACAAACATAAACGGCGTTGTCGAGACCTCAGAAGAGGCGCTGACAAGTATGGGGTTCACTCTCGTTGGCTCCTTCCCCGATGAAGACAGCTCCGAGGTAGTCATATCCGACTTTATGCTATTCACTTGCCTTTCAAGAGATCCGTCGCTTATCGGACTCAACATTTCGGACTTTGGCGAAATCTTTTTGAAAATAGAGTTTGATGAGGAAATCGAATTGGAGCAGCAGGCTTTGGCGCTGGCGCAGCAGATTATAGCCGAGGCTGTCCTTTCGGGAAAGGGCGAAAACGAATTGCTCAATTCATTGATAACCCATTTTCTTGGCGACGAAAAAAACCCTTTGGACGAAAAAACCTACGAGAAAAACAAACAACTGTTCGGCATCATTTGGAGCAAACTTGTTGCCGCAATCATAGAGAAGACAAATACTCTTAACCTAAATTACTCCTTCAAAATCTCGGGTGTTTTCATCACAGGTTTTGAAAAATATATGGATTTTCTGCAAATGAAAACCGAAGAACAAATCGAAGACGAAAGGGCATTGGAGCTTTCTCATTTGGTAAGCAATTATTACAGCCTTTTTTATGTCAGCGAGGGCTTTCTCCCCGAATGGTACTCAAACAAGGTGCGCATGGCGAACTACACCATCGAAAACCGTCTATTGCCCGAGGGCGGCGATTTGCTGGAAAATATTGAGGTCAGCTACAACAATACATGGTTGCAGGACAACCCCAATTTTGTTCTTGCGGATGACGAAATAATCATAAGCGACATATTATTCCACGATATTTTCGGCGGACTTGCCACCTTTGACAACGGAGACAGCGCATCTTTGGATTTTCGCAACGAAAACTATAAATATATCTATAAGTTCACTCCCTACAACGACAGATTGGGCATAGACGGCGAAGAGATGACCTTGAAGGTCGTCGGTATCTTTGATTATTATAAGGCTATCCGCCAAAACCTCGACAGCGACGACACTAACAATGTGCTAATAAACAACATTCCGCGTTACATAATTTCCGCCGAAGCGGTACGCAATCAAGCAAAAGCCATAATGCTAAGGAGCGGAGGACTTTATACAGCGTTGCCTAAGGGCGACCTGGCAAAAAGCCAACTACTGGATTTTGCCTGCGACACAACAGAGGGCGGCTTGATGATGTATCATTTCACAGCTGTTTCGAATATCATTTATTCGATGAGCGATATGATCTTCATTTTTCAAAAGGTCTTCCGGTATCTCAGCTACCTCATGGGAGTGTTCTCCGTCATCTTGCTCGCGAACTTTATGTCCACCTCGGTTATGAACAAAAAACGGGATATCGGAGTACTGCGCGCTTTGGGCGCAAGGGGCTTGGACGTCTCGAAAATCTTCCTCAACGAAGCTTCGGTTATCGGCGGCATAACTACGCTGTTCTCATGCTTGGGTATGATGTTGCTGACTGCCATCGTAAATAACACGCTGCGCGACAGCTTTTTGAAGATGTTCCGCAACCAAGCAGTCAACAATCTGACATTGCTGACGCTGTCACCGCCGCCTTTTATTATCGTAGTTCTTATGAGCGCGCTATTGGTATTTGCCGCAACAATCATTCCTGCAAGAAAAATCAGCAGAATGCTGCCTGTCGATGCCATAAAGAAGGCATAGACACAGAGGCTCTCGTAATATCAATAATGACATGTATATGTCATTCGGATGAGATTTCTCCACTTCGGTCGAAATGACAATCATATATTGCGACGAAGGTAATGGAGGGATGACAATCGTATATTGCGACGAAGGTAAAGATAGATGTCATTCCGATT
>CAYJBS010000120.1:0-3051 GCA_964368435.1 uncultured Christensenella sp. | reverse complement strand
CTTTATTACTGTGGAAAATATTATCAACAAATTTATTTTGAAATCCAATCTTACCTGCAAAAAAAGGCAATCCTTATTAAAAGACGGCACAACTACATTGCGATAACTGACGATTTTATGTGAAAACAGGCATATCAGCATAGAAAAGAAGTTATTTACCGCATTGCAAACCATACAAGTCTGAAAAGCGTCGTTTTCCTTTCCATATAAAAACGATATTGTGACCCTATCTACATTTATTTTTGAAAAAACTCGTTTGTCCAGTACTAAAGCGGGTTTCTTATTGTGTTGCTCAACTGTGGTATCCTCACCTCGAATACCGTCTATTTCCCAGCCCTCAAGCCCCGACTCAATACTTAAACGAATGGAGAAAAACCCTAGCGAAAAAGTACCGCCGGCGCGCTTTGAATTCAGCGACATAAAGCTGTTTAACCCCATGTTGAACGGCGTGATAAACACAAAAATCATAATAAGATAAACTATAAAAAAGCCGAACATGATTTTAGTTTGGGATAAATTGTAAAAGATATTAAAGAAAATTTATATTGCGGAATCTCAATATATTTTGTCATCCCAATAAAATAACAAGGATTGAGCTTTCTCCACTTCGTTTATGCTACGGTCAAATGACATATAAGATTGTCATACCGAGCGATAGTCGAGGTATCTCATCCATATAAAAACAAACCGGCATTCGGTAAACAATTATATTACTCGATGACAACAATATCTTCATCCTGCAAAAAGTCGGGGATTTCTTCCTCTTCCAATTCGAAGTCGGCGTTGTCGTCTTGCGCTGCCGCGACCTCGGCGAATTCCTCTTCTTCGGACGTGGCACCACGGTAAAGGCTTTCTGTCGATTTATAATACTTGTCAAAATTGTTGCGTATCATTTCAAGCAACTCTTCATAATCGGGCAACTCGTTCAAATCTTTCAGTTCGAAGCGGCGCAAAAACTCGTCCGTTGTGGCATAAAGCAAGGGCTTGCCAATGGTGTTTCTTCTTCCTGCTATTGTGATAAGATTGTATTTCAACAGCATTGAAACGGCATATTCGGAGCTTATTCCTCTGATTTCTTCTATTTCAAGCCTTGTTATCGGTTGTTTATAGGCGATTATTGCCAAACTTTCAAGCAAAGTTTTTGAAAGCTCTTTTTCCTTTATGGGAGTCAGCACGTCTGCGATGATCTCACCGTATTTCGGGTTGGATTGAAACTCGAATTTCTTGTTGTATTCGATGAGTACCATTCCTTTTTCGTCGCGGTATTCCTTACGCAAGTCGTCGATCGCCTGCCGAACTTCGCTGTCTTTATGCTCTTCTTGAAAAACCGACATAATTTCTTCAAAAGTCAGTCCCTTTCCTGCGGAAAAAAGCAACGCTTCAATTATATTCTTCAGCATCTATTGTCAGCTCCTCTTCCTCGACTGCCGTATCGTTCTCGGCATTGTGACGGATAATTATATCGGAAAAACCCTCGCCTTGTTCGGCAAGAGCAATTTGTTTTTTTAGTATTTCAAGCAACGCAAGAAAAGTGTTTATCATTTCAAGTTTGGTGAAATCCTTCTCAAAAAGACTGGAAAAAATGAGTTTGCCTCTTTCTCTGATGATTTTTGTTATTTCAATGATTTTGTCGGAGATAGAGAACCTTTCTTTTATGATGGTCTTTTCTTCTTCGGGTTTGTCCAAATGCTCGATTCTTTCCAACAGCATTTTAAAACATTCGATAAGCCTGTCCAAACGGAATTCCTTGACAACCGCGCGATAGTCCTTTTCTGTAAATTTCGGCACTCGGTAAAATCTGTGCAAAACTTCCATACCGTGCAGTTTTTCGGCGGCATTTTTGAACCTTTTGTAGGCTTCTATGCGCAAGAAAAGGTTTTCTTCTTCGTTTTCAATGTCTTCCGCGTCTTCAACCTCGGTTTTGGGCAAAAACTTTGCAGATTTTATGGCGAGGAGCGTCGCCGCCAGCGTGATATATTCTGCGATATATTCATAATTCATTTCTGTCAGGCTCTGAACATATGCAACAAACTGATTTGTTATATCTGTGATAAAAATATCCCGAATGTCGATTTTGGCTTCGCGAACCATCGTCAAAAGCAAGTCGAGAGGTCCGTCAAACTCTTGATTTTCAAGGTGATATGTAACTTCATTTATGGGGGAATGAATAATACCGTCCATACGCCCTCTTATGCAACCAGCATAATAAGTCTTGCAATAAGCGAAGAAATCATGCCGAAAATATCAAAATACCATAGTCCCAGCCGTCTGAAAATACTGCCGAACAGTATCAAAGCAATTATGCAATAAAAGCCGTAACGATACATAAACTGCGCATATTTGTTGTTGGGCTTGATAAATAGCGTCAAAAACTTGAAGCCGTCAAGCGGATGTATCGGCAGCATATTGAAGAATGCCAGCATGAAATTTATGCCGACCAGATAGACAAGATAAAAATAAGCCAGCATTTTCAGAATAATGACGATAGCCGGAGAAGTCAAACTGTATGAACCGATATACGGCGATACAAAGAACAGTATCAAAAGACCTATGCCGCCGAGTATCAGATTGGTCACGACGCCCGAAAGTGATACGAGCAACATGCCTTTGCGATAATTTTTGAAGTTTCTTGGGTCTATCGGAACAGGTTTTGCCCAACCGAAACCGACAAAAAGTAACAAAAGCAAGCCTATCAAATCAAAATGTACTACGGGATTCAAGGTCAGTCTGCCGCGGGATTTTGCCGTCAAATCACCACATTTCATGGCGACATATCCGTGTGAAACCTCGTGAAAAACTATTGCGGTGACAGCGGCAAGTATCATGGAAAGCAAAGATATGAGTATTTCAGAGATATTTGCGCCGGCATCAAAAAACCTTGTAAAAAACATTGTTACCTCATTGTTGTTAATTTATTTATAATAACAAGAAAAGTTGCATTAGTCAAGCAAGGTGTGAGATATTATATGTCATTCCGACCGAAGCATAAGCGAAGAGGAGGAATCTCATCCAACTATATGTCATCCCGACTGTAATGGAGGGATCTCATCC
>CAYJBS010000119.1:0-3493 GCA_964368435.1 uncultured Christensenella sp. | reverse complement strand
AATAATATACATTATACCTAGCGTTTCTGTCAATCGTTTTTCGCATTATTTCAACATAAAAATTTTTTAGTGATAGAGTTGAGATGAATTTGCCACTTTATATCGATTGCGACAAAATCTGCCATTTATATACACAACTTGTGGTTTTCCCTTTCCTTATTTATTCTATAATCAAAACTTGTAAGGAGGGTCATATGCAAGTATTTACAAAGCAGAGCCATAACACGCTGTATGTATATCTTGACGGAGAGCTTGACCAAAGCGTAGCAGAGAGGCTACGCGCAGAGCTGGATAAGTGTATCCTTTCGAACGGCATCGAGAAAGTCGTCTTCAATCTCAAAAAATTGAGCTTTATGGACAGCACAGGTGTCGGACTTATACTCGGGCGATATAAGAAATTGAAACACAATCACATACCGCTGTTCTTTGACCAACCCTCGCCACAAATAGATAAAGTGCTGAAGGTCAGCGGTTTATACGACATAATACCCGTAATTTAATTGAGGTGGATATGAATAACAATATGAGTCTGAAATTTGATGCGCTGAATGAGAATGAAGCCTTTGCGCGAAGCGTAGTAGCGGCTTTTTGCATCAGCTGTAATCCAACGGTAGAAATAATAAACGACATAAAAACGTCTATTTCCGAGGCAGTGACAAATTGCATAGTGCACGGGTATGAAAACAGCGGAAATGGAGAAATTCTTATTGAAGCAGGCATTGAAAACAATGTCCTAAAAGTAAGAGTTTCCGATTATGGCAAGGGAATAAGAAATATTGAAGAAGCTCTTATGGACTTTTTCACCACACAAGAAGCGGAGGAGCGAAGTGGACTGGGCTTTACTATAATGAGATCATTTATGGACAGCTTGGATGTCGAATCGACTCCCGGCAGCGGAACAACGGTCACAATGACAAAGAGATTGGCATAAATATGCTGCAAAATGAAGAGACCTTACGGCTGATTAAAGAGGCGCAGGAGGGCAGTGACGAGGCAAAAAGCGAGCTGCTGCACCACAACCTTCCGTTAATAAAAAGCATCGTGAGAAGATACAAAAACAAACAGATTGAGTACGATGACCTCATACAGCTCGGCACGCTGGGAATTATCAAAGCCATAAACAACTTTGATACTTCATTCGGTGTCAGATTCTCCACATATGCCGTGCCTATGATAGCCGGCGAAATAAAAAGGTTCATAAGGGACGACGGCGCAATAAAAGTCAGTCGCTCAATAAAATCCCTTTCACAAAAAATCAACGCTTTTATCGAAGTATACCGTCACAGCAACAACAAGGAACCGACAATCAGCGAACTTGCCGAAGAGTTCCAAATATCCGAGCAGGACATAGTCTTCACACTCGACAGCTCGCGCTATCCCATTTCGCTCTACAGCGAAAACGATGATGACGGTTTGAGCCTTGTCGACAGATTGTGCGCAAAAGGCACTCCTGACGAGGACATCGACAAGATGATAATAAAGGATTTGATAAAAGGGCTGGAAGAGCGTGACAAAAGAATCATATATCTGAGATATTACCGAGACAAGACCCAAAGCGAAATAGCACGCGAACTTGGTGTGTCGCAAGTGCAGATATCGAGATTGGAAGCAAGGATACTGGAGAAGATGAAGAAGGAACTTATATAACAGAGCAATCATAATGAATAAAAACGGATGAGATCCCTCCATTAAAGTCGGGATGACAATCATAATATATCTTTCCGCCGGAAGTGAAGAAATATCAATTCTTTTCAATAAAATATTTTTTAATTACCATAATTTTTTTGTTGACAAAACATCACTTATATGAGAAAATAACAGCTGTAAAGGTTTTTCCGTTTACACTGACACTGCGAGGAGAAATGAAGAAACTTGAAATAAGCGTATTGAACGATTATTACGGTGGCTTATTGAACGCTCACCAATCGGAAATAATGCGTTTGTACTATGACTGTGATATGTCGCTTGCCGAAATAGCCGACGAAACAGGCATCACACGCCAAGGCGTGAGGGAAGTGCTTGTTAGGAGCGCAAAGCGACTGGAAGAATACGAACAAAAACTCGGACTCGTCAACAAAGTAAAAGTCGTTGCCGAAAAACTTGAGAGTATTATCACAAAATCTGCCGACAACGAGCAGAAAAAAGAATTAAATAACCTACTAAAAAGCATAAAGGAGATATAAAATCAATGTTCGGAAGCCTCAGCGAAAAGATTAATCACGCTTTTTCGAAGCTCAAGAACAAGGGCGCATTGAGCCAACTGGAAGTCAAAAGCGCATTGCGCGATGTCAGAGTGGCACTGCTTGAAGCCGATGTGAATTTCCTTGTGGCAAAGTCCTTTATTAACGCTGTTACGGAGCGCTCTACCGGCGAAGATATTTTGCGAGGACTCGACCCGTCACAACAAGTCATAAAAATAGTAAACGAAGAACTTGTTCGCCTCATGGGTTCCACGCATAGCAAACTGGAAGTCAGCGACAAGCCGCCTACAGTCATTATGATGTGCGGACTTCAGGGCGCGGGCAAGACGACAATGTGCGGAAAGCTGGCGCTCTATCTAAAAAAACAAGGCAAAAAAGTGTTGCTGGTGGCAGGAGACATTTACCGTCCCGCCGCCATAAAACAGCTTCAAATAGTCGGCGAAAAGGCAGAAACACCTGTTTTTGAAATGGGACAAAAGAACCCCGTCAAAATAGCTGAAGAGGGCATTGCGTATGCCAAAAAGCAAGGTTTGGATACCGTAATCATCGATACAGCAGGCAGACTGCATATTGACGAAACACTTATGGAAGAGCTTCAAAGCATAAAGTCGAAGGTCAAGCCGACCGAAATCTTGCTTGTTGTTGACGCAATGCTGGGACAAGACTCCGTCAATGTAGCCTCTACTTTCAACCAAAAACTTGAGATTTCCGGCGTAATCTTGACGAAACTTGACGGTGACACCAGAGGCGGCGCGGCGTTGTCCATAAAAGCGTTGCTGAACAAACCCATAAAGTTCTGCGGAATAGGCGAGAAATTGACAGACCTTGAGGCATTTCACCCCGACAGAATGGCAAGTCGCATATTGGGAATGGGCGATGTGCTGACGCTTATAGAGCGCGCGCAACAAGCCATTACCGAAGATGATGCCAAGAAACTTGCAAAGAAAATCAAGGAACGCAGTTTCGACCTTGAAGACTATATGAATCAATTGTCGAGCATGAAGAAGATGGGCAACCTTACCGAGATGATGGGTATGATTCCGGGACTATCCAACAAACTCAAGGGAGCGGATTTGAATGTTGACGAGAACCAAATAGACAAAACAAAAGCTATTATTCTCTCCATGACGCCGAAAGAGCGCGCAAACCCCGACTTATTGAACGGTTCAAGACGCAAAAGGATAGCAAAGGGCAGCGGCACAACGGTGCAGGAAGTCAACAGATTGATGAACCAGTTCAATCAGACCAAGGATATGATGAAGATGTTTTCTTCCGGAAAGAAGAAACTACCT
>CAYJBS010000118.1:0-3658 GCA_964368435.1 uncultured Christensenella sp. | reverse complement strand
AACTTAAGGATAGGGGTTGAAATTTAAGGAAATTATGCTATAATATAAGATAGTTTGCTTAGAGGTGGTAAAATGACATTCAGCGAAAAAGTACAAGAAGTCAGAGGGCAATTAAAGTTGACACAAGCTCAGCTTGCAGCAGAGCTAGGTGTTGCCTTTTCAACGATAAACAGATGGGAAAAAGGACGCAACGAACCGCAGTTTTTGGAGAGGCGCAAGTTTGATGAGTTTTGCCAAAAGAAAGGCATAAAGTTTGACGATAAATAAACCTAGGTAGAAATATATACAATTATTGACCTGCCTCCGATGACGGTAGGATAATAGGAATAATAACTGGAGAAAAACATAATGGCTAAAGCAAATAAGAAAATCAAAGAGCAACCTATAGAACAAGTGCTTTGGGCGGCGGCGGATAAACTACGCAAGAATATTGACGCGGCGGAATATAAGCATATTGTTTTGGGGCTTATCTTTCTTAAATACATATCTGATAATTTTGAAGAACATCACAAGAAGTTACTTTCAGGTGTTGGCGAATACGAGTATGCAGATCCTGAAGATATTAATGAATATCGCGCGGCAAATGTATTTTTTGTGCCTCAGGAGGCGCGTTGGAGTTTTTTGAAAGACAGCGCAAAAAAGACGGACATACCTATAGGCAAGCGTGTAGACGCGGCAATGGAGGGTGTAGAAAAGGCAAACCCGTCTCTCAAAGGCGTTTTGCCGAAGAATTATGCAAGAGAAAGCCTAGACCCCACAACGCTGGGGGGACTTATTGACCTTATCGCAACAGTCGCGCTTGGGGACAGCGTGTCAAGGTCTAACGATGTTTTGGGCAAAGTGTATGAATACTTCTTGGGGCAATTTGCGCTTGCAGAGGGCAGAAAGGGCGGTCAATTCTATACGCCCAAATGCGTTGTAAAATTACTTGTAGAAATGCTGGAGCCATATCGCGGACAGGTTTTTGACCCCTGTTGCGGCAGTGGCGGGATGTTCGTGCAGAGCGAGCAGTTTATCGCCGCGCACGCAGATAAATATGACGGTGACAAAAGCGAGATTGCACGGCTTATGAACCGCGTTGTTTCGGTGTTCGGGCAGGAGAGCAACCAAACAACCTGGCGCCTAGCCAAAATGAATCTTGCCATCAGACAAATAGACAGCTCTAATGTAAAATGGAACAATGAAGGTTCTTTTCTTAAAGACGAACACGAGGACTTGCGCGCTGATTTTGTAATAGCCAATCCGCCCTTTAATGATGGCGACTGGAGTGGAGAAACTCTGCGAAATGACGGACGCTGGCAGTACGGAGGCAATCCGCCACCCGCAGGCAACGCAAACTTTGCTTGGGTACAGCACTTTTTGTATCACCTGAACCATAGAGGTGTGGCAGGCTTTGTGCTTGCCAAAGGCTCCTTGTCCAGCAAGCAAAGCGGCGAGGACAGAATCCGCAAGGCGATAATAGAAGCAGGGCTTGTGGACTGTATTGTCAATCTTCCCACAAAGTTGTTCTTGAATACCCAAATTCCCGCCTGTCTATGGTTCTTGAACAAAGCCAAAGAAAGCAACCCTAACCACCCGTTACGAGATAGAATACTCTTTATTGACGCGCGCAATATGGGTACCCTTATCAACCGCCGCACCAGAGAGCTTACCGATGATGATATCACACAAATTGCCGATACCTACCGCAATTGGAAAACGCAGAACGGCAGATATGAAGATATAGCGGGCTTTTGCAAGTCGGCAAGCATATCGGGCGAGGGCGGAGTAGCCGCGCTTGACTATGTGCTTACACCCGGACGATACATAGGACTGCCCGATGATGAGGACGATTTCGATTTTGCAGAAAGGGTAAAAACCTTGACCGCAGAGCTTGAAACTCAGATGGCAGAGAGCGTAGCCCTTGATGAGCGCATAAGGCAAAACCTTGCCAAAGTGAGGCTGCCGGAATGAACAAAGAATCACAGATAATTATCTATGAGTCAAAAGACGGTAAGGTAAAAATAGATGTGCGTATGGGCGAAAAAACACTTTGGCTTACACAGGCGCAAATTGCAAAGTTGTTTATGAGAGATGTAAGTGGAGTTTCCCGTCATATAAAAAACATATTGGACGAGGGTGAGGTTGACAAAAAAAGCAATTTGCAATTTTTGCAAATTGCAAATTCAGATAAACCCGTAGCCCATTACAGTTTGGATGTCATTATTGCCGTGGGCTACCGTGTAAAATCACCCAGAGGCACACAGTTCAGGCAGTGGGCAACGGGCGTTTTGCACGAATATTTGCAAAAAGGCTTTGCAATGAACGACGACTTTCTAAAGAATATGGGCGGGGGTATTTACTGGAAAGAGCTGTTAGAGCGGATACGCGACATACGCGCAAGCGAAAAAGTCATGTACCGTCAAATACTAGACCTATACGCAACAAGCCTAGATTACAACGCCTCTATGCCCGAGACCTACGAGTTTTTCAAAATCATTCAGAATAAATTCCATTATGCGGCAAGCGGAAAAACGGCAAGTGAAATCGTTTTTGACCGAGCCAATGCGACGCTCCCGTTTATGGGATTGACCGCGTTTAAGGGCAACCGCCCCACAAAGAGTGAAGTAACAATCGCCAAGAATTATATGACAGAAAAAGAGCTTTTTGCCCTGCGCCGTATGGTAAACGCCTTTTTTGATATGGCGGAACTCAAAGCCGAAAGAGAAGAGCCGATGTATATGCGCGACTGGCTGCATACCCTAGATAAGTTTTCGCGCGATTTTGGCATGGGGATATTGGAGGGCAGCGGCACCGTAACACACGAAGCCGCAACACAAAAAGCGCACAGCGAATATACCCTATACAAAGAGCAAACCGCTGATGAGCTCACCGAAGTAGAAAAAGCCTATCTAGAAACGCTCAAACAAATGCAGAAGAAACTGACAAGCGGAGGCGGCGATGATGAGTGAGTGGAGAGAGTATAAATTATCTGCTATTATTGATATTATAGGAGGCGGAACTCCAAAAACTACTGTTGCAGAATATTGGAATGGAGGTATTCCATGGCTTTCCGTTGTAGATTTTAATAATGAAAGACGTTATGTATTCGCTACGGAAAAATCCATTACTGAAAAGGGACTAAAGGAAAGTTCAACAAAAATTTTGAAAAAAGGACAGATTATTATATCAGCTAGAGGAACAGTAGGCGCATTAGCACAACTTGGATGTGACATGGCTTTTAATCAGTCATGTTATGGAATTACTTCAAAGTCACAAACATTTAACAATTATCTTTATTATTTGCTTCATCAATGCATTGCAGACTTAAAACAACAAGCAAATGGTGGAGTGTTTGACACCATAATTAGAGAAACTTTTGATAATATTAGTGTTGCGATTCCACCCCTACCTGAGCAAAAATCAATCGCAGAAGTTTTGTCATCGCTTGACGACAAAATAGATTTGCTCTCCAGGCAGAACAAAACCCTTGAAGCCTTAGCGTCAACCTATTTTCGCCAATGGTTTATTGAGAAAGCAAGCGACGATTGGGAGGAAAAGCAGCTTAATAAACTAGGTAAAATTGTTTGCGGAAAAACACCATCAACCAAAGTTACCCAGTACTTTGGAGGAAATATACCATTCATAAAAATTCCTGATATGCATAATAAGGTTTATG
>CAYJBS010000117.1:0-3810 GCA_964368435.1 uncultured Christensenella sp. | reverse complement strand
TATTTCTACACCCTCATAGTTCACGGCAAAGTCCTCTTTCAAAAGAGGCTTTTTGTCGAAAACATAGTCCAAATATTTCTCAATATATACCTTGGCTTTGTCGGCGGCGACCACCAACAGTTCATCTATCGACATGGAGGTGTATTTCTTGCCGTTTCGAACGGTGAGCCAGGGAGTATGCTTCCTGTTCATATAGTCTATTTTTCCGTAGCCTTCCGGCGGGCGCATAAGACCTGTGACTTTCTTTTTGCCTCCGATAGCGCTTTCCAACCTGTCAAAAAACTTTTTCTTTCTTCCCGATGAGTCCACCGATATATCGAGAAACTTTTTTGTCAATACAAAGGAAAGGCTAATGTGTCTCTTGCTTGGGTAGATGTCGAATATGCCGTTTATGACCTTTTCGTAAAGCTCGCCAATAGAAAGCCGCATTTTTTTTGGCGCATAGCTGACGCTTCCTGCAGGAAACTTGTTGCAGGGAATTCCGAGTATTTCGTCACAGATATGAGAATCTATTGCAGATTCTATCAGCGTATGTATGCTCTTTTGTTGATTGAGCGGCAAATATCTCGAAAAACCTCTCTCAACAAAAAAGTTCACATAAGGATGCACATGATAGTCGGCTACATAATGGCAAAGCATGCCCAACATATAGGCGAACTTGACATCATCGGCATTTTCACGCAAATAATCTGCGGTTTTTTTAAAGGTTTCAAGCACATGCAAGTACTGCATTCTGTTGGGATAATACTTGTGTTTCGAACCTATTTCTCGCAGTGCAAACAAGCAATCGGGTCCTATGGCTCCCAGATTGAAGGCTTCGGGAGCCTTATTGACGATTTCTGCGGCTCTGCCTGTAAGGCTGTCCCTTACCTTGTTTCCAAAATAGTTGTGTGTGATAAGATTGGGCATGGTACCTCCACTCTTGTCAGATTGAATACTCCTCCATAATCTCTTTTATGGCGACGGGTCTTTTCTCGGCAAGCGAACGCTTTGCCGCCAAACCGATAAGCACAGGATACAAACCGTCTTTTACGCCGACAGGTACTGCGGTATCGTTCTTTATGGCTTCGATAAAGTCCGTCACCTCATTGACATATGCCTGCATATATCTTTCGAGGAAGAAGAACAGCGGTTTTTCTGCGGTTACTCCATTTGCGCCGCTGATGACTGTTGTTGATGCGGTGTCGTTGGCAATAGCCGCTTGTCCCAAAGAGCCGAAGGCTTCGAGTCTTTGGTCATAGCCATAGCTTGCGCGGCGGCAGTTGTCGATAACCGCCAAAGCGCCGTTGGTAAGTTTCATTGTGATTATTGCGGTGTCAATATCGCCTGCCTTGCCGATTTCTTGGTCGACAAGCACCCCGCCGTAAGCAAACACCTCTTCGACTTCGGCTCCCGAAATAAATCTCACCATGTCAAAGTCGTGTATCGTCATGTCAAGGAACATTCCGCCGCTTACTTTTATGTAGGCAACAGGCGGCGCGCCGGGGTCTCTGGAGGTGATTTTCAAAATGTTCAATTCGCCTATTTTTCCTTCTGCAACGGCTTTTTGTACCGCGGCGAAGTTATGGTCAAAGCGACGGTTAAAGCCCACTTGGTATTTAAGCTTTGTTTTGGAAAGGGCGTCCATAACCTCTTTGATTTTTTGCACATCGTGGTCTATGGGTTTTTCGCAAAAAACATGCTTGCCGGCGGCTATGGCTTCCAGCGAGATAGCGGCGTGCGTGTCCGTTGAGGAACAAATAAGCACTGCGTCGATGTCCTTGTCCGCAAGGATTTTTTTATAATCGGTATAGACTTCTTTGACTCCGATAGATGCCGCCCATTCTTTTGTTGCTTCGTTCAGAAACGGGTCTGCAATGGCTTTTATGGTTGCATCTTTTATGTATCTGCTGATTGATTCGCCGTGAACCTTGCCGATTCTGCCGGCGCCGATGATGCCTATTCTTATCATATAGATTTCTCCTTTTATATGGTACCGTCCCAGGTACTGACTTTTGTTGATTTCATTTCATGTTCGTCAAACCAATGTGTGGTGACGGACTTGCTTTCGGTATAGAATCTGTAAGCGTCCTTGCCAAGGCAATGCAAATCGCCAAAGAAAGAATTCTTGTGTCCGCTGAACGGGAAAACTCCGATAGGCACAGGTATACCGACATTTATGCCGACCATACCGCCGTCGGTGTTGCGCGCAAACTCTCTGGCATAATATCCGTTTTGGGTATATATGACCGAGCCGTTTGCAAAGGGATTTGCGTTCATCACCGCCAGTCCTTCTTCAAAATCCTTGACTCTCTTTACGCAAAGTACCGGCCCGAAAATCTCGTTGATACCGATAGTCATTTCCGGTGTCACCTTGTCAAATACCGTCGGGGCAAGATAGAAACCGTTCTCAAAGCCCTCCACTGTGCATTCTCTGCCGTCAAGCACAAGTTCTGCGCCTTCGGCTATGCCCTTGTCTATCCAGTTTAGGACACTGTCTTTGTGTTCTTTGCTATAAACAGGACCCAGTTGGCTGCTCTTGTCGTATGCCGGTCCTATCTTGAGTTTTGAGGCAAGTTTACAGATCGTTTCTATCAGTTTGTCTGCGATTGACTCTTGCGCAACTACTACGGGCAGCGCCATGCACCGTTCGCCTGCGCAACCGCAGAAAGCGTTTATGATGCCTGCGGCGGCTCGTTCGATGGGAGCGTCTGCAAGCACAAGCGCGTGGTTTTTGGCTTCGCAAAGCGCCTGCACTCTCTTGCCGTGGGCAGCGCCTGTTTGGTATATGTATTTGCCGACTTTTGTCGAGCCGACAAAGGATATGCCCTTAATAATAGGATTGGTCAACAGCTCTTGAGTATCGTTTCTGTCGCAAGAAATGACATTTAGTACGCCGTCGGGAAGTCCCGCCTCGCGATAAATCTCGGCAATCCTCAAAGAGGTCAGCGGAGTGGCTCCCGCCACCTTCAACACCATCGTGTTGCCTGCGGCAATACAGTTTGGCGCCATCCAGCCCATAGGTATCATGGCAGGAAAGTTGAAGGGAGAAATGCCGGCAAAAACACCCATCGACTCACGATACATAACCGTATCATACCCTTTTGAGGTGTCCATAAGTGAATCGCCTTGCATAAGCAGTGGCATAGATATGGCAAGTTCTGTGCCCTCTCTGGCTTTCAGCACGTCACCCTTTGCTTCTTCATATACCTTGCCGTGTTCTTTGGCGACAAGCATCGAAAGCTCTTCGAGGTTTTCGTCCAGAAGCTGTTTTACTTTGTAGAGAATTTGTACACGTTTTGTCACGGGAACTCTCGACCAAGTTTTGTATGCCTCGGCGGCGTTGTTTATGACCTCTTTTATTTCCGACGTCAACAGTCTGGGGCATTTTGCTATAAGCTCTCCCGTAGACGGGTTGTAAACTTCATAGAACTTTGCACTCTTGGATTCGACGAATTTGTTGTTGGTAAAATATTTCAATATTTCCATTTTCAATCTCCTTTTTTGTTATATTTTTGTCAGTTTTTTTATGTATTTCCGCGCTTTCAAAGCGTATTCCAACGGATTGGCAACGGCGGGGTCCTGCTCGGCTTCAACAAGCAGCCAACCTTCATAATTGTTTTTGTCGAGTATCTCGACTATCGGGGCGAAATCTATGGCGCCGTCTCCCGGCACCGTAAAGCTGCCCATCCTGACACCCTGAAGAAAGCTGAGTCCTTGGCTCTTAACCTTTTCGACAACCTCGGGACGGATGTCTTTCAAGTGTACATGCTTTATTCTGCCGACATACTTCTTCAGTACGCTCAAATAATCCTCTCCGCAATATGCAAG
>CAYJBS010000116.1:0-3910 GCA_964368435.1 uncultured Christensenella sp. | reverse complement strand
TTTACAACAAAAACGAGTAAGATAACGAGTAAGATAACGAGTAAGATGTTGACGATTCCGAAAACCATTTGAACCGGATCAGCGATCGGGTTCGGGAATTGATGGCGGTTCTTAGAGATTATACAATGCCCGCGGCTGAAATTATGCAACTTCTTGGACTGAAGTCCAGAGAATCATTTCGGCAGAACTATCTTGTTCCTGCCATTGAGGCGGGACTTATCGGCATGACGAACCCCGACCGTCCGACAAGCCGCAACCAAATGTATTACAAAAAATAGCCGTTCCCTACCTCTTAAATAATTTATATTTAAAAAAAACGCCATAATAATTATTAGGAGAAAAAATAATTATGGCGTATTCTTACAAAAGCAGCATCAGCTTCGGATTGGTTTACATCCCCGTTACGCTGCATTTATGTGTAAAAAACAACGACATCAGTTTCAATATGATTGACAAAAACACAATGTCGCGTATCAGGTACAAAAAAACTTGCCTTGACTGTGAGGGCAGAGAAGTAAAGACCGAGGACATCGTCAAAGGATATGAGTTTGAGGACGACAATTATGTCATAATCGAAGATGCCGATTTTGAAAAGGTCAAGAGCAAACGCGATAAGACCGTCACAATAGAAAAGTTTGTCAGTTTGGAGCTGATAGACCCGATATATTACGACAAGGCATATTTTGTCGCCCCTGCCGGCGCAGAGCAAGCCTACAGCCTGCTTATGGGCGCAATGGAAAGCAAAGGCATGGCAGGCATAGCAAAAACCGTACTCGGCACAAGAGATACTTTGATTGTGCTGCGTGTGAAAGACGGACAAATGCTGCTAAATACTTTGTTTTTCAATGACGAAATACAGACCTCACCGGCAAAAAACATAGCGCCCGTCGCCACAGGCAAGGAGCTTGAACTGGCAAAGAATCTGATAGAAAACATGAGCGGAGATTTCGATCCGGCAAGCTATAGGGACGAATACCGCGAAAAACTTGTTGCCTTGATAGATTCAAAAATTAGCGGCAAAACCTTCGAAATGCCCAAAGAACATGTTGAACGCCATATCGGCAATCTTATGGACGCTCTCATAAAAAGCATCGAATCCTCGCAAAAACCGACAGAAAAGCCCGAAGCAAAGCCAAAGAAAACAGCGAAGACTACGGCGAAGGCAAAGGCGCAATAATTTTGTATGACTGAAAAACTCGAAAAATACAACGAAAAAAGGCGGTTTGACAAAACCGCCGAACCAAAAGGTAAAGAGACGCAAAAAGCAGACAACGGCGGCTTGCGCTTTGTCGTGCAACGG
The DNA here is from genome assembly GCA_964368435.1 of uncultured Christensenella sp. Taxonomy (GTDB): domain Bacteria; phylum Bacillota; class Clostridia; order Christensenellales; family DTU072; genus DTU072. The sequence goes on along the minus strand of CAYJBS010000116.1, from coordinate 2,610 downwards.
CATTGGGCGCGGAGAGAACATTTCGACTTCCGTCTGGAGTGGGACGGCGCTCTTTTGAGTTGGGCGGTACCCAAAGGTCCGTCTTACAACCCCGCAGATAAAAGACTTTCCGTAGAAGTAGAGCCGCATCCTATTGAATATCGGAATTTTGAAGGAGTCATCCCAAAAGGCGAATACGGCGGCGGTGTCGTCATGATTTGGGATGAGGGATATTGGCAACCGTATGGGGATGTAAACGAGGCTTTGCAACAGGGTTCGCTGAAATTTTCTTTACAAGGCGCGCGCTTAAAAGGCAAATGGGCTTTAGTGCGTCTTCGGAAGAAAGAAGGTGAAAACGACAACAATTGGCTTTTACTGAAAGAAAAAGATGAATATATTCAGGAAGCCGACGGCATTTCACAATTCCAAACAAGCATCAAAACCGGACGTACCGCAACCGAAATAGAACAAGGCGAAGGCAGTATGTTGGCGAAAAATCCTTTTGATAAAACCGATGTTCAGTTGGCTAAACTCGAAAATAAGGCACCCCAAAGCGGCGATTGGATATACGAGCCGAAATTTGACGGTTACAGAATACTTGCATATATAGAAAAAAACAAAGCAAGACTTTTGTCACGCAACGACAACGACTATACTCTTCGGCTAAAAAGTTTGTCCGACTCTCTCATCAATTGGGCAAAAGGCAGAGCAATGGTGCTTGACGGCGAAGCAGTCATCATTGATGACAAGGGCAAAAGCGATTTTCAGGCTTTTCAAAACCATATGAAAAACCTAAAAGGCGACGAATTGACCTATGCCATTTTTGACATTTTGGCATTGGACGGTGACGATTTGCGAAGTCGTCCGATGATTGAAAGGAAGACAATACTTAAAGAGGTGATGAAAGACGCTCCGCAAAACCTTTATTACAGCCGTCACATTAAAGGCGATGGCAACGAATATTTTGCTTCGGCTTGCCGCTTGCAACTTGAAGGAATCATCGGGAAAAAAGCCGATTCGGTATACAGCGGCACACGAAACGGCGATTGGATAAAACTAAAGTGCTACAAAAGGCAAGAGTTTGTCATCGGTGGCTACACCTTATCGGAGAAAAAAACTCAAGGAGTCAGTTCGCTGATGCTGGGTTATTATGATGCAGAGCAATTGATATATTGCGGACGCGCAGGCACCGGCTTCACGCAGCGAAGCATGAAGGAACTTGAAAAGACTTTTTCAAGCATAAAAAGACAAACTTCTCCCTTCAAAAGCGTCGCCAAATCGAAGAGCAACGAAACTATTTTTTGGTTGGAACCCAACTTAGTCGCCGAAATACAGTTCGCCGAATGGACAAAAGAAAACTTGCTCAGACAACCCAGTTTTCTGGGATTGCGTGACGATAAAAACCCCCTTTCGGTAACTAAAGAGCTTTCTTCAGATACCTCTACAAATGAAGACGAAGAAAACGACATACAAGAAGATGTTTCGTCACAAGAGAACAAATCGGTAGTGAAAGGCATAAAGAAACCGACAAAAGAAAACAAAAGTACAATCTTAGGCGTCGGCATATCAAGTCCCGATAAAGTTATTTTCGAATCTCCTCCGGTCAGAAAAATCGAGGTCGCCGCATACTATGCCGCAGTGGCGGAGCGCATGCTGCCCTTTGTCAAGAACAGGCTTATCAGCGCGGTACGATGTCCAAGAGGAGCCTCACAAGATTGTTTTTTCAAGAAGCATCCTGCCCCCAACAGCAAGGGTGTGGAAGTCTTTCCGCTGGAAACCGATCAAGGCAAAGAGGATTATTATTATATTCAAGACCCAGAAGGGCTTGTTTATGAAGCACAGATGGGCACGTTGGAATTTCATGTTTGGGGCAGCCAAGTAGACAATATTGAAAAGCCCGATTTGATGGTTTTTGACCTAGATCCCGACGAGGGCATGGAGCTTTCGCAAGTGCGCCAAGGTGTCAAGGATCTGGAAAGCGTGCTGAAAGAGCTTTCGCTGGTATCTTTCTTAAAGGTGTCGGGTGGCAAGGGCTATCATATCGTCGTGCCTTTTGAACCATCAGTAGATTGGAACACTTTTTCGGCTTTTGCGAAAAACATTGCCGAATATATGGAGAAAAACTGGCAAGATCGTTATACTGCCAACATACGAAAGGACAAGCGAAAAGGCAAAATCTTTATTGATTGGGTGCGCAACGGCAGAGGAGCCACAAGCGTAGCCCCCTATTCACTGCGCGCAAGAGCCGGCGCAAAAGTAGCCTTCCCCATAAGCCGGCAAGAACTCGACACTGTCGCTCCCAACGGTATTTCAATGTCGGAGGCGCTGTCAAGACTGCAACAAAATGATCCTTGGAAAGACTTTTTTCAAGTTAAACAACGTTTGAAAATGATAATCTAAAGATAAAGGAACAAAAGGAAAGGCTTTTTCTTTCAACCTTTTCAAAATAGTATTTCGTTAACTTATTATTAAAGCTATGATTGTCTGATAGGTAGTTTTTGTTTGCCTGAAGGTCTGCTGTTGACTCAGTCAAACCGGAAAGTTTTATTAGAAATATTTTAATGCTTGACAAAACTATTCTAACTTTGTATACTTATAATACAAGTTATACAATTCATACTTATTAAACGG
>CAYJBS010000115.1:0-3958 GCA_964368435.1 uncultured Christensenella sp. | reverse complement strand
TATAATTAATTGGGAGCATTTCAACCGAAGCGCAACGCAATAGATATGTCATTTCGACCGAAGCGCAACGCAATAGATATGTCATTTCGACCGTAGTGGAGAAATCTCATCCAAATAAAAAAGAATAGCAAAATATCAAATAAGCTATCCCATTCCTTTAGCAAAAATTCATATACATGTGTTATAATGAATGCGATGAAAGAAATGATAGAGGGAAATCTCCAAAAAACAAAATCAAACAGAATACAAACCTATCAGGAAGAACTGGCGAACTGGGTTACCCATGCCATATCTGCCGCTGCGGTGCTGCTTCTTATGCCGTTCGTCGGCATTTATATGCATAACACCGGCGCCGGAGCCAAAGACATTCTCGGGGTTATGATTTTTCTCTTGAGCATATTTCTTATGTTTCTTATGTCGACGCTGTACCATGCGGCGCCGCCCGAAACCGACAAAAAAATATTTATGCGTAAGCTCGATCACATCTTTATTTTTGTCGCAATAGCAGGTTCTTTTACTCCGCTTGCGCTTTCTTTTATTTGGGATATCCCCGGCTACGGCAAACCGCTTTGCATCGGGATGCTCTGCGCTCAATGGCTCATGGTCCTTGGCGGAACGTTATTCAAAGCGCTTTCAAAAAATTCGAAATTATCGGTGACTCTGCCTTTTTATATGATAATGGGCTGGATAATGGTCTTTATCTTTCCGTTGTTCATAAAATACGGACAACTACCGCTGTTTTTCTCAATCTTAGTGGGCGGACTTTTTTATACATTAGGCGTCATTGCTTTTGCATTTAAGCACATAAAATACACGCATACGCTTTGGCACTTTTTTGTCACCTTCGGCGCTACCGCGCACATAATCGGTATCTGCTTCCTTATCAACTGATTGTTTTCTTTCCCGATCGACTGCCCTTTTTCCGCAAATGTCCCTTTACATCGCTGACAAGCGTCATATCGATGCGTCGGGATTCTGTATCTGCCGACTTTATTTCTACTTCCACCTCATCACTCATTTGAAAAGCAAATTTCGTGCCGACAATGCGATAATTCTTTTCGTCTATTTCGTATCTGTCCCTTGGTAGTTCGTCCATACTGACAAAACCCTCAACGGTATTTTCAAGCATAACGAATATGCCTGAATTTATTATGCCGCTGACTACTCCTTTGTAGCGATCGCCAATATGCTTTGTCATAAACATCGTTTTATAAAAATCGTCAATATCCCTTTCGGCGCGTTCTGCGGCGATTTCTCTTTCCGACGATTTGCTTGCCGCATCTTCGCAATAGGTTTTGAAGCGCGAAACAAAAGTGTCGTTTATTTGGTTATTGATTATAGCTTTGAGCGCTCTATGCACCATAAGATCGGGGTACCGTCTTATCGGTGAAGTAAAATGGCAATAATCGTCAATAGACAGTCCGAAGTGTCCGGAATTCGCCGTCATATATTTCGCTTTTTGCATGGAGCGAAGCATAACTTTGTTAATGACAGGCGCCGCCTTGTCGTCCTTTACTCGCTCAAGCAAATCGCTGAAGGCTTTGGGTATGACGCCCTTTGACAAATCCATGTCATAACCCAGCCCTTTTATGAACTGCATAAAGGCCGCCAATTTTTGTTCATTGACTGCTTCATGCACACGATAAACGCAAGGCACTTTCTTTTTGTCAATATATGCCGCCACTGTTTGGTTGGCGGTTATCATAAACTGTTCGATAATATTGTTGCTGAGCTCATAAGGATAGTGCGATACGTCAACAACTTCGCCATTTTCGTCAAGCACTATTTTGCTTTCACTTGACACAAAATTTATCGAACCGTTTTCGTCACGTTTTTTTGTTATAATCTCGGCAAGCTCCGAAGCATTTTCAAGCATAGTCAGTACCTTGCTGTATTTCTCCCGCAAAGCAGCATCACCCTGCAAAATCTTCGTCACCTCGTGATATGTCATACGAAAATCCGAACATGACAATGATTCATAAAAAGCCGCTTTTGTCACATCGCCTTTGCTGTTCATATCCATCTCAACCGTCAGTGTCAACTTGTCCTCTTGCGGACGCAAGGAGCATACGCCGTTGCTTATGGTTTCGGGCAACATAGGAAACACCGATTCAGGGAAATATACGCTTGTGGCTCTTTTCAAAGCCTCTCTGTCGATAACTCCTCCGCTTTTTACATAATGCGATACATCGGCGATATGCACAAAAAGCTTGTAGCCCGACGGAGTCTTTTCGACGCTGATTGCATCGTCAAAATCCTTGGCATCGTCACCGTCAATGGTTATTGTCAAAAGTTCTCGAATATCCTTCCTTTCGACGGCAACATACTTGATTTTATCAGCGGCTTGCAGCACCTCTTCGGGAAAGTTTTCTTCAAAGCCGTAGTTGCGCAGAATTGCCAAAACCTCGGTATTTTTTTCTCCCTTCTTCCCCAGTATTGCGGTAACTTCGCCTGAAGGCTTATCGGTTTTTTCATCTATTTTTATGCTTACGACTACCTTTTCTCCGACTTTGGCACCCTTAAGTGAGTCTTTTGTGACAAATATGTCTTTGAAAAAACTGTCATCGTCAGGTTGCACAAAAAAGTATGCGCCGCCTGCCACGACTGTGCCGACAAGCTGAGTTATGCCTCGGCTGATAACTTCTGTAACGACACCTTCGCTGTCACCAACCAAGCGAGCAAGTACGGTGTCGCCGTGCATGCCGCCATTCAATGACTTGTTGGGAATAAAGACATCTTCGCCCTTGTCCTCGCGGATAAGAAAGGCAAAGCCTCTTCTGTTGCCCTGAAGCTGTCCTTTGAAGAGGTTCTTTTGAGAAAACGCCGCTATCCTGCCGTTGCCGTTGTCAACAATGCTGAGATTCTTTTTGAGCCGTTGCAACGACTTTTCGAGTTCTCGTTTGTCCCCTCGTGAAAAAAAACCCAGCTTGCGCTCAAGTTCCGGAACGGTCAACCCTCTGTTGCCTGCGTCTTTTATTTGCTGTAAAATCTTTTCGTAAAATGTCATTTTTCCGCCTTTGTATCTTATTATCTATATATTAGTATTCTTGCTATTTCTATAAATATCATAACACTAAAGGTAGTATTTAACAAGCAAGCAGAAGACTTATAAACAATCAAACAAAATTTTCAGCGCAATGGCTATCAAAATTGCTCCGCCGAGCATTTCGGAATAATTCTTGAAGATTTTGTGTAGCTTGTTGCCCAGAAGAGCACCGAAAAACGATAGAACAAAAGCCGTTGCGCCGATGACAACAGCAGGCACAAGAATTTTTGCATTGACTACCGCCATTCCGATACCTGCGATAAGCGCGTCCATGCTAGTTGCTACCGCCAGCATAGTCATATTGTTCCATTGCAAAATTTCTTTCTCTGTCTTACATATACTGCCGTCATTTTTGTTTAGACTTTCAAAAATCATATTGACACCAATTACTGTCAATAGCGCAAAGGCTATCCAACCTCCCCACGCTTCAAGAGCCGCGGCAAAAGTCCTCCCTGCCAACCACCCAATGAGAGCCATAGCCGCCTGAAAACCGCCGAAGTATGCGCCAAACAACAGCGCTTGAGCGCGTTTGACTTTCTTTATTGCGGCGCCGTTAGCTATGGCAACGGCAAAAGCGTCCATAGCAAGTCCAAGCGCTATCACGATTGTTTCAAAAATCCCCATAACGGTATAATATACAAAAATAACATAAGAATATGCAAGGTTATTTAGCCGATATTGTCGGCTTGCTATAATAACCGATAATATAAAAAAAGCTGTTTAATCTTTGACAATCAAACAGCTTTTTTGTTCCTTGAGCTAGTTATTAAATTCTATAGCCGTATTGTTTTGTGTTGTCGATGCCGTTGACAAGGACTGTGGCGTTGGAGTCTATTTTGTTTTCGAAGACCATGCCGGTGCTGAGGACAGCGCCTGCTATGGTGCCTGCCGTTACCGAGCCGCCGTTGCAGA
>CAYJBS010000114.1:0-4061 GCA_964368435.1 uncultured Christensenella sp. | reverse complement strand
ATATGTCGGAAGCAGGGCGACTTGCTCAAAAATATTTAGAAGAAATATAGGAGATAATTTTTTATGAATTTCTTTATGCAAATAGGATATCTTTTCAACAATATGACTTGGCCGGTCGTGGTGTGCCTTATCGTAGGCATCATATTACTCATGATCGAGATATTTCAGCCTGGCTTCGGCGTGTTCGGCACAGTGGGCTTGTTGCTGTTGGTACTCGGTGTCATATTGAGAGCCATCTATCGCCAACCCGAGGACAATGTGTTGGCGCAGATATTCATATTATTGTTCTTTGTATCTATAATTGTTATTGTAGCCTTTATTATTATGGTGAAGACCTCAAAAACGGGCTGGCTCAGCCGAACGCCGTTTATCGAGAAATCCACAGCGGTATCTACCGGGTTTTCCGAGGGAACGGAAGATTTTTCTCACCTGAAAGACAAGATAGGCGTGGCGGTCACCGACTTGAAGCCTACCGGCAAAATAAATGTTGACGACGCAACGTTCGACGCCTATGCCGAGGGATTTTTTATCTCGAAAGGTGAAGGCATAAAAATTACCGAAATATCCGGCGGAAAAATTTCAGTTCGCCGTATAGAATAAAAAACCAAAAAATTTTACGGAGGTAAATATGGGAGTAGGAGGCTGGATAGCCCTAATTATTGTTTTAGCATTTTTCATTATTGCATTTTTTGCATTGGTACCTATCAGTTTGTGGTTCAGAGCGTTGGTTTCAGGCGCGCCCGTTTCGATGGGCAGGCTTGTCGGTATGCGCTTGCGCAAAATCAGAATAGCTATGATCGTCGATGCCTATATCACAGGCAAGAAAGCAGGACTTGAGATCAACATAACCGAACTCGAGACTCATTATATGGCGAAGGGTGATGTCATAAAAGTTATCAATGCGCTCATAAGCGCGCACAGCGCCAATATCGAATTGAAAACAAGAACCGCCATGGCTATCGACCTTGCAGGCAGAGATGTTTTGAATGCCGTCAAGGTTAGTGTAAATCCCAAAGTAATTGAGACACCTGTCATAGCCTCGGTTGCCAAGGACGGCATCGAGCTACGCGTAAAAGCCAGAGTAACCGTCAGAGCCAACATAGCAAGACTTATCGGCGGCGCCGGCGAAGAGACCATCATCGCACGTGTCGGAGAGGGTATCGTTACTACCGTCGGTTCAGTAGCTTCCCACAAAGAAGTGCTTGAGAACCCCGACAAGATTTCAAAAACAGTTCTTGACAAGGGACTTGATGCAGGTACGGCTTTTGAGATTCTTTCAATAGATATTGCAGACATCGATGTCGGCAGAAACATCGGCGCTCAGCTCCAAATGGATCAAGCCGAAGCCGACAAGAGAATAGCCGAAGCCAAGGCGGAAGAAAGAAGAGCCATGGCAGTAGCTAACGAGCAAGAAATGAAGGCAAGAACGCAAGAAATGAGAGCCGCCGTCGTATCGGCAGAAGCAGAGGTGCCCAAAGCTATGGCAGATGCTTTCAGAAGCGGCAGACTGGGTGTTATGGATTATTACAACATGCAGAACATACAATCCGACACCGCCATGCGCAATGCCATAAGCGGCAACGACCCCAAACAGACGGGTAAGCCCAGCAAATAAGAATGGAATGGATTTCTAGTGTCGGCATAGCCGCAGTTGTTATTGGAGTCATCATATCTGCCATAAAAAAGGTAGTTGAGACCACCAAAAAAACAACAAATAACAATTCAAACAGTTCTCACTCCGCTCCGAAGAGCGGAGGCGAGGATTTTTTCGGCGAAATAAAAAGTACCGCCGCAAAAAAAGCTGTCACAAATCAAAAAATCCCTCAAAAAAAAGGCGCGGAGCATATGCATCCTGCCACAGAAAGACCTTTGCGAGTGGAGAAAGCTGCCGTAGAGGACAGCATGGGAGAGTTCCAAAGCGAGGGTTGTGCAGAGCATTATTATGATAGATTCGTAGCAATTCCCGAAAAGCCCAAAAATCAAGCACTCAATGAAGAACTCGTAAAAATAATTGTGTTGGGCGAAGTGCTGAATAATCCGGGGTTCAAGAAGAACAGGAGAAAATAATGCAACGCTCTTCAGGTGTTCTGTTGAACATTTCTTCCCTACCGGGAGAACACGGCATAGGCAGTTTTTCTGTCGATGCCTTGAATTTTGCCGAATATATCGCCTCAATGGGTTTTCATTGGTGGCAAATTCTTCCCATTACGACAATAGGACAAGGCAATTCGCCTTATTCCGGCATCTCGGCTTTTGCCGGAAATTTTCTTTATATCGATATCGCAAGTCTTCGCGGACTGTTGACGGAAGAAGAAATAGCATCGTCAAAATACTGCGGAAGTATCTATTTGACCGATTACGAATTTGCGTATACCACAAAGCGTCATCTATTGAAAAGAGCCTTTGCCAACGTAGACGACGATTTGAAAGCCAAAATTACCGAATTCTCAAAACAAAACGCTTATTGGCTAGACGACTATAGTTTATTTATGTCAATAAGAGAGGAGACGGGCACCCCGTGGAACCAATGGACGGAGGGTCTGAAATTTCGTCAACCTAAAGCTATGGAAGAGGCGCGGCAACGCTTGCGCACAGGCATAGAATACTACAGATTCGAACAATATCTTTTCTTTTCTCAATGGCAAAAAATAAAAAACGGTACAAATGCCTACGGCGTCGTTATCTTCGGCGATATGCCGATATATGTCTGCTATGACAGCGTAGATGTATGGGCGCATCCGGAGATTTTTCAACTGGATGAAGAACTGCGCCCAAAAATGGTTGCCGGAGTGCCCCCCGATTATTTTGCGAAAGAAGGTCAGCTTTGGGGCAATCCTCTTTATGATTACGAAAAGATGAAAGACAACGATTATGATTGGCTTGTCAACAGAATAATACATAATCTGAAACTTTATGACATGCTCCGAATTGACCACTTTCGGGGACTGTACAAATACTGGGCGGTACCCATAGACAGCCAAAGCGCAAAGGAAGGCAAATGGCTGGACGGTCCGGAACTGGATTTATGGCGCGCATTGAAAGCTCGATGCAACAACATGAATATCGTTGCCGAAGACCTCGGTTGTATCGACGAAGATGTACACAAGTACCTCGAAAAAACAGGGTTTCCCGGGATGCGGGTCATGCAGTTTGGGTTTGACGGCGACACTGCCAATCTTCATCTTCCGCACAACTACGCCAAAAATTGCGTGGGCTATACCAGTACCCACGACAACGACACAACGCTAGGCTGGCTATTCAGTTTGCCCGACAACATTCGCGACCATGCTCTCGACTACGTAAATTGCGAAAAGGGCGGCGGTTGGGCAGGCGGCAGCGGCATATGTCCTGCTGCAAGAGCGTTTATTCGCGCGCTTTTTGCTTCCTCTTGCGATCTCGCCATAGTGCCGATGCAAGATCTTTGCGGCTATGGCAGTGATACCAGAATGAACATACCGGGCGTTGCCGAAGGCAACTGGCGTTTCCGCACAAATTATTCCGCTATGGAAAGCGTCGACAGAGGATCAATCGCTCACTATCTCGAACTTTATGGCAGGAATCGCCCCTTAAAAGAACTATGCTGATATTTTTATCAAAGGTCAAAATATCTTCCGACGAATTGATAAAAAAATGCGTAGAAGAATTTTGTAGAATATTTAATAAACCAATACCGACCTATTCCATAATAAGAAAAGAGGGCGAAAAGCCTGTTCTTCAGCCGCAATTTTTGCATTTCAGCCTTTCGCACAGTGGAGATTATAAGGCATTGGCGATTTCGCAAGAGGTTATCGGTATTGATATTCAACAACGCAAAACGCTGGATTACATGGCGGTTTCCGAAAGGTTTTTTGAAAGACAAGTCACCGATAGCAAGGATTTTTTCGATGATTGGACAGCAAAAGAAGCGTACGCCAAATGCAGCGGCGAGCCACTTGTTGAGGTTATGAAAAAAACAATCTGCGGCGTCACGACACTTGATATTTTAGAGGGGTACAGTCTGGCAATAAAAAGTGAAGACAAAGAGATTTTGTTTGTGTTCTTGTTCTAAGAATATGTTATAA
>CAYJBS010000113.1:0-4083 GCA_964368435.1 uncultured Christensenella sp. | reverse complement strand
ATATGAAGGTAAGAGGAGTTAACTAAAATGGATATACTAAATTATTTCAAAAAAGAAGGGCGGGCATTACCGGTATATTTATTGGTAGATGTCAGCGGCAGTATGAGGGGCGAGAAAATCGCAACCGTAAATGTGGCATTAAAAGAGATGCTTAATAGCTTTAAGAAGATTGAGAATCCGAAGGGGATTGTTAAACTTTGCATTGCGACATTTGGCAACTCAAAAGTTGATGTCATCAAAGAGATGTCTGTGATTAAAGACGATGAGCATTTTGAACTTTCTGCAGACGGCAACACCCCGATGGGGCAGGCTTTTGAAAGTGTTGTGGATATGATTGAAAAACACTATGAACAGTCGAGCAGAGACTACACATCAACCATTGTGCTTATCAGCGATGGAAACCCCACAGATTTTGCGGGATACAACGCAAATATGAGCCAAGATGAAATTATTGCTTGGCCTGCACTTAGCAGATTACATTCGGATAAATATACGGCTAACGCTACGAAGCTTGCGATGGGAATTGGCGATGATGTAGATGTAAGAATCTTAAAAGGATTCACGAATAACGACTCTATACCGGTGATTAAAGCGAAAGATAATCAAACAATCAGCAAGTTTTTTGAGTGGGTCACCATATCGGTCAGCGTGCGTTCGGTGAGCGTAAACCCCAATCAAGTGGTTTTGGAAGACACATACATTTTCGATAACGATGAGATGGAATTTTAATGATGAAACAAACGGGCGATAAAATATCTATAAACGGCAAAGCGTATACCCTCGGCAATAAGATTGGCGGCGGGCTGGAGGGCAATGTGTTTGAAATAGACACATTGCCTAACTATGTTGTTAAGATTATCAACGAGTCAAGACTCTCTGATAAAGACAAATTGGATATCATTCGCCGTTTGAAATGGCTTAAAGATAGCGTGGGTGCAAACGCAGATATTAAGCAACGATTGGCAATACCGAAGGCTATTCTTGACGAAGACATCGGTTATGTAATGGTCAGGGCAAACGAGCATGAGGAACTAAAGAAATATCTAACGCTGCCACAAGAGCAAGACGACATCGATGCGTGGATAAAGGACAATTATTCATTAAAGAGGCGATTGCAAATTGCTGCGACAATGTTCAACTCGCTTGAGAAAATCCATATTTCCGGATTGCTCTTTACCGATCTGTCGCCAAAAAATATCATGGTACATAAGTCGATGAACAATCTTGTTTTCATTGATACCGACAATATGCGACACAAAGATGATGCGTATATAGGGGTCATCGGAACTGAAGGCTATATCGCTCCCGAGATTTATCACCAATTATGCAGTAAGACAAAGAAGGCGGCGAAAGAGTGCAAGGTAAGTGAAGAGGTTTTTAGCGAAGCTGCAAAGCTGAGTGTGGACAGCGATGTTTTCTCGGCGGCTATTGTTGCTTTTCAGTTGCTTACTCTTCAGCACCCTTTTATTGGGGACAAGGTGGAAGATGGAACGGCTGAGGAAGAGGCACTTGCTTATCAGTGCAAAACAGATTACATACTTGATGAGAGCAAAGATAATAAATCAAATTTTGCTTTTGTTCAATTGTTTGACAAGGGCTTTGTTTCTACACCGATACTTGCGAAACTATTTTATAGGACTTTTGTTGATGGAAAGAACAATCAGTATTTGCGTCCTACGGCACAAGAGTTTTACGAAGCCTTTTTAGATGCGGCTGACCTGCTTGTCGAATGCGAACATTGCGGTTTTGAGTTTATTTATGATGCCGAGCTGGAAAAGCACAACTGTCCGATATGCGGCAAGGAAATAGCGGACAGACTTTTCTTGCAAATATTCAACTCTTATGAGATTAGCAGAAGTGAAGCCGTTGGCGAGATACTGAACGACACCTTTGAACCAATCAGCGACAATGACGGCAAGCGAGTCTATCTTTCAAAGATAGTTCTTGAAGAGGGAGTTGAAAAGTTTTTGTACCTGCGCCACTTGGAAAATATCTACAACCGCAGTGAGAAGTATATTCGATTCAAAGTTGTGAATGGACAGGCGGGGCAGGTTGAAATAATTGTCATTAATAAAGAAATGCAGAAGAGCTGTAATCTCTATAAGCATAAGACAAAAGAGTATAAGCCGATAACCGACAGCGTCAGAGGGTACGTTTTTTCCGTTGACGAACACTATGTTATGTTTGAAACGATTAACTCCAGAGCAGGCAAAATTCAGACGGTAGGCATGTTTAGGAGGGGCGGAATAAAGTGACAAATAAATTTGAGTGCCGCATAAATAATTATCGCATAAGCGTGCTGGGTCTCTCTGTTCAGGGTAAAGGCAAGCCCGACAATCAAGATGCTTTCGCTTTTGTCAATACGGATGATGTGATTGTTGTCGCCGTTGCGGACGGGTTGGGGTCGGCTATAAAATCAAAAATTGGTGCTGAGATAATTTGCAATGTTCTGACCGAAGAGCTGACCTTACGCGATATTGATTTCAAACAGATAAGAAGCGATTGGCAAAGCAGAATAGACGGGAATCATCTCGCTCACGACACAACTTTTCGCAGAGTTCATATTTCTAAAGACGGGATTTCTATCGCAGGAATTGGTGACGGATGGGCGGCGGTTATGGTTGGAGAGGACTGCAATTCATTTGAGCAGCAAGGACTGTTCGGAAATCAGACTGACAGCATTATGAGCGCAAATGCTGAAACAAGGTATCAACAGGAAACCATAGAGTTTGATAATAATGATTTTTTCGTTATTATATCGACCGATGGCTTTAGCGAGGATATAGAAAAGACGGATTACAAGGCTTTCTTAAAAGAGATGGCGAAAAAACTTGATGTTGACATGGTTCGTTTTGAACACGATATCAGCAATCTTTTGACAGATTGGCCTATCGAAACAAATCACGATGATAAAACGGTTGTATTCATAAGAGGTAAATGCGTATGAAAAATACATTTGTCGGAGTACCAATCTGCGGAAACTTTACAGCCGCTGTGCAAGTAACCATTGACAACTCCAGTAAAATAAATAAGCGCGGAACGCAACTCTTTTTGACAATGGGCAACAAAGAGGTTTTGTTGTCGCCGGTCGATAGCAGGTCTGAACTTGTTGTCGATAATTTCAGCAGCAAAACAGACGATGAGAATGAAACCATTTATGAGGTTAGGACGCTAAACGACTTAATCGTAATAGTCGTATACACTTTTTTGAATGTCCAAAGAATCGAACTGCCGAGTGAAACGCTGCACTTTTATTTGGACAGGCTTGAAAAGAAAAGACTTGAGGAAGACGAAGGCATTGTTGACGAGGTCAGGTTTTTAACTGACGAATTTATGAACAACAGAAGTGTTTTTGCTTTTGCGACAGAAAAAAACAATTTTAAGTCATTCCGTATCGTCGGGAATAATTGGAGAGCAGATTGCGAGAAAGAGCGTGCGGGCGTATATAGAGTTAAGAAAGTGCTTCCAAATAAGTCAAAGAACAATTATGAAAGATTGATTCAAATTTTCGGGTATTTAAAGTTTGTTTCTTATGATGAGTCATTCGGCATCAAAGGAAACGAAGTTAAGTTTCCGCCGATAAAAACAAACGATATATTTGTCGCTTGGGATGCCTATTTGGATTTTGAGAGAGCTTTATATGACGAAGAGGTCATCGCCAAAGGCTTTGAAAGATACACTGACTATAGAATTGACGGTGATGAGATTGTTTTCACTTGCAAGAAAAGTAGTCTGCAAAACTCGCCGTTGTTTTCGGACGGTGCGACAGATGAATATGATATCATTTTGTATTCTGAGGAATACAAAGATTTTTGGGCTTGCGATGAGATAGCAAAGCTAATTGAGTTTAAGAACAAAGATATACGGCATTCACTTGGGCTCAGGAAGTGTCTTAACGACTCATATGCTACAAACGAGTTGAGATTTAGCTTGCCTAATTCAAGCATGGACATTCCGCAAAAAGGTTTTATAGTACTTTCGGATGCGTCTATTAGAATAGAACAAACTCGTCGAAAAAGAGTGAAACGTACTCTTGACGAAAAGAAAAATGCCACAGCAAATATGTTAATGAGGCTTAGTGCC
>CAYJBS010000112.1:0-4133 GCA_964368435.1 uncultured Christensenella sp. | reverse complement strand
GTCGAAAGACCCATCAAAGACGGCGACAATGTTATTCTTGATTTCAGCGGCAGCGTAGACGGCGAGAAGTTTGAAGGCGGCACCGCCGAGAAACAAAATCTTGTCATCGGCAGCGGTCAGTTTATACCGGGTTTTGAGGAACAGCTCATAGGAGTGGAGAAGGGCGGCGAGAAGGACATAAAAGTCACTTTCCCCGAGGATTATTCCGCGCCGTTGGCAGGCAAAGACGCTGTTTTTGCCATAAAAGTTCATGAAATAAAAGAAAAAGAATTGCCTCAGCTTGACGACGACTTCGTAAAAGATATCAGCGAAGAGTTGAATACCGTGGAAGAGTGGAAGGCATCGATAAAAAAAGAGCTTGAAGAAAAGAAAGCAAAACAGGAAGAAAACGACTTTGCCAACAAGGTGATGAATAAAATACTTGAGAACACCGCAATTGAGTTGCCCGAATGTATGATTGAAGAAGCAATTGACTATAAAATACAACAGTTGGAACGCAATCTTTCATCGTACTATGGCATAAAGTTCGAAGACTATATCAAGTATTCCGGAAAAACCGTCGAGGACTTCCGTAACGAGAAGAGAGACGAGGCGATAAGAGATGTCAACTACGAGCTTATTATTACAGAAATAATTAAGCTGGAGAAGATAGAATTTACAGAAGAAGAGTTCAACGCCGAACTCGACAAAATACCCGAAGAGCAAAGAACACAAGAAAGTTTCAACTACACTATAAACAACCTTCTTACACAAAAGCTGTTCAAGTTCCTTAGGGAAAACAATAATATAATATAAAAACCCTCGGAGGTAAAATCGTGCCGATACCCTATGTAATCGAAAAGGACGCAAGAAGCGAACGCACCTATGACTTATATTCAAGAATGCTGGAGGACAGAATTATTTTTCTGTCGGGCGAAATAGATTTTCATGTCGCCAACAGCATAGTAGCGCAGTTGCTTTATCTTGAAACCAAGGATCCAACCAAAGATATTTATTTTTATATAAACAGTCCGGGCGGCTCTGTCAGCGACGGAATGGCGATTTTTGATACGATGAATTATGTCCAATGCGACATAAACACCATATGTATAGGTATGGCGGCGTCGATGGCAGCGGTGCTGTTGTCCGCCGGCGCTAAGGGAAAGCGCTTTGCTTTGCCAAACAGTGAAGTTATGATCCATCAGCCTTTGGGCGGTGTGTCCGGTCAAGCAACAGATGTTGCGATAGTTGCGGAGCATATTTTGAAAACCAAAAAGAAGCTCAACAACATACTTGCCGAACAGACAGGGCAGACTGTAGAAAAAATAACAGCCGATGCCGACAGAGATTTTTATATGACTGCCGACGAAGCCATCGCATATGGGCTTATTGACAAAGTATATACCACAAGAAAAACGAAAAAGCAGGAGGAATAGAACGTGAAATTTGATATTGACGATACCACTTGTTTCTTTTGCGGCAGGTCGATTGACGAAGACTCCATAAGTTTCGTTGCCGGCGCAAAGGGCGCGCTTTTATGCAATATCTGTATCGAAAGAGCATACGCAATGCTCAACAGCATTGAGAAGGAAACGGAGACTGTCGAGGAAATCCATGACATTCCCACGCCCAGAGAAATAAAAGCCAAGCTCGATATGCATATAGTAGGACAGGAGTCCGCCAAAAAGATACTTTCAGTAGCTGTCTATAACCATTATAAGAGAATAAACAGCCTGAAATCAAAAGACATCGTACTTGACAAAAGCAATGTGCTGTTGCTCGGTCCCACAGGCTCTGGCAAAACTTTGCTGGCAAAAACCCTTGCGGAAATCATAAAAGTTCCGTTTGCAGTTGCGGACGCTACGGCGCTCACAGAAGCAGGCTATGTCGGCGAAGACGTCGAAAACATTTTGCTTAAACTCATTCAATCGGCAAATGGCAACGTCCAGAAAGCCGAGAGGGGCATAATCTATATCGACGAAATTGACAAAATTTGCAGAAAGACCGAGAATGTTTCGATAACCAGAGACGTTTCGGGCGAGGGCGTACAGCAGGCATTGCTGAAAATCCTTGAATCTACGGTAGCCAATGTTCCTCCGAGAGGCGGACGCAAGCATCCCCAAGAAGAGTTCATACCTATCGATACGACAAACATTTTGTTTATTTGCGGTGGGGCTTTTGTCGGACTGGATAAAGTCGTCGACAAGAGAAAGGACACCTCGGGCATCGGCTTCGGCGCCACTTTGAAGAAAAGAGAGGGCGTTTATAGCGAGAATATCCACGATTTGCAACCTGACGATCTCATTAAATACGGACTTATTCCGGAATTTGTCGGCAGATTGCCTATTGTAGCTGCGCTTGATCCCTTGACTGAAGACGATTTGGTCAAGATTCTTGACACTCCGAGAAATTCCGTTGTCAAACAGTACAAAAAGCTGTTCAGCATGAACAATGTGACATTGGAATTTACTGATGACGCTTTGCGCGCCATTGCTCAACGGGCTATGGCACTCAAAACAGGCGCCAGAGGACTGCGTACTATCGTGGAAGAGTCGATGCTGGAAATTATGTATGATATCCCCAGTGACGAAACCATAGCAAAGGTTATCATCGACAGGGACCTTATCCTTAAGAATGCTCCTGCAAGAATTTTGCGCCGAAAAGTAAAGAAAGTTGCAGAAGAGAATACCCTCGTTGATGAAAAGGATTCCGCAGGATAAAATGAGGTTGACATAACCCCATTACAAAAGCATTATGATAATAAAAAAATCTGAATTTATTATATCCGTGGCGGAGCTTTCGCAAATACCATTGTGTAAAATGGAAATAGCCGTCGCCGGCAAATCCAATGTAGGCAAATCGTCTTTCATAAATTTTCTTTGCGGAAAAAAGATAGCAAAGACCTCAAAAGACCCGGGGAGAACCCGGCTTTTGAATTATTTTGACATAAACGACGGTCAATTCACCTTAGTAGATTTGCCGGGATACGGCTATGCAAAGGTTTCTCAGGTTGAAAAAGCAAAATGGGCGGCGCTGCTTGAGGCGTACTTTGCCTCAAATGATGCGCGGGACAGACACGTCCTTTTGTTGCTGGACATTCGCCACGATCCCTCGAAAGATGATCTTTTAATGCTGAATTATTTATATTATTATCAGCTGCCTTTCACAATAATTGCCACAAAATCCGACAAACTCAGCCGCGCCGCTCTAGGCAGAAGAAAGCAGGAGCTTGCCGCTTCGGTCAAGGTTGGTATTGATAACATAATTTTAGTTTCTTCCACCGTAAGAACCGGCAAAGAGCAGGTACTTGAGCGGTTGGAACGTATCATAGCCCGGCAATAATTTTTCTATTCAATATTCACAGTTCAAAAAAAGTTGTCATAGTATGTATCAAAACCAATATTTTAGGGAGATAATATTATGTCAAATTGCAGAAATACTCCCGCACTCTCCAACACAACGGCAAAATGCGAAAAAGTATGCGTAGAAGTCAGAAGAATTTTTGACGCATGCATACAACAAAAGAGTGTAGAGAATGCCCGTTTAATCGTCAGCTTCCCATGTGGCAAAGGCGCTACAGGTGAAGAGGTCGAAAGCATAACCAATAACGGGCCGTGCGTTGTTTCGAACCTTACGATAACGCCGCTACCCGACAGCGTTTGCTCAAGGGTAAGATACACTCTGACCATACCCATTGCTGTAGTAAAAGAAGAATGCGGTCATGTAGTTACAGGAACTACATCGTTTACTCTTCAGCAGGACCTGCTGCTAAAAATCCCCGCCTCATCGGTACTTGTGCCGGTAGAAATTCAGGCGGTATGTAATGTCACCGGCTTGAACGGTGTCTTGAGCGACTCCGTACTTACCACAACATTATGCATTTCGATAATCACGAAGGTATATGCCGACGTAATTATCAGCATACCCACTTACGGCTATCCTTGTATACCTCCTTGCCAAGAGTTTGAGGAAGATATTTGCGAGGGAGTCTTCAACAGACCTATTTTTCCCACAGCCAGTTTTCCACAATAAGAAAAAAATATCTTGAGAAGAAAAAAGGCGTTTGTATTAGCGCCTTTTTTTTGTCTGTTCAAACCGCAGAAATCGGATGAGATCCCTCTATTCCGCGGTCGCTCCAATCGGGATGACAATCA
>CAYJBS010000111.1:0-4183 GCA_964368435.1 uncultured Christensenella sp. | reverse complement strand
GAGGTGTTATATTCGTCGGCAAGCGTGTCGCTGTCCTTTTCGAATCTTCCATTCCAAAGCTTCATAAAAAACTCCTTTTCCGACCAAGCGCAAAATCTCGCTTTGCTCAATTTTGGTTTGATATTATTTTTTTATCAACTTCTTTTTGTAGTCGCCGATTTTTATTGCGCGCATTTGCAACGGCAGACCAAACAGATTTATGAAGCCTTCGCTGTCTTTTTGGTCATATATCTCATCCTCTCCGAAAGTCGAAAGATCGATATCGTGAAGGGAGTAGGGGCTTTTCTTTTTGGCAATGATACAGTTGCCTTTGTAGAGTTTCATAACAACCGTGCCTGTGACGGTCTCTTGTGTCTTGTCGACAAAAGCCTGAATGGCATCCATAAGTGGAGTATACCAGTTTCCGTCATATGCCAGCTCTGCGAACTTGCAGGCGATGAGTTCTTTGTAGTGCGAAGTGTTGCGGTCAAGGCATAGTTCCTCAAGCTCTTTGTGCGCTTTCATAAGGATGGTGCCGCCGGGAGTCTCATATACGCCTCTTGATTTCATGCCGACAAGGCGGTTCTCGACCATGTCGTCAATGCCGATAGCGTTTCTTGCGCCGATTTCGTTCAAAGTTTCCATAAGGGCAACGGGAGAAAGTTTCTTTCCGTTGACGGCTACAGGGATACCTTTTTTGAAGTTTAGGGTAACATATTCAGCCTTATCAGGAGCCTGTTCGGGTGTTTTGCATATCAATAGCAAATCATCCTTGCGCTGATTCCAAGGGTTCTCAAGATCGTGTCCCTCGTGCGAAAGGTGAAGAATGTTTCTATCCATCGAATATGGGCGCTTCTTTGTTACGGGAATGGGTATGTTGTGAGCCGCCGCATAGTCGATGGCTTCATCTCTGGACTTTATGTTCCATATTCTCCAAGGAGCGATAATCTTCAACTTCGGGTTGAGCGCTCTTATGGTCAATTCAAAACGAACCTGATCGTTGCCCTTGCCGGTACAGCCGTGGCATATTGCGTCGGCGTTCTCTCTTTCGGCAATCTCAACAAGTCTTTTTGCTATGATTGGGCGGGCTACCGAGGTGCCCAACAAATATTTTTGTTCGTACAAGGCGCCGGCTTTTATTAGCGGAAAAACAGCGTCTGTTACGAATTCTTCCTTCAAATCTTCTATATATAGTTTGCTTGCGCCACTTTTTTTGGCTTTTTCGTGCAACGGCGAAAGTTCCTCGCCCTGTCCGACGTCGCCTGCCACGCAGATAACTTCACAATTGTCGTAGTTTTCTTTAAGCCACGGAATGATAATAGAGGTATCCAAACCTCCCGAATAAGCCAAAACAACCTTCATACTATTCTCCTTATTTATTAGATAGATATTTTAAGGTATTATACATCTAAATGAATAAATATACAAGTGAATTGCGTTTATTGCAGAAAATATGCGGCGATTGTATCATCTTTTAGTATCCAATTTAATTTATTAATGAATTGACTAAACACATTATCTTTAGTATCATATCTATATGATTATTTTAGGAATAGACCCCGGATACGCTACGGTGGGATACGGCATAATAAAAACCCAAGGCTCGAAGAATTTTGCACTCGACTACGGCGCCATCACAACGCCCAAGACACAACCGCTCCCCGAAAGACTGACTTTTATCGCAAAGGAAATTTCGGAACTCATCGAGAAACATCAGCCTGACGCCATATCCATTGAAGAACTGTTTTTTCAAAACAACAGAAAAACAGCGATATTTGTTGCAGAGGCGAGAGGCGCAATCATAGTATCTTGCATGCAGAACTGTAGCAACCTGTATGAATATACACCGCTACAAATCAAGCAGGCGATGACGGGGTATGGCAGAGCCGACAAAAACCAAATTCAACAAATGGTAAAAATCATGCTGGGACTGTCCGACATTCCCCGCCCCGATGATGCGGCAGACGCTTTGGCGGTGGCGCTGACACATGCGCAAACAAACAAATTGACAAGCATGTTCGGCATGAAATAAGGAGAAAAATGATTGCGTTCATAAAAGGCGAACTTGTTTCCGCCGGCAACGGCACAATAATTATTGACAACGGCGGCATAGGCTATGAGCTGACTGTATCGGCTTCGACCATCGTAAAAGCCAATTCGCAAGGCGCGGAAATAAAACTACTTAGCTATATGCAGGTACGTGATGACGGCGTTTCGCTATACGGATTCTATACTGTTGAAGAGAAGAATATGTTTTTGAAGCTGATTTCCGTCACAGGTATCGGGCCCAAGGCAGCTATGGGTATACTTTCGGGCATAGAGCTTTCGCAACTGATGACTGCCATAATCACCAAGGATTTAAAAACGCTTTCGAAAATCAAGGGCGTAGGCAAAAAGACCGCAGAAAGACTGGTACTGGAGCTTCGGGAGAGTATTGAAGCAGATATCGACGGTGTCGAAAAAGTCGAACTTGACGAAATGCCTGCCGACCGTGACAGCGCAGATGCCGTATTAGCTTTACGCAGCCTCGGCATCGGACAAAAAGAAGCCATAGCCGCCGTCAAAAAAGCCAAGGACAGCGCGGCGAATATCGAAGAATTGATTTCAAAGGCGCTAAAAAGCTTATAATAAATAACAGAAGAATAGAGGAAAAATGTTTGAAGAAGAAAGGCTGGTGACAGCGGCAAAAGTAGAAAACGACGAAAACGAAAACGTCCTCCGCCCAAAATCGCTTGAGGACTATATCGGGCAAGAAAAAATAAAAAGCAATTTGAATGTATTTATGCATTCGGCAAAAAAAAGAGGCGAGTCTCTCGACCATGTTTTGCTTTATGGTCCGCCGGGGCTGGGCAAAACTACACTCAGTCATATTATCGCAAATGAGATGGCAGCGGAAATCAGAATAACTTCCGGTCCTGCCATCGAAAGAGCAGGCGACCTTGCGGCGATCTTGACCAATTTGAGCAACAATTCCATACTCTTCATTGACGAAATTCACAGACTAAACCACAACGTAGAAGAAATACTTTATCCTGCAATGGAAGATTTTTCTCTTGATATGGTACTGGGCAAAGGTCCTTCGGCAAGGACAATAAGATTGACTCTGCCGAAATTTACTTTGATAGGCGCGACAACGCGCGCAGGCATGCTGTCGTCACCGCTTCGAGACAGGTTCGGCGTTATGTTCAGACTTGAGCTTTACAAAAATGAGGAGCTTTCTACGATTATCACCCGTTCGGCAAGAATTCTTAATATCAATATCGAACCTCTTGCAAGTCAAGAAATTGCGCGCCGTTCGAGAGGTACGCCCAGAATAGCCAACAGATTGCTGAAAAGAGTGAGAGATTTTGCCGAATACGACGGTTTGGATATAATCAATATCGACCTTACAAAAAAAGCCTTACTGAATATGGAAATAGACGAACTGGGACTTGACAATGTCGACAAGAATATTTTGATGACGATTATTGACAAGTTCAACGGCGGTCCTGTGGGACTTGACACTTTGGCGGCGGCGTCGGGTGAGGAGTCCAACACCATTGAAGATGTTTATGAGCCGTATTTGTTGCAACTGGGCTTCATTACACGTACTCCTAGGGGCAGAATCTGCCTTAAACGCGCATATGAACATTTGGGGCTGGTTTGCAAAGGCGACCAGACAACGATATTCGACACAAACAGCGAAGAATAGGCGGACTTGAATAAATTATGCTAAAAAGTGATTTTAATTTTGATTTGCCTGTCGAGCTGATTGCGCAACATCCCGTTTATCCTAGGGATTCCTCCCGACTTCTTTTTTTCGACAGACAGACGAAGGAAACAAAGCACCTTGTTTTTTCGGACATAAAAAGTTATCTGAAAGCCGGCGATATGTTGGTCATAAACAACACCAGAGTAATTTATGCCAGACTGCATGCATTTGACGAAAAAGGCAGAAAATACGAAATTTTATTGCTGAAAAGACTTGATTTAACTCATTGGGAAGCGCTTATGAAACCTGCCCGAAAAGCCAAGAAAGGAAGCCTTTTGACTGTCAATGAGGAACTTAAACTAAATGTTTTGGACATAATCGACAACGGTGTGCGCATAATTGAATTCGAATTCTCGGGAGTTTTTGAGGACATTTTGTCCAGAGTCGGCGAAGTGCCGTTGCCGCCGTATATCACAGAAAAACTTGTAGACAAAGAACGTTATCAAACGGTTT
>CAYJBS010000110.1:0-4204 GCA_964368435.1 uncultured Christensenella sp. | reverse complement strand
TGTTCACAAAAGAGAGAGTAAAGTTGCCGGAGACAAAATCGACTTTTACTTTCAAAACTTTTGTAACGCCGCTAAAACTCAAAGCATTTGTTTATTTACTTTGCGGGTATCTTTTCGCATATGTCTGTATGGATTTGTTGAGCACAAATATAGTTTATTTCGCAAATTATGCCCTTGATGCCGGCGTAGGCGGCACCGTAATACTCGGCACTATTATGGTCATCACCTTCTTCACGCTACCGCTGTACTATCGCATGATGTCAAAAGGCGTAGCAAAACCCTTTATTTTCAGAGTGGGCATTCCTGTTTATATTCTAGGTGTCGTGCTGCTGACAATGGTACCGATTAACAGCTTACCTTTAATAATTTTCTTCTGTTTCCTCATTGGAATAGGCATGGCAGGTTCTCAGCTTATGCCGTGGATAATCTTCCCCGATGTCATAGATCTCGCCGAATTGAAACTCGGCAACAGACCGACAGGCAGTTTCAGCGGAGTTATGACATTCACAAAAAAAGCAAGCTCTGCTATCGCAGTATTCATTTCGGGTGTTGTATTGAAACTTGTCGGCTTCAATGAACCCAAAGCCGATGAGATCACAGGCAAGATTAATTACGAAAACTTCACGCAAACGAAGGGAGCAATTTGGGGTCTCAGACTGCTCATTATGGTAGCCGTAGTTGTCTTTATGACGCTGGCGTTCTTATCCATGCGGAAGTTGAAACTAAACAACGCCGTAAGCGAAAAAGTCAGATATTTGATAGAAAAAAGAAACAATGGTGAAGAGTACGACGAGCAGGACCAAAAAGACTATGCACAGATAGAAAAGGACTTTTTCTAAGAAAGGAGACAAAATGAAAGGCAATATTAAGCTGGGAGTGGTGTGTTTGGCAAGAAACACTTTTGACTATGCCGCGGCGGCGGAACTTTATTGCGGAATACTCAAGGATTTAAGCGCGCTTGAAAATGTCACCGTATGCGCCGTCAAACAACTTGTTATGGAAGTGCCAGACGCAGAGAAAGCGGCGGCAGAGCTTTATGAAAACAAGGTAGACGGTATTGCCATAATAAGCGGCACCTTTCATCTGGGACATTTGGCGCTCGAAATCAAAAAGAGGATGGACAAGCCCTTGTTGCTTTGGGGACTGCCCGAACTGCCATACAACGGCGGCAAGATAAGATTGAACTCCGTTTGCGGAGTAAACCTCAACGCCTCAAATCTCGTCAAGAGCGGCATAAACGATTTCACCTACACGATAGGCGAGCGCATCGACGAAAACTGGCTGGACGCTGTCAGAATGACTGTGGCGCTGAAAAATGCCAAGGTTGGCATCCTCGGTTACCGCGCACATGGTTTTTTTAATCTCGACATTGACGAATTGTCGCTTTACAAAAAGTTCGGTGTGCTCATAGACCACTATGAACTTGAACAAGTTTGGAACTGCCCAATTAACGAAAATGACAAAAACGGCTTTGCCGAAATGATAAAAAGTAAGTTTGACACCTCGGGCATAACACCAAAGCAAGCAGGTTTGGTGGCGGATTTGGCAGCAAAACTCAAGGCATTTGTGCACAACAACGGTTTGACTGCGCTGGCTATCAGGTGTTGGCCTGAATTTGCGGCAGGCTTCGGCGTGGCGCCTTGCGCGGCTATGAGTCTGCTCCAAAGTCAAGATATTATACTTGCATGCGAAGGTGACATCGACTGCGCTCTGACCATGCTTTGCCATCGGGCGGCAGGCGCCGAAACACCGTTCATGGCAGACCTTTCGCAAGTAAATCTGCAAGAGGACTGCGCTCTTATGTGGCACTGCGGTGTGGCTCCGACAAACCTCTGCGACGGCAAGTGTACGGCTACGCTTGACACATATTTTGCAGGCGGAAGGGGCGTGACGGCAGGTTTTGTGATGAAGAGCGGCGACATAAATATGGCGCGGCTTGACAGCATAAACGGACATTACAGACTTTTTCAAGAAAAAGGCGAGGCTGTGCCTATGGAAAAACTGCTGACAGGTACATACGCCAAAGTAAAGTTCGATAAACCTATGAAAGAAGTGCTTGATAAGGTCATTTATTCCGGAGTGGCGCACCATGTTTCTATGGTGTACGGGGACTATACTCAAGCTATGCTGATATTTGCCCGCTTGAATGGCATTCAAGCGTTGTAGAAAGAATGAAAAAGACCGACATATTCCCCGTGGTGGGAATGATAGCCGCTTGGGCGGGATATTATATCGTGTCCAAATGGGCGGTAGGCTACACAGCTTCGCCCTTTGTTGCAGGCATGCTGCTGCGGTTGGCGGCATTAGTTTTATTGACGGTATATGTATTGGCAAAAAAAGAGTTCCGCAACCTTTTTAACATAAAAAACAGTTGGAAGATACTGCTGACAATAGGAATACTTGGTTTTTTGCTCGACGCTTTTGCAAATATCGGCTTTCAAAAAAGCAGTGTTGCCACAGGCACTGTGCTGTTGAAGTTGGATATACTTATGGCGAATCTAATAAGCGCCGTAATTATGAAAGAAAGATTGTCGAAGGGCGATTGGCTTTGCAGCGTTGTGATGCTTGCAGGCGTCGTGCTTGTGCTTGCGAATTTCTCACATATGAACTTCAATGCATATGACCTGTTTTTCGTGCTAAGCGCGCTAGCTGTCACCATAAACGCTTTCGTCATAAAAAAGGCGCAAAGGGATTATAAAATAAAAAGTATAACAATAGCGTATTATAACAACTTGATTGTACTGATATTTTTCGTCATTGCAGCTTTGATAGTAGGAGATATGCGCAATCTCGCAGGTGTCGATGCAGACGGCAAGTTCTTTGTTCTTGTGGCAGTCGGGGGCTTGGCGCAAAGCCTGATATATATTTTTTATTATCGCAACCTTGAGAAATATCCCGTCTGGCTGGTAAAGATTCTGCTGCTTTTTGTGCCGATAGTCAGCTGTATTGCAGGAGTGCTTGCTTTCGGTGAGACGCTGACAGCGACAAAAATCGTGGGTATGGCGCTTGTGATAGTCGGGGGAGCCGGCATCATAATGATACAAAAAAGAAAACTGCGGAATAAGGAGGCGTAATGTTCAAACTTATCGAAAATAGCCGTGAGGTAATGCTGGAATTTAAGGGAAAGAAGGTGTTTTCTCATAGTGCAAATTCACCTTTTATCTCAGTCGGCAGCGGTGGCATACGGTACAAAAGCAGCCATGGCAGTTTCTCGGTAAAAAAAGAGAAAACAAAAACAACTGCCCTGAACGATTATAAAATAGACGGCGACAGCCTTGAATTGTTCCGAGATAACACGGCGGTTAAACTGACATTCTCAGAAAAAAACGGCATTTTGTATGCAAAAATCAATACTCGCGGAGAAATAAAAAATATCTCCTTTTGTTTTGACAGCCATGAGGACGAAATGTTTTTCGGCGGAGGCGAGCAGTACAGAAAATTGAATTTTAAGGGCGAAAAAGTCATAAATTTCGTGTCGGAACATATCAAGGTTATGCCCATAGTCGAAAAAACCATTTTAAGAAAATTTAAAAAATACCGCGTGAGAAACCATAGCGAAATAAACAGCTACAGTCCGATGTCGACCTTTGTTTCAAGCGACAAATACGCTTTGCGTTTTGATACAGATGGTTATGGCGAGCAGAATTTCACAAACAAGGACAAAACGGTATTTACCTATTGGGAGACGCCCAAGGGTTTTTGTTTTATTGCAGAGGACAGTTTCAAGGACATTTCTCGAAAACTTGCCGTTGACATTCCGAGCAAGCCTTTTTTGCCCGATTGGGCATACGAGGGCATGATACTCGGCGTGCAAGGCGGTATCGATAGGGTAAAAAAGAAGGCATACAATATGCTTGAACAAGGCGCCAAGGTAGTAGGCGTTTGGTGTCAAGACTGGTCCGGAAAGAAAGTCACGGCGGCAGGCAGTCAGGTTTATTGGAACTGGGAAGTTGACGAGATGACTTATCCGGAATTAAAAAAGGAAATTGCCGAGTTGAAAAGCAAGGGTGTGCGGTTTTTGGCATACATCAATCCCTATTTGATTGTAAACGGCAAAATGTACAACGAGTGCAAAGAAAAGGGATTTCTTATCAAGAATGCAGAGGGTGGCGTTTATCATATCACCAGCACGACTTTTGCGGCAGGTATGATGGACTTGACCAACCCCGATATGGTGAAATACCTCAAAGATACTATTATAAAA
>CAYJBS010000109.1:0-4206 GCA_964368435.1 uncultured Christensenella sp. | reverse complement strand
ATTTTAATTGTAAACTTTATCTTATTTGTTGTCTACTGGATTAGTATAGATCCAATATTCCTCAATGCTCTGCTTTCTATCGGCGACAAGAAAAAGTCAAAGGCGCAGTCCAAATAACTTTTCTTGACAAAATCTAGCAATCCATTGTATACTACCCTTTAGGAAACAATGCCCAAAGGGTAGTATTGTTTTTAGGAGGGAACATGAATAAAAAAAGAGTTTTGTTAGCGATTTTTGCCATAATTTTAGCTATGGTATTCAGCCTTGCGCTTGCCTCATGTAATAAGCCCGACGATGATGGCTACGACAGCTATTTCGAAATGACGCGCGAACTTGCCGAAGACATTTTATCAAAAGTTGAATTCGGAAACAGAGTTTACTGGAAAGAGGGGTTTGAAGAGACAGGCTATGACATAGGCGAAAATAGTATGGTGCTGTACTACAAACATGATGACGGGTCCGAAACATATTACGGCGGTTCGGGCGACGAATTCTACAAGGTGAGGATATATCAGCAGAACGACGAAACAAAAAGGGAATATATTCGCATTACAAAATGGGAAGCGTGGCAAAAACTTGAGAAAGAAAGGCGGATACTGAAAGAACAAACCAATCTGGTTTCCAGCGACTACTTTGTTCAAATGATTGAAACGCAAAAAGAATATGGCGGCAATTTCGGGAAAATCATCGTCACAGGCCACGGTGAAAAAGAAGAAGATGCAGCCTCCCCGCATTCGGCTTATATTGATTATTCTTTACAAATAGTTCAAGGTGTGACGGCTATTTCCGCAAATCTGTATTACACCGTTATCGACAATAAAGTGCAAGATATGGGAACCTTCTGGAGCAATGAGCTTGAAGGGTATACCCCCGACAATTTGAGAGATTTCAAAGTTGAAAACAACACAGTTATTTTTGAGTATGACCGCACGTTGACTATGCCTGCCGACAAAGGAGAGAATCGCACTGCCTCCGGCACAGTAAATATAAATATGGAGAACTCAACGCTGCCCTCAAGACTCAACCAAACAAAAGGCGCAAAAATCACGCTTGCAACGCCGGAGGACGAAGGCTTTTTGGGCTGGTATTATGACGCGGACTTACTCTTCCCTATTGAAGGTGAATACCAAGTAGCTTATGATTACAACGAGTATAGTGTATATGCAAAATGGCAGGTTCCCGCGCTGCAAACAGAACTCAACGGCGGTTCACTGTCAGCAAACGCGCAAAAACAGCTCTCAAACTGCGTATACATAGCAAATGTCAGCGATATTATGCCGTACAAGAAAGGTTATGATTTTGATGGATGGTATACCGATGCGGCATTCCAAAACCCGGCCAACGGCAGTTCAGACCTAATAAGCGCAAACACCAAGGTATATGCAAAATGGAGCAAACTTATCACCATAACGCTACAAGCCGATGTCGCTTACAATATTCCCAAGCTGATAGGCGCGCAAGGCAGGGCAACGAATCTGAATTCACTGGTCCCCAGCAAGCGCGGCGGTATTTTTGCCGGTTGGTACAAAGACAGTTCTTTCACCAATCCGGTGACAGAGACATCTTTCCCCGCAGCCAATACCACATATTATGCAAAATTTGACTCCGCCATTTGCGTCGACATAAATTTTGAAGACGCCACATTGACTATTGAACTAGACTATTACATAAATATTCCGCTATCAGCAAGTGAGAGTTTTGGCTTAGCCGAATTGCTTGAAGCGCTCGACACAGATGGGTACACCGGCGGACACAATGCAGCCGAAGGAACCTTTACCGGCTGGTACACCGACAAAGCGCTGACACAGCCGCTAAAGGCATACCCCACAAGCAATATCACGGTTTATCCAAAAATAGCGACGATGTATTATTATGTACTTAATGCCGGCGAAGGAACATTCGATGAAAGGCATGACTTTGACAAACACGCACTCTGCATAAACTGGTGGAGAGCAATACTGACCCCCGTTTCAGAAGCTCTGGCGGACATACAGGAACAATATATTATAGCGCCCGAAGGAAAGTCATTTGCCGGATGGTATGCCGATGCGGCGCTGACAACTCCCTACAACCCGACTGATTACCCCACCCAAACCACAACTATTTATGCAAGCTTTGCATAAATAGCAGCACGCCTGCAACATGAGCTTGTCAAGGGACTGTTCGACTTGAACAGTCCCTTTCATATTTATTGCTAAAGTATCTTGCGCCGATATCGGGCAGGCGCGATATCTTATTTCCATCAAATTTTCATTTGAAAAACAAAAAAATTGTCAAAACATTTGACAAGTCTTTTGCATAGTAATAATATATACATATGAACGGTTGTTCAATTGTTCAGGCAAGGGTAGCAAGGAGGCAGTATGAAACTAAAAGACATCGAAATATGCGACAATGAGTGCATTCACGCATCGGTAGTCAGCTACATAAAAGAAAAGATGCCCGACGAGGAGACATTTTATGATTTGGCGGATTTGTTCAAAGTCTTCGGCGACTCAACCCGAATAAAAATACTTTGGGCGCTGGAAAATGCCGAAATGTGCGTATGCGACATTTCTGTGGCGCTAAAAATGACGCAGTCGGCTATTTCGCATCAGTTGCGTGTGCTGAAACAAGCAAACCTAGTAAAAAACCGACGCGATGGCAAAGTAATTTATTATTCCCTCAGCGACAGCCATGTAAAACTTATGCTGGAGCAAGGACTGGACCACATAAACGAATAAAGGAGATTGACATGAGATATACATATATACTTGAAGGTTTGGAATGCGCAAACTGCGCCTCTAAGATAGAAAGGGCCATAAACAAACTAAATGGCATCAGTTCGGCGCAACTGAATTTTTTGACAACAAAACTCTTTGTCGAAACCAAAGAAGCGGAGATGCCCGACATAATGCCGCAAATTGAGAAAATCGTCAAAAAGCACGAGCCGCACATAAATATCAGAAAGGCATAGGAGATTTTATGAAAAAACCAAAGATACAAATAGCCGTAGGCCTTGTGTTGCTTTTGACGGCGGTACTAATAAACACACAAAAAGAGTGGGTACGCATTGTACTATTTGCGCTGGCATACCTGACAGTCGGCTGGGACATATTATTGAAAGCAGTCAAGAATGTCATAAAAGGCAAGGTCTTTGATGAGAATTTTCTCATGAGCGTGGCGACAATCGGCACTTTTTTTATTGCTCAATACGCCGAGGGCGTGGCGGTTATGCTGTTCTACCAAGTAGGAGAGCTTTTTCAAAGTAATGCTGTAGCAAAATCCAGAAAATCCGTTGCCGGACTCATGTCCATACGCCCAGAGTATGCCAACAATTATGGGCAATTGGATTATACCTATTACCCAAGAGGACGCGTTAATGTATATAAGGGAGTGGCATATGTGAATATTAATAGTTTAATGAATTGCCCACACATAATAGATGCAATAATAGAAGCATCCAACATTGGGAAACTCGAATTAGAGTTAGACTTCAAAGATGCATACCAAGGCAGTCACTATGATTTCAAACTAAAATAAATAAAAAACAATAATAATAGTAAAAAAGCAAAACACGGCTGACCCAGGACAAATAGTCATAGCCTTAATTGAAGATGAGGCGACGGCTAAGATATTTCTTCCTCAGGACGATCATGTTGTCTTAAGAGCTGCCAATAAAGACTACGAAGACATAATAGTAAAAGAGTGTTTAATATTAGGCGTAGTCAAAACAAATATACATAACTTTATATGAAGATATAATCAAAATACTATAGCCCCGTGTGTTTGAGGATATATAAGTGATATGCCCGATTGGAAAGAACGCAAAAATCGTCTTGATTTAGAAACAGTTAATGGGTTGTGAGGGTTTAATATTTTTATTTAAGATATTGTATTACATAGCGGTAGAGTAATCTATCGCTATTTTAATGTAAAGGAGTTGGTGCGTTATGTGTGTAGCTTGATTGTATGTGAGCCAAAAGGCTCTGTTATTAAATATCTAATTAAAATATAAAAGGAGGTAATAAAATTGATAGGAAGAAAGAAATATGACGATATTCATGAAATGAATAAACAAGGCTTTAACAGACTTCAAATCTCAAAGAAAGTTAGGGTCGACAAGCGGACAGTAGACAGATATCTTGCTATGCCATTAGATGATTATCTTGCGATAGAGCGTAAAACTATTGAAGGGCTTGCTCATTACAGGGACTTCATTCTTGA
>CAYJBS010000108.1:0-4305 GCA_964368435.1 uncultured Christensenella sp. | reverse complement strand
TTTATAAATGTCATCCCGACCAACGTGGAGGGATCTCATCCGCTTTATTTATATGGAGGGATTTCATCCTTTTTTAAACTAAATTTTTATATTATAAAATCCCGATTTGAAAAGAATTTGATAAAACACGACAGAAAATGGCAACATCAATGCCAAAATTGCCGGCGGATAAAGTTTCAAATCACGCAATGTCAGCCCGATTGAGGGAGTGACAAGGCTAATAATGAGATTAAGCACAAATACCAGCAGAAATGCCATTATGCTATATGAAAATATAATTTTGAAATTGAAGGCGGCTTTTACGCGCTTTTTCGGCTCAATCAGATATCTTATAATGCCCAGTAAGGGTATAGCCAATCCGCAAAGTCCCACAACAAGGAGTGAAAGACCGGAATATCCGAATTCTACTCTGAAACGATAAATAATCAATACGGCTAGCGTATAGAAAAGGAAGGTCAGCAGCGTGCAGTCACGAAACAGCCTGTTGGAATAATACATTCTGTTGCGGCTATAGTCGCAGAGCATTTCGTCCTTTTTGTAGGTTTTTAGGGTATATCCCTCATTCTTTAGGACGTTTTTTAGATCGTTTATGTGATGACAGCTTAGTTCTTCATCAACAGAAGGTGTCGGCGCAGGTTTGATATCTTCGGGTTTTTTGTCATAAAGTTCGTTGAAAAGAGTGCGATAAGCCGTTCTGTCGTCGTTTTCTGCGCGTTGTTCTTTGTAGTCAGGTATAGTTTTTTCTGCGGAGGCAGGTTGAACTTCATTATTAACGACGGGCGTGAATTCTTGCGGAGAAAACAAGCGTTCTCTTGCCTGTTGCTGAAGTCCGCTATATTGAAAGGAACTTTGAGGTTGCTCAAGGGATGCCGCCAACGGAGAAGGGTTGACCAAACCAAGTTGTTCCTTATTGCTTTCCTGTGGAAATACAGGCGCAGGCGTCGGCACTGTCTGCGGTTCGACCAAGGATTGCGCAATTTTTGGGGAATCAACCGTATTGTTTACCGTTGCAGCGTTCTCATTTTTTTGTGCTATTTCTGGTGTCTCTTGTTTTGGGGCATCATCTGCTTGCGTTTCATCACTACGGCTACGTTTTGTCAACGGACGCAAATCCGATGCTTTGAAAGGGGGAGTGTCCTTTTCTAAATCAAAATCTTTTTGCGTAACCAGATTGTCAAGCAGCGTACGAGTATATGCCCATTGTTGTTGTTCGGCATCGAGAAAGGCTCTGCCTTCATCTGTCAGCGAATAATATCTGCGCTGTCCGCCTTTTGATTCATCTCCGAGATATGATTTTATGTAACCTTGTTTTTCCAGTCTTTTTAGTACGCTATAAATCGAGGACTGTTTCATTTCGTAGTGTCCTTGCGTCTTTGTGTATATGTAATTCAGAATGTCATAGCCGTATCCGTCTTGCTCGTTTAGGGAATTTAGTATAAACGTATCAACGCGACTACGCAATAATTCTGTATTTACAGAAGATTCCATAATAAAATAATCTCCGAAAGGTATTTGTATATATAAATTATAAGTTTTTATATGAAAAAAGTCAATAAAGATTGTTGCGAATTATGGCGATATATGAATAATTGTTCCAAATTATGTAGTAAATTAGAACAATCTATTCAAAACATTCATGACGAATCAGGCATACGACGGCGCCAATTACGCCGCAAGAGTGTTCATCTATATTATCGTTGGGTTCAATATATGCTACATAATGCTTGTTTTCGGCAATTCTTCGAAAGAAACAACCGCTGCTATCCTTATATAATAGCAAATCTTGATTGCGAACATTTCGCGTTTTTTTGACAATTAGAAAGTCATTCTTCCGAATATATATGTCTTCAAGAGTGTCGTTGGGCATTTTGATTACGAAGAGATCTTTTAGTTGATTGAGAAGTTTTGAATTTAATGTTCTGAACTCCATTATATCATTGCCAATGTTTCCGCCCGCATCATTGCTTATTTCCGGCAGGGCAAGAGATAAGCACTTGCGAGGTGCGGAAGGCAACTCTATAGCGCGGCTTTTGTTTTTTGTGGTGATGTGAATGTATCCTTTTTCGTCAAGTTTTTTTAGATAGCAATGCACGCTTGAGGTCGATTTTATTTCTAATGCAGTCATAATTTCTCGAATTGAAGGGGGATATCCCATGTTGCCGCGGAAATAGATAATAAAATCGTATACATTGAGCAGATTACGCTCCATAGTCAAACTCATGCTTTTCTCCACAAAATATTATTTTAATTTAACTTTTGTCGACGCTTCTTTCTTTATGTCTTCGCTGATGGCGGCATAATGTTTTTTTGTTGTATTGATATCTTTATGTCCAAGAACTTCGGCTACGACATATATATCCTTCGTGGCGCGATAGAGGTTTGTTCCGTAGGTGCTGCGTAGTTTATGCGGTGATATTTTTTTTAACGGACTAATGATTTTTGCATATTTTTTTACGATATATTCGACAGAGCGAACACCCAACCTGTTTTTCTGTAGAGATAAAAACAACGCAGGGCTGGTGTTTTTTAGAGTTTTGCGATATTCTACATAGTTTTCCAGCACTTCTTTTATTTCGTCAGAAAAATAAAGGGTGGTGCGGTTTCCGCCTTTTCTGGTTACGACAAATGCGTTTGATTCGAAGTCGATGTCGTCCATATCAAGACCTACACATTCACTTACGCGGATTCCTGTGCCAAGCAGCAGCGTAATAATGGCTAAATCGCGTTGTTTGGTGTTGTTATTTATGTAATTTGTTTGGTGCGAAGAGTTCATATCGGGCTTTTCTTCAAGGAATTCGACAAGACTTGTCACTTCCTCGGCGGTCAACCTGACTATCTCTTTTTCGTGCTGTTTTGGCATTGAAATCTTTGAGGCTACATTCTCCGACAGTTTGTCTTTGCGGTAAAAAAAGTTGAACATAGTACGGACAGCGCTTATTTTTCGCGCTTTTCCGCGTTCTTTATTGGTGTAGGTGGCGCCGTCGAGTTCGTAATGCGTCAAATAGCTCATATACATCTCGAGATCGGTTATTGTTACTTTTTCGAGATCTGAAAGTTCAATTTCTTCCATTTCTTTACGGCGAAAATATGGGACATTTTTGATAAGATAATCAAAAAATATTTTCAAATCGTTTACATAGCCAAGGCGTGTAAGAGGAGAAGTCACCATTTCGATGCCGACAAGAAATTCTCTACAAAAATAGGGCAGAATAGCAAGCTTTTCACGTATTTTTTTGGTATTTTTTATATTCCTTTCTTCAAAGTAGCTGGTATTTTTCATATCATTATAATATCAAAATTTATTCTAATTGTCCATAGAATAAATAATTACTATAAATGGTCAAGAGAGTATTTTGACAAATATTGGCTGATTTTGTCGGAAAGATTGTAAATTCATGTTGAAATGTGTTTAGTTTGTTCTATACTTTATGTTATCCAATAAAAAATAAGGGTAGTGGATAACTTTTTTTGATAACAATGTCGGCATGAAAGGGATGATATTAGGCTTTGTTGTCTATGATAAAAGCATGCTTAATGGAATGCGTTCATCCCAAAGGAATAATCGCAATTCAAATTTATTTCATTTCGACCAAAGCGGAGCGACGCGTTAAGCGAACAGCGCAGTGTCACTGGTCGCAGCCAAAGCGCATGAGCGGGCTGTCTTCAGACAACCGCGAGGGCATCGATAGGAAGCGAAGCGACCGTGCAACGAGAGATGAGAAATCTCAATCCTTATGTAATTCTCGGCGAACAAGCATTAAGTCAAATCAAAGAATGCTATCATTTACTAAGAATGTGAGTTGGTGATTACTTCATAAATCGGATGAGATCCCTCCATTACAGTCGGGATGACATTAAATTTTATTGCACCATGTCGTACAAAGGGCTATGTCGTGAACATCAACCTTTATGCATTGTGGCAAATTCGCAAATAAAGCTTGTGACGACTGTCGAGCCAAACACAGTGAGGTCTGGTGTCTCAAACATGCGATTAGGGGGATGAGATATCTTTGTATTCCCGGCGTTGTTTTCCTTAGCTGTATTGCAAGGGAATATCTAGCTTTTAATGCGTAATAAAATCAAAATAATTTTATTTCGACCGAAGCAAAGCGGGGAGAAGGAATTTCAATCCATATATTCGTTATTTTGTCCCAGAACATTAGCAAATCAAAAGGAAAACATACGGAAAAGGCTTGAACAGAAAGAATGCTCTATATTTATTAAGTAAAATGAATGAGATGCCTTCATCGCAGTCGGGATGACATTAAATTTTATTGCACCATGTCGTACAAAGGGCTATGTCGT
>CAYJBS010000107.1:0-4330 GCA_964368435.1 uncultured Christensenella sp. | reverse complement strand
ACCCAAGTCAGACAAATCAGCAAATCAATACTATTATTCCATTTGAAAATGCAACTAGGTATTTTCTATTTCTTTTTTTAAAAAGTTATTATGAAGAGTTGCAAGCATTGGGTAGTGGTGGAACAATGACATTAAACATAAACACAACATTGTTTGGTGAAATAACACTTGCTATTCCACCCAATAATTTGCTTAAAAAATTCAACGATATTGTTGCGCCGTTGTTTGAAAAGATACATGGCAATGCAAAACAATTAAACACACTCAAAAAACTTCGCGATACGCTATTGCCCAAACTAATTAGCGGCGAAGTGCGTGTGACGGTATAATGATGGGGGAACTATGAGCAAACCAAGCATCTACGAGTCCGAAATAGAAAAAATGGCGATTGAGGAGCTAGGCTTATTGGGCTATCAATATGCGGAGGGTCCAGACCTTGCGCCCGACGGGGCGACACCTGAGAGGGGCGACTTTTCTGAGGTGCTGCTTTTCAAAAGGCTTGCGGCGGCGGTAAGAAGGCTTAACCCCAATTTGCCTGAAGGCGCGGTAGCGGAGGCGGTAAAGGTTGTAAGGAATATTGGCACTGGCAATACCGTTTTTGACAACGAAGTCTTCCATAAACTGCTTATTGACGGCGTCCCCGTAGAATACAGAAAGAACGGCGAGATAAAAAATGATTATGCAAGGCTTATAGAGTTCGACCCAGAGAAAGTGAAAGACAATGACTTCCTTTGCGTCAACCAATTTACCATTATAGAAAACCACAAAAACAAAAGACCGGACATCTTAATTTTTGTTAACGGAATGCCTTTGGTACTGTTCGAGTTAAAGAACCCTGCCGATGAGAACGCAACGGTAAGAAAGGCGTATGACCAGATAGGAACCTACAAGGCAACTATCCCTTCGCTGTTTACCTATAACGAAATTAATATAATATCCGACGGCTTGGAAGCAAAAGCAGGTTCGCTTACAGCAGGTTTTTCTCGGTATTCTACTTGGAAAACAAAGGATGGCTTGACGGAGGCGGGGAAGTTTGAGGATGAGCTGACAACGATTATTCACGGTCTGCTGAGCCCTAATACCTTGCTTGATTATATACGCAATTTTATCACCTTTGAAAAGACCAAAGTCGAAGATAAGGTAACCAAAATAGTAAGAGTGGAAACCGTAAAGAAGATTGCGGCTTATCACCAGTATTATGCCGTCAACAAAGCGGTAACCTCTACTGTGGAGGCGGCAAGCGGCGGAAACAAAAAAGGCGGCGTGGTTTGGCATACCCAAGGAAGTGGCAAATCGCTTTCGATGGTGTTCTATGCGGGTAAGATTATACAGGCGCTAAATAATCCTACCATACTTGTGATAACCGACCGAAACGACCTTGACGATCAGCTGTTCGATACATTTGCAGGAAACAGCGGACTACTTAGACAAATACCTGTTCAGGCAGACAGCACGGAGGGAGAAAGCCCTTACGCCCTTAAAAAGCTTCTCAAGGTAGCCAGCGGCGGCGTCGTGTTCTCAACCATACAAAAGTTCTCGCCCGATAAAGAAGGAGCAACGGCGACCTTTGAGCGGTTGTCTGAGCGTGAAAATATTATCGTCATAGCAGACGAGGCGCACCGTACACAATACGGTTTTAAGGCAAGACTACAGGATGTCAAGGACGAAAACAAAGAAGTCATCGGCAAGCGGACGGTTTATGGCTTTGCCCAATATGTCCGTGACGCGCTGCCGCATGCAACTTTTATTGGGTTTACCGGTACGCCGATTGAAAAGAAGGATGCCAACACTTCGGCAGTTTTTGGCGAATATGTGGATATATACGACATTGCAAGCGCTGAAAGCGACAAAATAACAGTTAAGATTTATTATGAGTCACGGCTTGCGAAAGTCAACCTTACCGAGGAAGGCAAGCTGCTTATCAATGAGTTCGACAAAGGGATTATCGAGGACGACGGCGAGCAGAGCGAGGCGCAAAAGGCAAAAATCAAGTGGGCGAAGCTGGAGGCGATTGTTGGCAACATCGAGCGAATGAAGGCGCTTGCCAAAGATATTGTCACGCATTATGAGAAACGGCAAGAGGTGTTCAACGGAAAAGCTATGATTGTTTGTATGAGCCGTCGCATTGCCGCGCTTTTATATAAAGAGATTGTCGCGCTTCGACCAAGCTGGCATTCTGACGACCTGGACAAAGGAACGATAAAAGTCGTAATGACTTCCACGAGCGCTGACGGGGCGGAGATTGCGAAGCATCATACAACGAAGGGAGAGCGCAAAGCATTAGCAGAGAGGATTAAGGATGAGAGCGACTCGTTAAAGATTGTTATCGTAAGGGATATGTGGCTTACAGGGTTTGACGCGCCTTGTCTAAATACAATGTATGTTGACAAGCCTATGAAGGAGCATAACCTTATGCAGGCTATAGCGCGAGTTAATCGGGTTTTTAAGGACAAGCCGGGAGGCTTGATTGTCGACTATATCGGTATAGCAACAAACCTCAAAAAAGCGTTGCAGTTTTACGCAGAAAGCGGCGGAAAAGGTGTTCCTGCGGATATGCAGGACAAAGCTGTACATGTTATGGTAGAGAAACTCGGCGTTGTAAGAGATATCCTTAATGGGCATAAATATAAAGAATTCTTCGATGCAGATATAAGAGAGAAGCTCTCTATTATTCTGCAGACCGAAGATTTTATCTTAAAGAGCGCTAATGTCAAGGAAAGATATTTGCGAGAGGTAGGGCTTTTGGGGCAGGCTTACGCGCTTGCCGTACCCGACCCAATCGCATTGACTAGCGCGGAGGAAATAGCCTTTTTCCAAGCTGTCAAAGCAAGGCTTACAAAGTTTGAGCGAGGCGCAAGCGATGGCAGCGACTATGAATCGGTGATACGCAATATCATCGACTCTTCAATAAAAAGCGATGAGGTAATAGACATTTTTGATGCGGCGGGACTTGCTAAGCCTGAGATTTCTGTATTAAGCGAGGAGTTTTTGTCAGAGATTGCAGGCATGAAATATAAGAATGTAGCGATAGAGCTACTCAAAAAGATACTTGCCGACGAAATCCGCATAACAAACAAGCACAATATGACACAGGCAAAAACTCTGATGGAAATGCTTGATAACGCCGTCAAGAAGTATCAAAACAACTTGTTGACGACAGCGGAAATCATCGCAGAACTTTTGGAAGTTGCCAAAAAAATCCGTGAGGCAAAAGAACGCGGCGATAAAATGGGGCTATCAAACGATGAGCTTGCTTTTTATGACGCGCTCGAAACTAACGACAGCGCAGTCAAGATTTTGGGTGACGACATACTCCGCACGATTGCCCGTGAGCTTGCAGGAAAGATAAGAAGCAGCGCAACGATAGACTGGACGATAAAAGAATCGGCGCGGGCGCAAATTATGGTCTATGTCCGCCGAATCTTAACAAAATACGGCTACCCGCCCGACAAGAAAGAAAAAGCAATCCAAACCGTCTTAGAGCAAGCAAAAAGTCTCGCCGACTTTTGGACAGAGGATAAGTAGCTCATATAGAATGGAAATTATTAACTGAAATAAGATTTTACATGAAGAAAAGCGAGAAAGAATACTCAATAAACTTTTATACAAATCTGCCTAAGACAAAAAATCGTGGGCGGAGATTCGCCGAGCAATGAGGGTGGTGGAGCGTGCATATAAATCGGCGGACAGACGCTTAAGAAAGAAAAAAGACGAGACAAAGCAAAAGGAATTAACATGGGCGACAGCACAAAGCTAACAGAAAGACAGCAACAGGTGCATAATTATCTTGTTGCATTAACCTCGCTTTACGGCGTCGTTACCCCTAAGCAATTTTTGCTTGTGTTCAACAGATACAACGAAAATAAGCTGCTGAAAGCAGAACTTATGAAATACTCCAATAAGCTAAACAATAAGTTCTATTATCAAGGATATTTCATTTATGAAAACTTTATTGTAAATACCAAAATAAGCGATGAGGAGATTAACCTCATCATATCTTATCAGCAAAGCAAGAAGTACTATAACCCGACCAAAGAAGAAATTGAAGCGCACATCAGCCCAACATATTACGAAAAGACGGAATACACCGATCGCCTAAAAACCTTCTTGCTGGACAACAAAGTAAGCATATTATCAATTGACCAACTGATGTCTGATATTGTCTTTGCAATAAAAGCCGAAAAACGAAATCAAGAAGTGTTTGATGTCTTAAACAAGTATAACTTTGAGTTTAAGGACGTGAAATCCGCGCAAGTTTTTAGCAAGATGTTGATGGATTTGCACAACAACACACGCAAATGGGCAAATTGCGGAATGAGACCGATAGAAA
>CAYJBS010000106.1:0-4362 GCA_964368435.1 uncultured Christensenella sp. | reverse complement strand
TCGTTTATTTCTACTTTTTCTTATCTGTTCTATTGTTAAGGTGCACTTGCTACCGCTTTTCGCGTTAGCCTATATAGCATATCTCAAACTCAAAATATTGTCAACAAATTATTGCCTTTTTTTTATTAAAAGTTTATAGAGATACTACTTCTTTGCTGTCATTTCGACATTTGACTACTGTATTGTTGTCTTTCGACAATCTTTTATACATTGCTGTCTTTATTTGCTCCGTAATTTTTTTGTCAATAACAAATAAAGCAGTCTGCATCCTTCGCCTGCAATAAACAACAAAATACAGTACAGCGACACAAGTGCTATCGCGGCATAACTCACATTGCCTTGCCCGATATAAATTTCTTTTAGGTATTGCCCTATTTTGAGAAAAGGCCGCACCACATTATAGCCTTTTACGGTGGGAAACTCTCCCAAAAGCGGCGTACCTTCTTTTGAATATATTATTTTTGTGTTTTTTTCACGCAGTTGTTGCATAACGCTTTCTTTGGTGAAGGTATCCGCCGCGATAAGCGTCCACCCGTGGATGCTGTTATTGGCGTTTATGTAGTTGGGCATATGCATGTCCGTGCCGGTTATTTGCCCAATGCCGTTTTCCAGACAAAAAGCCACGCTCTCTGCGTCATAAAATTCCGTTTTGTAGCAGTCACTGTTTACGACCTCTATATAATCTATTCCCCAGTCAAGAAACTGTTGTCTTGTCGGGCGGTCTTTGTTTGTCGACCATAGAAAATGGTTGAGCGTCACCAGCCCACCACGCCTATGCGCTTCGTCGATTGCGGCTTTTATGTCGGCATCGGTAGTTTCCTTTTTGATGGGAAAAGCTTCAAAATCCCAGTCTTCGATGCCCAAAAAATTCAGATGTATTCTGCCTGTCGACCATTCCATGCCCTGCATAATCAAGATTTTGTCCTTAAATTCTTCTTGCAACGCCGCTACGTCTTCTTTGTTTTCCATGGTGTTGTGATCTGTTACGAACATTGCGTTATAACCCATGGCAATATGCCAAAGCACATTTTGTCTTACGGTCAAAACTCCGTCGGAATGAATGGAGTGCGAATGCTGATCCAACACTATATTATATGGACTGTCTTTCTCCAAAACTTGATAGACGGGAATGCCGTCCCAAGCCTTGTCGGTGTACACATAAAGTTTCTTTCGTCCCTCGTATGTCGAGAGGGATGACACGACGATGATGCCCACTACCACGGCAAACAGCGCAAATCTTATTGCCAATTTTATAAAACTTTTCATGGAGTCCTCTTTTCTTCTTCTTTTTGAACAGTATACTTCATTTCAACTCAAATGTAAATGCCGTTTCTAAAGCAAAAAGCCTCCCAAAAAGGAGGCTTTTGTGTAAATTTTTTGTTTGGGTTTTGTCGGAAAGATTATCTCTTGCTGAACTGAGGTGCTTTACGCGCTTTGTGCAAGCCGTACTTCTTTCTTTCCTTCATTCTCGGGTCTCTTGTGAGGAATCCCGCTTTTTTGATGACCGGTCTTAGGTTGGCGTCAGCTTCGCAAAGAGCTCTTGCTATGCCGTGTCTTATGGCGCCTGCCTGTCCCGTTGTGCCGCCTCCGATAACGTTTACGGCTACATCGTATTTGTCGGTGTTGTTTGTCAAAACAAGGGGCTGACGCACGATATATTTCAGGGTTTCGAGGGGAAAGTATTCATCAATATTTCTTTTATTGATGGTGATTGATCCCTCTCCGCCGGGAATAATGCGCACTCTGGCGATGGCTTTCTTTCTGCGTCCGGTTCCCCAAAATTGAATCTTTTTCTTTAATACTTTTTTTGCTGTCATTTTTTCACCTCTTATTTCAATTTGAGTTCAATCGGCATTTGTGCCTGCTGGTTGTGTTCTTCACCCTTGTAAGGGTGCAACTTCTTTATCATTTCTCTGCCGATAGTGTTCTTCGGCAGCATGCCTTTCACAGCGTGGAACAGCACAAAATCAGATTTGTTTGCCATTAATTTGTCGTATCTGACTTCTTTCAGTCCGCCGACATAGCCGGTGTGATAACGATAGAATTTTTGTTCGGCTTTTTTGCCGGTCAAGATGATGTTGTCGCAATTTATTACGATGACGTAATCGCCTGTATCAACGTTCGGTGTAAAGGTGGGCTTGTTTTTGCCTCTCAAAATACTTGCTACCTGAGATGCTATTCTGCCGAGGGCCATCCCCGACGCGTCTACCACATACCAAACTCTTTTGACGTCTTCAGGCTTTGCCATATATGTTTTCATGGTTTTACCTCCGTTTGTTTTCAAAGGCTTTTGCTGATGAAGGGGCTATTTCACCAAATAAATCCTTTTTAGCTTATTAATAATATATTATTCATTTGCCGTTGTCAAACAGTTTTATGCATTTCTGCTTTTTTTTTGTTTTTATCGTCTTTCTTGTTTGAAAAAGCTAGTTTTTTCCGCAAGGCTTGTTTTTGCCTCCGTTTTGGGCTGCAATTTTTCTTTTTTTTGTTTTGGCTGTTTCTTTTTGTGTTGAAAATAACCTTTGTCTATGTTATAATTTTCAATATGATTGATTTACAAGAAATTTGGCAGGATACCCTGTCTGAACTACTGAAAGAACCCTCCATAAACGCGGTAGCTTATTCTATATGGATAGAAAAGCTGTCACCAATTTGCTTGAAGAACAATGTACTCGTATTGCTTGCGCCATCTTCGAATGCCGCAGATACCGTACGCAAATCTTATGCCCCGACAATTAAGAAATCTTTACTGAAAACCAAGCCTTCTTTGTCGGATATCGAAGTAATAACCGAAGCGGAGTTGCCTCTTTTTGTAGAAACAAGCGACTTGACACACGAAAATGAACTTGTCATCTCGTCTTCTTCCAAACAAAAAACACCATCTCCATTTATTGCGCGTTATACTTTTGACAACTTTGTTGTCGGTGAATCCAATAAGTTGGCTTTTTATGCCGCAAAAAGCGTGGCAGAAAAACCCGGCTCGAATGACGGTTATCTCAATCTGAATCCGCTCTTTATTTACGGCGGCGTCGGTTTGGGCAAAACTCACCTTTTGCACTCTATCGGTAATTATATCTTGAAGCATTTCCCTTCATTGAAAATCGTTTATATGCCCACAGAAACACTGGCAAACGAATATTTCGCCGCTTTAGAAAAGACGTCTTCGGACAAAAACGCATACAGGAATTTTATCGACCGCTACAAAACCGTCGATGTACTTATGTTTGACGACGTGCAATTTTTGAAGAAAAAAATAGGGCTTCAGGATGCGATTTTCCATATTTTCAATACGCTGTACCAAAGCGGAAAACAAATCATCCTGTCTTCCGACAGACCGCCAAAAGAAATAGAGACGATAGAGGACAGGCTTTGTTCGCGTTTTGAAGGGGGTTTGCTTGCCGATATAGGCATGCCCAATCTTGATATGCGTATCGCCATCATCCGCAAAAAGATGCTGATGGAAAAAGTCGCTGTCAGTGATGAGGTCGTATATTATTTAGCCGAAAATATCGACACAAACATAAGAGAACTTGAGGGCGCGTTGTTGAAGGTTATTCTATATTCGCAGCTTATCAACAAGCCTTTTCCCGACGTGCAAACAGCCAGAGAGGCTCTCCGCATCAACGAAACAGCAAAAAAAGAAGAAATAGACAGTTCCGATATCATAAATGCCGTTTGCACCTATTACCGCATCGGCAAAATTGATATCATCTCAAAGAAGAAAACAAAAGATATATCAGATGCCCGTATGGTGGCAATATATCTTGTGTGTGATCTGCTGAGCATTCCGCTCGTAAACATCGGGCAGATTTTTGGTGGCAGAGACCATACTACTATCATATATGCTCGTGACAAAATAATGAATGGCCTGAAAGACAACAAACAACTGGTTCTGCAAATAAAAGACATCCGTAGCTTGCTGAATGTCTCTTAATGTGGATATTGTGAATAACTAAAGGGCAAAACACCAACATTTTATCCACACAATATATGTCGTGTTTTCCGCATTTTGGTTCTATTTCACAAAAAACTCTACGTTTTTTTGAGTTTTCCACATATCAACAGACCTAATCATAATAGTCTTTCATAAAAAAGAATAAAAAAGGAGAAAAAAATGAAATTTATTTGCGATGGACAAGAACTTGCAGCAGCATCAAATGTCGTCAGTAAAGTGCTGGCAGTAAAAAGTAATATTCCCGTGTTGGACGGAATAAAAATAAAAGCTTCTTCGGATACCTTGACTCTTTCAGTATACAACCAAGAAATATTTATCGAAAAGAAAATAAAAGCCGAAATTCTTATAGAAGGCGAAATAATCGTAGAAGGCAGACTTTTTAATGACTATATTTCAAAAATTCATTC
>CAYJBS010000105.1:0-4375 GCA_964368435.1 uncultured Christensenella sp. | reverse complement strand
GATTTCAATCCACGCTCCCTATGCAGGGAGCGACCACTATATAGCAATATACCTATAAAAGCAAGAGATTTCAATCCACGCTCCCTATGCAGGGAGCGACACCTT
The DNA here is from genome assembly GCA_964368435.1 of uncultured Christensenella sp. Lineage (GTDB taxonomy): Bacteria > Bacillota > Clostridia > Christensenellales > DTU072 > DTU072. Next base: position 4,270 of record CAYJBS010000105.1, on the reverse strand, counting down.
CAACAATACCTTTTACTCTTTCTATCAAATTTCAATCCACGCTCCCTATGCAGGGAGCGACCTTGCGACATTAATATATCCGTTTGCGTCTCGGTAATTTCAATCCACGCTCCCTATGCAGGGAGCGACTTCACCGATAATTGTGCATAAGCCATGACCGATAAATTTCAATCCACGCTCCCTATGCAGGGAGCGACCGCAAGATTTGCTCAAAAAAACACTTGTGAGCCTATATCTTGTGTTTGACAGATTATCGGTTGCCCGATAATGTCATATTCAAGCAAAATATATTGATTTTTTGGTGCGAACCCTATAGGACTTTAATGTTTGCTTATGGTTCGCACCAAAGCACTCCTATACAATCAAATTTTTATCCAAATCGATGCTTGGTTTTATACCAATGTGAATAACCTTTTCTGTATAGTTGTTGCCAAGATTATAGAACCGCAGACTGTCTTCCTCTGCGTTGATAATCGCTTTCAGTTCATTTTGCAATTTTATATATTGGCTCCAATCAATATTGCATTCAAAAACCGAGTTTTGGACGCGCTGACCATATGAAAGACATTTTTTCGCAATATGGTTAAGACGTTTCCTTCCTGCCGCCGTTTCGGTCGACACATCATAAGTTAGCAGCACAAGCATATAACCACTTACCTCACTTCCATAAAAATGGCGGATAACCGTCCAAATCGCCTCGTATAGTCCGCGCCAGCAATAGTGCCTGACAATACGGCACTAACCCCCACTCAATTTTCTCTTTCAAAAACGGATGCGTGATTTCCTCTTTCTTTCGATTTTGCCATGACATCAAGAATTTTTTGCGCGACTGATCCGACAAATATACTGCTCCTGAGCCCTGAAATTCAAAATCTGTTTCTGACAATTCGTTACGATTTATTAATGACAGCACGAACCTGTCTGCAAAGTGCGGTCGCAGCTCTTCCATTAAATCGAGCGCAAGAGAAGCCCTGCCCGGTCTATCCCTGTGCAAAAACCCCACATAACTATCTAAACCCACAACCTCAAGTGCGTGGCGGCATTCGCTTGCAAGCAGCGTATATGCAAAAGACAGCATTGCATTAACCGGGTCTGTCGGTGGCCGGCGATTTCGATTTGTGAAAGTAAACAATTCTTTGTTTTGTAATATCAACTCGTCAAATGCAGAAAAGTAATATTGCGCCGCATTGCCCTCGGCGGCTCTAAGCTTTTCATCGGTCTCTATGTTTAGAATCTGCTTTAATTGCTCGCTTATAAAGCCGCTTTGTTTTTTCAGAAGTTCAGCGTCAATTCTCAATGAATAATCCCTAATGCCCCGCTCAATAACCCATTTTTGATTATGCAGCTTCCCGAATATGAAATGCTTTGCGTAGTCCAGCGCACGATTATCATCGGCAATGCGGTATTGTTCCCGCCTTAGCAACACATTCCCGCTTGATTCTCCGTGGAAAGTTCCGTGATACTTACCGTATTCGTTTAAGAAACTTACGGAAACTTTTCGCTTCGCACATTCCCCTAATAGCTGTGGGGTAGCACCGTAATAATTGAACAAAACAATTTGCTCCAAATTAAGCAACGGCACTCTAAGCAGCAATTCATTATCCCTTTTTACGCATACATTTTCGGATTCAAGGTTAACCTTTGCATCCGCCTGTGTCACAAACAAAACGTTTAACAGCTTCTTCATCCAAATGCGCCTCCATATATTTTATTACCGAGGCTTTGTCAGTTTCGCAGAGCCCGGGCAAGCATAAATCCTTCAGGCTGCAACTCTGGCAACGTTTGGTTTTTTGTGCCTTTGGGGTATATTTGCGTTTAAACAACTCATGCATTTTTTCTGTTGTGTTCGTGAGCTTTGCCCGAAGCTCGTGTGTGAATTCCACAATCTCTCTTCTGCGCGGTTCTCGGTAGAATAATGCTCCGCTTTCGATTTTTACGCATAGCATCTCCTCAAGACAGAGAGCTTGAGCACAGAGTTGCAGCCTATCGCAATCATCAATTTTTGTTTTGCCGCGTTTATATTCCACCGGATACGGCAACCATAATCCTTCATAATCATTAAGAGATATTCCCCTGTCCGATTTGTGAAACTCAACAACATCGCATTCACCGGATATCCCAAGCTCTGCCGAACGCACCTTCAGAGCACGAAAGATTATTATATTTCCGCGCCTTTCGCTTGCTTCACCTTTATGGGCTTTTTCATGAATTACCCTTCCGCTGGCGGTGAGATAGTTTTCATTCCATTGCTCCTCTATATGAATAAGCGCCCACTGCCGGGGACAGAAAGCAAAATGCTGAATGCCCGACAGCAATAAATAGTCCTCTTCTTTGAAAATCATTCTTCTAAAATTTCAGGCTCAAGTCCGTCAAGCTTTTCTATCTTCACAGTTCCGTCTTTGTCAACTGTTACGCTTCTATGAACCTTTGCCGAGGAATATTGCCCCGATTTGCTGTTATGCACAAACCACACAAGCTTTTTAACCTGCATCGAACCGCTCGGGCGGGCAGATGATTCATCCCCGTCAAATAGTGTGACAAGTGCGTTTTTAATTGCTATTGCGTCGTTATCTGAAAATCCGGTTTTTTCGGCAAGTTGAGGGCTGATGCTCCCGTATGTTAAATAAACAGCTTTGTTAACACGGTGCTTCATTCCCATTGTATCCGAAGATTTATTGCCGTCTTCTGTTGTTTCACTGTTTACAGATTTTGTGATTTGAATAGATTCAATCACAACGGGCTCTGTACTGAATGCAGATTGTATTGTGACCGGGCCACGCACGCCCAAAGAAACCTCGGTGTTGTTTTGGCTTTTTTTAAACGCAAATACTTGTCCGAATGAACGAACATCAAGCCATCTTTCGCAAACCTTTTTTGCAACGATATCTTTTGATTTTTGCTCATCCTTACTAAGCGTTGCCAAATAATCATTGAACCTTTCAGAAAGCGATCTTTTTCCGTCGGTATTGTTTTCGTCTGTTTGAACAAAAACTTCATCTCCAAACACCTGTAACCGATTGCGTATTTTGCGCTTTAGGCAAACATCAGACACCTCGCCTAATCCGTCGCTGGTTGTGCGCGGTCTGTTACCGCCAAGAGGATCTCCGTTTGGGTTTGCGTTTTTAACGGTGAAGATAAATGCAAAATCAATTTTATTCTGCAATGTCGTCATGGCTGATTCCCTCCGATTTTTCATTTTTTTCATTTTTATAAAACGCTCTGTTTTGTGCCGAATAGCCGAGAAGATACAGCGGGGAGAGGGGTGAATTGTCCTCGTAGTCGCGGTTTTGGAATAAAGTCAAAATGCTGTCGATTAAAGACTGATAGTAATCCGCTCCGTTAAGCTGATTTCTGTACGGTATCAGTTGATTATACAACAGCCCCCAGGTGGAGTGGGGCTTTACCTGAAACGCACTCATTAGTTTTATGGCATTTGTTGCCCTTGTGCCTTGCTTGTCGGCTTTGTAAAGCGCGGTGCGTTCGAGCTTGTCCGCAACCGATATCAGCCTGCCGAACAAATAATCTCTGTCGGTTCTGCTTGCTTCAAGTTCCAATTGAATTTCCTCCTTTTTTTGTTGCTTATAAAATTTTCGCGCTAATGCACAGGAAATATTAATTGACCGCATCCATTCATGCTCATCGAATTTTCCGCTTGAATTAGTAAATGACATCGGACGCGACGACCGGGTTGCCGCCATTTCAACCATACTTCTCGGAAAAGCAAAATCACCGAACATACACTCTAAGAGCTGCTTGCAGATTTTCTTTTTAATTGTAATATAGGATTTGTCATTTTTTGAACGTGTTTTCCCATAAACCGCAAATAATATGTCCTCATAAGACGGTGCACCTATATAATGAATGGGCTTAATATTTTCTTTGCCCTTTTCATCCTTTGTCTTTTTGAATGCAGTCAAAAAGTAAGACGTATCATTGTGCCATTGTATTATGCTTTCAAGATATGAATTTTCATCAAGCTCCTGATAAAAAACGGGTCCCATTCTGCCGGTGGTTGCCGCATCGAAAATGGCAATGCAGATTTTGCGGGAATGTTGTTTTATGCTGTTTGCATTTCCATAGCCTTGCAAAAGGCCTTTTAGCTTTGTCGCATAATTTTCGTAAACCCGAGAGCCCACATCCGACAATATATCGGCACTTGTTTTTGTCTCTTCCATCTCGCCAAACAAATCATATGAATTGATATGAGATTTTGCCCTCTGAGCCCTACCCAAAAACATTACAAATCCATAGCGTTTAACCGGAACAAATG
>CAYJBS010000104.1:0-4410 GCA_964368435.1 uncultured Christensenella sp. | reverse complement strand
GTATTTTTTCATAAAAGTAGTATAGAAAACTTGACAAAAAGTCAAAAACACATGATAATATTGTAGTATTTTTTAATTATCGGAGGAACAAATGGGTTTTATACAGGCAGGAGACTTTAGGAAGGGAATTACTTTTGTTATGGACAATTCAGTGCAGATTATCATTGATTTTCAGCACGTCAAACCGGGCAAGGGCGCGGCTTTTGTCAGAACAAAAATAAGAAACGTTATGACGGGCAGCGTCATCGAAAGAACCTTCAACCCCAACGAAAAATTTGAGACGGCTCACATCGAAAGAAAGAAGATGGAATACAGCTACAACGACGGTGATTTATATTACTTTATGGATATGAATACCTACGAAACGGTACCCTTAAGCAAGGATTTGGTATCCGATGCGCTACAATTCATAAAAGAGAACATGGTCTGTGACATTGCATTCTACAACGGCAGCGCCTTCTCGGTAGAACCGCAAAACTTCGTGGAACTGCTTATTGTTCAGGCTGATCCCGGTATTGCCGGCGCAACGGCTCAACCCGGTTCGAAGTCAGCCACTCTCGAAACAGGCTATGTCATTCAAGTTCCGCTTTTTGTCAATGAGGGCGACACCATAAGAGTAGACACCAGAGACGGAAGCTATATGTCCAGAGTATAATATCCTATTTTATTTCATAGATTTGAACGGTTGCATCACAATGCAACCTTTTTTTATGCCCATTTTTGTATTCAAATATTAATGTCATCCCGATTGGAGCGAAGCGGAATAGAGGCATCTCATCCATTTATAATGCATAATTGCAAATAACATAAAAGTATATTAATGTATGGAATACTTGTTAGGCAAAGACATTTTCGATACAGTAATATGCACTGTTCCGCTTGAACAGCTTACCGAACTGCGCATCCGCAGAGGACAGCATATCATAGTAAAAAACAATTTCACAAAAATAGACAGTGGCATAACCGCAGATAAAAGCCTAATCGATGGCATAGTTGCGCGAGCAACAGGTTATTCGGCATATGCTTATGAAGAAGAATTCAAAAGAGGATTTTTATATTACAAAGGTGGTGTCAGAATTGGTATCGGCGGACAGGCAATACAGAAGGATAACACATTGACGGCTTTTAAGGATATCACCTCGCTTTGCATACGCTTTCCGCACGAAATAATCGGGTGCAGTCGCGCGGTTGAGTGGGTATTTGATGACTTTCAAAACACTTTAGTTATTTCTCCGCCTGCTTGCGGAAAAACTACCTTAATAAGAGATATTGCCCGAGTACTCAGTCGAACATATGATGTGCTAGCGCTTGACGAGCGTTATGAATTCTATGGCAACGGCGCAAAATTGCCGCCCAACAGCATGATAGATGTCATTCAGGGCGCGCCCAAAAGTCTTTGTTATGAGGGCGGAATAAGAGCGCTTTCGCCTGAAATTATTGTTTGTGACGAAATATTCGGCGCCGATGACTTTTTTGCCATAAATAAAATCGTTGCAGGCGGTATAAAAATTCTTGCCGCAATACATGCAGACAGCATAGACAGCGTAAAAAAACATTATGCGGAACTGTCCTCGCATTTTTGCAATTTTATTGCGCTGTCGTCTAAACCGCGTGTAGGAAGCATAAAATCAATTATGAGGAAGCAATGAATTTCGTCGCAGGAATACTAATTGTTGTCGCCTGCACGTATATAGGCATAGGCATTGACGGTTATTATAAATCAAAAATAGCCGTACTTCGCGAGTTTCAAGACTTTATCGGTTTCGCTATGGCGGAAATCTGCTTTATGAAAACCGATATATGCGGCTTGCTTGCGAAGTATGCCGAGCGGCAAACAAAGCTATCTGAGGTGCTGATTGTGATAAAAAATCCTCATGAGTGCGCACAAAACGGCTTGCCGTTAGTTTGCTTAACAAGTAGCGAAAAGCAGTTGATTACCGACTTTATAAAGGGCATAGCAACACTGGATATCAACAGTCAAAAAGCCTATGCCGAACAGTATACGGCAAAGGTATGCGCATATGTCGACAGCTTGGAACAAGCGCGCAACACAAAAGGCAAACTTGCAAAAAAACTTGCGCCGCTGATTGGACTCGGCATTATGATAATTATTCTTTAGAGGTGGGCATGAGCATAGACATTATTTTCAAAATCGCAGGTGTGGGCATTATTACCGCAGTAATAAACAATATTCTCGAAAAAAGTGAAAAGAAAGAAATCGCTACGCTGGTGACGCTTGCAGGGCTGGTCATTGTGCTTATGATGGTCGTGGAAATGATAGGGGGCTTGTTTGATACATTAAGAGCAATTTTCAGACTATATTGACGATATGGACATCTTTAAATACATAGCCATAGGCTTTATTGGTACGATAATGGTTGTTACCGTTAAGCACATAAAGCCGGAATACTCAATTTTTATTGCGCTGGCAACCGGCGTTATTATTCTTATCGGTATTTCTGAAAAAGTTCTTGAAGTAGTAAATGTCTTTTCCGGCATAGCGGACAAGTCCGGCTTGCCCCGTGATGTTTTCAATGCAATACTTCGCATCATCGGCATAGGTTACATTACAGAATATTCTGCAAGCGTATGTGAGGACAACGATTGCGCAAGCATAGCAAAAAAGATACAACTTGCCGGAAAGGTGACGATTTTTATTATGGCAATGCCTGTAATAACCGGCATTATCGACATAATCGGCGGTTTGCTATGAAAAAAATTATTTTAATTTTCATATTGATTATGCTCCTTATTCCGCAAGGCGGCAGTACTTTTGCTGAAACGCAGGAGGAAGAAGAAGCGGCAAAAAAAATCGGGCAGGAGGTTGAGAATCGCATAAACGAATTGAACCTCAACGAGTTCGAAATGTTTTTTCAACAATTGGAAGATGAATATCTGAAAAGCATAGGCGCCAGCTTAAAGGATATTATGAGGGGAATTATTGACGGCAAAACAAAACTTGATATAAATACTGTTTTTAACAGTATGGTAAAAATGCTGCTGAACAGCGTACTGAAAATGGCGCCGATGATGATAATCATTATTATTATCGCCATACTTTACGGCATATTCTCGGGACTCAGTTCGGGCTTTGCCAAAGCCTCGACTAATCAAATAATTTATATTGTATGTTATGGCGCAATTATCACCATTCTGGGGTATGCCATCGCCGACATCGTCATTTCGGTGAAACGCACAATTTCCGCAATGGATACGCTTATGGGGTTTGCCTTTCCGCTGCTTCTGACCTTGACTTCGGCCCTTGGCGGTGTCGGCAGCGCCGCAGTTTATCAGCCGCTTATGACGGTCATGACTACTCTTATGGTAAAACTTATAAACGTCTTTATATTGCCGCTTTTTATCGCTTCGGTGGTTTTTGGCATAGTGGGAAACTTGAGCGACAGCATAAAACTCGAAAAACTCAACAAAACAACAAAATCCATATCAGAATGGACACTGGGCATAATTTTCAGTCTTTTTGTCGCCTTCATTACGGCGCAGGGCATCACAGGTACGGCATTCGACACCGTCACAATAAAATCGGCGAAATTCGCCCTGTCAAGCTATGTTCCTATTCTTGGCGGTTATTTGTCGGAAGGCTTTGACCTTGTGTTGGCAAGTTGTGTAGTTATCAAAAACGCTTTGGGACTATGCAGCATAATTATATTATTTTTCATCGTGCTGGCGCCGCTTGTCAAAATAATTGCGCTTATTTTTGCTTTGCGTATAGCTTCGGCGATTATTGAACCTGTTTCCGACACAAGAATTTCGAATCTACTTTACACCACATCAAAAAATCTTGTGACGCTGGTTGCCATTGTCGCAGGCTTTGCTTTTTTGTTCTTCATTATGGTTATGCTCATCATCATTACTTGTAATTTCGGGGTGATTTGATGAAAAGCTGGATAATTTCAATAGTGTGCGTAGTTGTGCTGACAGTCATTTTTGATTTATTACTAACCGAAGGCGAAACAAAGAAGTACATAAAAGGCATAATGTCGGCAGTTGTTATCGTCGTAATCATTGCGCCGCTTCCGGGAGTACTAAAAAAGGACATAAATATCTCCGAGGTTTTTCAGCAAGACGGTGAGGTGACGCAAGATGTCGATCTACTTTTTCGCTTGTATTCGGCGCAATATCACGGCAAGGAAAGACAAATTGAAAATTATATTGAAGAAAAAGGCATAAGCGGATGTAGCGTCAGCATAAATTTTTCTTATAACGCTGCCGCAACAGAGATAACAAACGTCATTGTTTCGGCACAAAACGCAGTCATATCGGAAAAAGGTAAGAATATAATTATTAATGAAGTGATAGTAGAGGCGGTGAAAAGAACCCTCAGCGTACAGGAGGAGCGCATAATGATTTATGGCAAAGACATATAAAGAGAAATTCAAAGATATATATGTC
>CAYJBS010000103.1:0-4468 GCA_964368435.1 uncultured Christensenella sp. | reverse complement strand
TGAGATTTCTCCACTTCGGTCGAAATGACATATTATCCTGACCCTCGTCGCGCGCATAGCTAACGCTATGCTATCGCTATGATATAAATTGACTTTTGACGTATTTTTTAGTATCATTATAAAGCAATGGAACCGATGGGGATTGCCCCTTGGATTTCAAACTTGGATTTGGAGAATCAATTGAATTTACAGAATTTATCAATGCTAAACGATTGTCAAAAAGCCGCCGTAACCGACACAGAGGGCGCCGTTTTGGTGTTCGCAGGAGCAGGCAGCGGCAAGACCAGAGTACTTACACACAGAGTGGCGCACCTTATCGAAAAGGGCGTAGACCCGTACAACATATTGGCGATTACTTTCACAAACAAAGCCACAAATGAGATGAAAGAGAGGCTTGCCGATATGGTGAGCGACAGTCGGGATATCTGGATATCGACTTTCCATTCATTTTGCGCAAAGATACTTCGCATAAACGCATCGTGCTTGGGATACAACCAAAACTTCAGCATCTTCAACGAATCGGGCGCCGAAAGAACCATCAAAAAAGTTCTTCGCGAGAAGCATATCGACGAAAAAAAGGAACTGGGGAAGATTCGAAATCATATCAGTACGGCAAAAAATCTCGGGCTGAGTCCCGACGAATATTTCGATTACATAAGGCTGAAGAGTCGAGATGCCAAGACCATTGCGGAGTGTTACGAACGCTATGAAGAGTTGTTGAAAGAAAGCAACGCCATGGATTTTGATGATCTATTGATCAAGACTATTGAGCTTTTGAAGGGCTGTCCCGACGTCCGAGAGAAATATCAAAGACGTTTCAAATATGTCTTGATAGACGAGTTTCAGGATACCAATGCCGTACAATTGGATATCGTAAAGCTGATTTCGGGTTATTGGAAAAACATCTTTGCCGTAGGTGACGACGACCAAAGTATCTATGGTTGGAGAGGAGCAGACATAGCCAACATTTTGAATTTCGAAAAGATTTTTAACGATGTCAAGGTCTACAATTTGACTGAGAACTACCGTTCTTCGCAACGTATTTTGGATGCGGCAAACAATGTCATCTGCCACAACAAGAGCCGCCACGACAAACAGCTTTTCACAAATTCCGAAAAGGGTGTCAATGTCGCCTTCAAAATAGGTTACAACGATCATCAAGAGGCGGAATGGGTCATCGAGAATATCGTTGCGCTGAAGTATCACAACGGACACAAGAACAGCGACTTCGCAATATTGGTACGCACAAACTCGCTTACCCGTATCTTTGAAATGAAATTGAAGGAGAGCGGCATACACTACAAGGTGTACGGCGGCTTCAAGTTCTTTGACCGCAAAGAAGTGCAGGATATTTTAGCCTATTTGCGGGTGTTGACAAACGACCGCGACAACGACGCCTTGACGAGGATAATAAACTTCCCGAAAAGAGGCATAGGCGACAGCACGATTGCTACTTTCGAGAGCTATTGCGCTGACAAAGGCATAAGCCTATTTGACGGCATTATGGACCTTGCCACAGTAGACCTGCCTCAGTCGATAAAAAAGAAACTTGAAGGCTTCAGAGAGATATTGGGCGATTTGATATCCGCTAAACAATCGTTGGATTTATACGATTTCATAAAATTCCTTATAGAAAAGTTGGAATTGGAAAATTCTTATAACAGTACCCAAAAAGAAGAGGATGCCGAACGTTGGAGAAATACCGTCGAACTTGTCAACTCAATAAAAGAGTTCAGCGACAGAAAACCGCAGGCTACAATGGAAGATTTTTTGCAGACGGTGACGCTGGAGAGTGACAACGGAGAAGACGACGGCGACAAACTGGTACTCAGCACTATGCACTCTGTCAAGGGACTGGAGTTCCGAGTAGTCTTTATTGCCGGTTGTGAAGAAGGCATTTTCCCTTCGTCTATGTCTATGAATGAAGAAAACGGCATAGAGGAAGAACGGCGAGTAATGTATGTTGCCATCACAAGAGCCAAGGAACGCCTTTTCATCAGTTGCGCGCAAAAACGGTTCCGCTATAATCAAGAGCAAGGTTTCATTCCCTCGAGATTTCTTTATGAAGCTATGGGCGAGGAAGCCGAGCAAAAGAAACTCATAAACGAAAACCGCAGAGGTATGGAATCAGGCTACGGCAATATAGGTTATAACAATTCCTATCCGACTACACCAAAAAAGACCTCGTTTTTGCCACCTGTCAAGCCGGTTCTTCGTGAAGAAAAACCCAAGGTCTACAACAAAGACACCGACGGTTTTGTTGCAGGAGCAAAAATAACCCATAAAAAATACGGTATTGGCACCATTATCGTAGTAGTCGGCGAGGGTATGGCAAAGACGGCAACAATAGCTTTCAAGGATTTAGGCATAAAGAAATTCGCCTTGTCGAACGCGCCGATTGAACTTTTGTAAAAAGGGGGAAGTATGGACAGAATGCGTCAGCTTGTGGATTTATTGAACCGCTACGCAAAAGAGTATTACGAAAACGACAATCCGTCAGTCAGCGATGCCGAGTATGACAAGCTGTATGACGAGTTTTTGGCTTTGGAAGCCTCGAGCGGCGTTATTCTTGCCGATTCACCTACCCACAGAGTAGGCGGCGCCCCTGTCAAAAAATTCTCTCCATATGCTCACCGCCAAAGATTATATTCCCTCGACAAAGCCAAGGACGAAGAGGGCTTGAATGCATATTTTCAAAGAGTTGCAAAGACTCTGGGGTTTGTGCCGCAAATGACTCTAGAAAACAAGTTTGACGGCTTGACGCTGTCGTTGACTTATGAAAACGGAGAACTCTCAATAGGCGCCACAAGAGGCGACGGCACCGTCGGCGAGAATGTTACGGCGCAAATACGCACCATAAAGAGCATTCCTTTGACTATACAGTACAAGGGACTTATTGAAATTCAAGGCGAAACAATAATGCGCCTTTCGGTTTTTGAAGAATACAACAAGACGGCAACCGAGCCGTTGAAGAACGCCCGAAACGCCGCCGCAGGCGCAGTGCGCAACCTTGACCCGAAACTTACCGCAGAAAGGAAACTGGACTTTTTTGCTTACAATGTCGGCTATGCCGATAAGGAGTTCGCATCACAAGAAGAAATAAGAGAATTTTTGATACAAAACGGCTTTCAGGTAGATGACTTTTTTATGTTGCTCAATCAAAAAGATGTTTTCGCGTGGCTTGAAAAAATCGAAGAAAAAAGACAGTCTTTGGACTTTTTGATAGACGGAGCAGTGCTGAAGGTCAACGAACTTTCATATCGAGAAAATCTGGGCTTTACCGAAAAGTTCCCACGGTGGGCAGTGGCATATAAGTTTGCTCCGCAAGAGGCGACAACTTTGCTGAAAGAAGTCAAATGGCAGATATCTCGCACCGGAAAAATCAATCCGCTGGCTATTCTCGAACCTGTCGAGTTGATGGGCGTAACAGTCAAAAGGGCTACCCTAAACAACATTTTGGATATCCAAAAGAAGAAAATAAAGACAGGCTCAAGAGTCTTTATCAGACGGAGCAACGATGTCATTCCGGAAATCATGGGAGTGGCGGAGCATACGGAGAAGAGCCGAGAAATCATACGCCCGACAGTGTGTCCGTCATGCGGCAGTGAAGTCAAAAGCGAGGGTCCTTTCTTGTACTGCACAAACACTGAAAATTGCGCTCCGAGAATAATATCCTCATTCGACCATTTTGCATCCAAGGCTTGTATGGATATCGAAGGACTGAGCGAAAAGACGGCAGAACAGCTTTATAATGACCTTGAAATCAACAGCCTTGACAAGTTATACGACTTGACACTTGACAGTTTGCTTACGCTGGAAGGCTTCAAAGAAAAGAAGGCGCAAAACCTTCTGGACAGCCTCGAAAAATCCAAAAACACTTCGCTTGACAGGTTTTTATTTGCGCTGGGCATTCCGACCATCGGCAAAAAAGCCGCCGCTCAACTAAAGAACAAGTTCAAAACATTGGATGCCGTTATGACCGCGACAAAAGAACAAATAATCGAAATTGACGATTTCGGCGACATCATGGCGGAGAACATAATAAATTATTTTGCAGACGACAACAACCGTCAGCTTATCGCTTCACTGTTATCAAAAGGTATCGGATTTCATAAACAAGAACAATTTTTTGAAGGAATTTTCAGCGGCAGAAACGTTGTCTTGACGGGCAGTTTGTCAAGCTATAAGCGTTCGCAAGCGGCGGAAATGATAAAAAAACTTGGCGGCGAAGTCAGTGACAGCGTCTCAAAAAGTGTAAACCTCGTCATTGCCGGAGAGGATGCCGGCGGCAAACTCGAAAAAGCGAAAAAACTAGGCATCGAAATACGTGACGAAGAGTGGTTTTTGTCGCAACTTTCCGATTTAACATAAAAATTAATAGTTTTTAGAATTAGCCATATTTTTTATTATTATAAAATAAACTTGTATGAAAATAGGTATTATGTTATAATAAAGTTTATGAAAATAG
>CAYJBS010000102.1:0-4600 GCA_964368435.1 uncultured Christensenella sp. | reverse complement strand
CTCCGAAACTAACGCAATATTAAATAATCCGCCGTTTCAGGTGTTTTCTTTTGACTTTTCATTATTTTAATAATACAATTCTAATACTAATATTACAAAAGTCAAAACGTTTTTGTCAAGGAGTAGAAGATGACAAGCCCCACCGAATTTACACGTTCGGACAAATTAAGGTACACACCGATAGCAAAATTACTTTTTGGTATGTCCTTGCCTGCCATGATTTCGATGCTTGTTCAAGCTTTTTACAATATCGTAGACTCTATGTTCGTAGCGCGCTTCGATGCCAAAGCTTTTGAGGCGCTGTCGATTGTCTTCCCCATGCAAATATTGATTATCGCTTTTGCGACGGGACTGGGTGTCGGCGCCAACGCCGTCGTCGCAAAAAAACTCGGCGAACGCAAAAGAGGAGATGCATCTCTCGCCTCCCAAACAGGCTTGCTGTTCACGCTGATTACCGCCGCGCTTTTTGTGTTTATCGGTATCTTCGCCACAAAACCCTTTGTCGCCTCTTTTTCCGAGGATCCCCAAACAATAGCCTATGGCGTCGACTATCTCACAATAATATTTGTCGGAAGCGGTTTTGCATTTGTGGAAATAATGTTCTCGAAAGTACTGCAAGCGACAGGCAATATGAAGGTTCCTATGTTGTCGCAGCTTACCGGCGCTATCACAAATATTATACTTGACCCAATTATGATTTTCGGACTGTTGGGCTTCCCTGCGCTTGGAGTCAAGGGCGCCGCCATTGCCACCATAATCGGACAAGCCTGCGCCTGCGCTGTGTCAGCATCGGCATTTATTTTCGGTAAACAAGAGGTGTCGCCGTTTTTTCACAAAGGCTTTAGGCTGAGAAAAGATATATCCGTCAGCATTTTGCGTGTCGGCATCCCGACTATTGTTTTGAAGGGCATGGGCAGTGTAACGGTATCGTTCGTCAACGTAATATTGAAAGCTTTTGAGAACGCCATCGTTGTCATGGGTATATATATAAAAATACAATCTTTTGTCTTCATGCCGGTATTCGGCTTGACACAAGGCGCATTGCCGATTTTGAGTTATAATTACGGCGCAAACGACAAAAAACGCTTTACAAAAGCATTCCAACTTTCGATGATTGTGTCCGCCGTCATAATGACATTGGGTTTAATAATTTTTCAAGTCGCTCCCGAACTGCTCTTGAAGATTTTTAAGGCATCTGACGCCGTCATCGCAATGGGCATACCTGCTCTGCGCATAATCAGCGTGCATTTTGTATTCGCAGCTTTCTCAATAATCATCGTCATAACGATGCAATCATTCGGCAAAGGTGTCACCGCTTTGATATTGTCGCTTATGCGTCAACTATTGTTGTTGATGCCCCTTGCCTACCTGCTTTCATCGGCTATCGGTGTCAACGGAGTTTGGTGGAGCTATGCCATAGCCGAATTAATCACCGTCGCCGTGGCGCTGCCTTTGGGTATTGTCACAATAAAAAAGAAGTTCACCGAGCTGAACGCTCCGAGTATGCAATGAAGCACAATATTATCGTCACCTCGGCATCGGGGATAGAAGCAGTAACAAAAAACGAACTGAGAGGTCTCGGCATCAGCGACACCGCCGCAATAAACGGCAAAATAGCTTTTGAAGGCACGCTTGATGATGCCGCAAGATGCAATATGTTTTTGCGTACCGCCGACAAGGTCATGTTGGAACTGGGCAAGTTCGGCGCAACAAGTTTTGACGAGCTTTTCGATAATACTCTGAATATCAACTGGGAAGATTTTCTCGCTCTCAACGGCAAGTATATAATAAACGGCAAAAGTTCCAAAAGCCGCCTTTTTGCTCTCTCGGCATGCCAAAAGATCATAAAAAAAGCCATTATCGAACGGCTGAAATCGCATACAAAGAAGAGCTTTTTCCCGGAAGACGGCGAAAGTTATTTGATAGATTTCAATATCTTTGAGGACAATGTCACGCTGTCGCTGAACACTTCGGGCAGCGGTTTGCATAAACGCGGATACCGCGACCTTTCCGGGCAAGCGCCGCTACGTGAAACTCTGGCGGCAGCTATTCTGATGCTTGCCAACCGACAATATGACAGGCCTTTGATTGACCCCTTCTGCGGTTCGGGCACCTTTCCCATCGAAGCGGCGATGATTGCGCTGAATATTGCGCCGGGCATAAACAGGAGTTTTGCTTTGGAGGATTATTGCTTTTTTGACAAAAAGATAATGGCGGAAACTCGGCAGTTTGCGAAAGACAGCATAATTTCTGCCGATTTACGCATCAGCGGTTTTGATATTGACAAGCGCGCCATTGCGCTGGCGACATACCATGCCGAAAAAGCCGGAGTGGCTGACAAAATCCATTTTCAAACGCAGGATGTCGCAAAATTGTCGTCAAGGTTTTCGGGCGGTACGTTAGTCTGCAATCCACCATACGGCGAAAGACTTATGGACGAAAAAAGCGTTGCCACTCTTTATGCAACGCTGGGTGAAGTTTATAGAAATCTTGACAATTGGACTCTTTTGGCGCTGACCTCGGCAAAGAATTTTGAACCGAGTTTCGGCGCGCGGGCAGATAAAACCCGAAAACTTTATAATTCCACAAAGGAATGCCGTCTGTATTTTTATTTCGGCAAATAGTTTTTACCAGTCTTCGGTTTTTGTGGTGTTCTTTACGTCGTCGTAAAAATCCTTGTAATCTTGTCTAAAGGTGTTTTTGCGCTCTTCTTCCGCCTGCCGCAAGTCGTTGTCCTTTATTTCTTGCCTGTCGGCGTTGCGAATTTTGTATTTTTTCGGTTTATTCATATACATACCTCTTTATTTCTCTTAGATCGTCGACGACGATACAATCGATTTGTTCAAGTTGTTGTTTTTTGCAATGTCCGCCGCTGAACAAGATGCAATCAGCGCCCATGTCTGTCGCCACTTCATAGTCGTGCTTGGTGTCGCCGATAAAAAGCATTTTCTTTCCGCGGTTTTGTTCTACCCACTCCCGCCCCAAATGCAGCTTTCCATGGGCATAGATGTTGTCGAGAGCTTTTATGCCCTCAAAATATTTCAAAATGTCATAATGCTTGAGCCTTTCCAAAAGAATGTCATATTCCGATGCCGACAGAATCGATTGCGGAATGTTGTTCTCATAAAAGAATTGTAACATTTCTATTACGCCGTCATGAAGTTTTGCGCTTACCTTGCTTTCGGCGACATACTTCTCGATATATTCTTTTGCAAGTTTTTCGTATTTTCCGCCGCTGATATCAAAGCCAATTTTTGCGTAATAATTCTTCACGGGAAAATCGAATTTCTCGAAATAAGCCTTTTTTGTCATTAGTGGCAAGTTATGTTCGGAGAGGGATTTGTTTATGGAAATAATGCAAGCGTCTATATCGTCAAGCAGCGTACCGTTCCAATCCCACAATATATGCTCATATTTTATTTTTGCCATTTAGGAATTCCTTTGTGATATGTATTATACATATCGAGTTTGTTTTTTAGTATAGCGATGACTTCGTCGGAGTCTTTTGCGGGATACACCATATCGTCGGGAATGTTTTCATAACGCGCTCGGCTGTCAATTTTGCGTCCGGCAAGCTCTGCCGCCCAGCCATCTACGCCGGTGACACCGATAATCAACCTTTTTAGTGTCCAAGCGCTTGCAATCTCCGACAGCGTGCCGCCGCCTCCGCCTATGGCTACGACTGCGTCGGCATTTGCTACGATGACATTGCGGAATATATCAAGACCTGTTGATATGACAATATCTGCATAGTCGTTTGCGCATGTTCTGTCAAAGCCCGGTGAAATGGCGACTGTGTCGCCTTCGGTATAGTTCTTCGAGTCGCGCGCGCCGTGAAACGCCGCTTCCATGACACCTTTCATGCCGCCGCTCTGCACTCTGTAACCGTTGTCTACGAGCGCCTTGCCTATTTCGTAAGCTATTTTATATTTGCTTCCGCCTTCATCGATAAAAGCGTCGCCGATTACTGAAATTGTTTTTTTCATAGTACTTCCTTTTTTTCGTATAGTGACATTATATTCTTTGCGGTAGTATTATTGATAATAAAAAAGACATTCATACCGCAAGGATTTTTATTCTTGCGCGTCTTTTGATCCTCCGAGAAATTTCCACCAAGTGAAACCGTACAGCCAAGTCAAGCAAAGACTTTCCAAAGCGGTGTAGCCGTTCGCCTTGCCTTTGGGTACGCCGTACTTGAGGGCTTCTGCGGAATGAATGAGAAACATGGCGAGAGGAAACATCCAACCCCACCAAAAGGGAATAAAAATACCGCAGGCAAGCAGTATTACCCACTGCAAGATGGAGAGAAGCTGTCCTATTGTGGCTTTTTTGCCGTTTTTCATAAATACCTCTGATGAGAATTTTAGAAAAATTATACCATAAGCTAAAAATTTTTACAACCTGCTGTCAATTCTGTTTGCATAACTGTGAAAAAAATAGTATTATATTTATTGCTTGTGGCAGAGGAGAAGTACCGAAGTGGTCATAACGAGGCGCACTCGAAATGCGTTCGACGGAAACGTCACGTGGGTTCGAATCCCACCTTCTCCGCCATAGACACACGGCGTCAAGGCAGTACTTACGCCGTGTTTTTATATGC
>CAYJBS010000101.1:0-4611 GCA_964368435.1 uncultured Christensenella sp. | reverse complement strand
AGAACGGGGTTTTGCTAAAAAGCAAAAGACCGTCGAATCCCGTCTCCCGCTCCAACACCAATATACTCTATAGGATGAGGACCCGAGAGGGCGCGAAGGGAAACAAGGACTTGCCGGTGGCAAGTACGCCTGAGCGGTGCGAGGGCTATGCCCGAAGCAGAACGGGGTTTTGCTAAAAAGCAAAAGACCGTCGAATCCCGTCTTCCGCTCCATACAACAAAAGGCACGGAAATCGTGCCTTTTGTTGTATAAAAAATCATATAGGATTCGGACCCGAGAACCATTTTGATGGGATCCTTCGCCTAACGCTCGGGATGACAACAATACGATGTGGGATGACAAATCCATAATCGATTCAAAAGCATAGTAAGTTTGAGTAGTACCAAATACTTTTAGCTCTCTCTTGTTTTCTTTTTTAAACTAATTTATAATATCCTTAATAAAACATTTATGAGGAATGAATTATGAAGTTGGACTTAAACGGAATATGGAGCATGAGCCGAAAAGGCGAGGAGACGGCTATTGCCGCCACCCTACCCGGCACGAATTATGAAGCTCTTATGGAAAGCGGCGCCTTGCCCGATGTTTTTTTCGGCACGAACGAAAAAGATGCCAAATGGGTAGGAGAGAGAGATTGGCAATTTAGCCGTGAATTCCATGCCGATGCCGAATTGATAAGCAATGATTATGTCTTCTTGAAGATATCCGGTGTAGACACCTTGGCGGATATTTTTATCAACGAAGCATTTGTTGCCCACACCGAGAATGCGCATGCCGATTATTGCTTTGACATAAAAAGTTTTCTGATTGAAGGAAAAAATAGTATAAGGATTTATATCTGCTCCCCCATAAATTTTGTAAATATGCGGCAGAAGGTTGAGAAGTTCCCCTTCAGCTTGATGGGCATAAGCGGTTTTATGCATATGCGCAAGCCTGCCTACCACTTCGGTTGGGATTGGGGTCCGATATTGCCGCCTTCGGGAATAACGGGTAACATAACGATAGAGGGTTTTTCAAAAGCATACATAGAAGATGTCGAAATAATTCAGCAGCATGGCGACGGCGTCATGCTAAAAGTATTTACCGATATTCAGTGTCTGAACTATAAGGGGCTGAAACTGCTTATAAAGGTCAGCGACCCGCAAATGAACATCGTTTATCAAGAAAAAATCCCCATAAACGAACTGCGCACTGCCGCCGAAGTAGAGATTGCCCAACCTCAGCTGTGGTTTCCAAACGGCTTTGAAAGCAAGAGGACACAACGGCTTTATACCGTTGAAGTGTCGATACTGTATTTGGACTGCGCTGTTGACACCAAGGAATATTCCATAGGACTGCGCACGATTACACTCGACACAAAGCCCGACGAATACGGCGCTCAATTTGCTTTCTTTGTCAACGGTGTACGGATTTTTGCCAAGGGTGGCAACTGGATTCCTTCGGACAGCTTTGTCACGCGCATAAGCGACGAAAAACTCGAATATCTGATAAAAAGTTGCGCCGATGCCAATATGAATATGATAAGAATTTGGGGCGGCGGCTATTATGAGAGCGACAAGTTCTATGAACTCTGCGACAAATACGGCATACTGGTGTGGCAGGACTTTGCCTTCGCTTGCCAACCATATCCGCTTTTTGATGACGATTATGTCGAAAATGTAAAGACGGAAGTTATCAGCAACATAAAGCGTCTGCGTCACCGCGCTTGTTTGGCGCTTTGGTGCGGAAACAACGAGATAGAGTCGATGACTTTTTCCTGGAAAACCAACAAAAAGTATGTCAACAGCACGGAAAAGTTCTTTTATCATACACTGCCCGAATGGGTGGAAAAAAACGACAGTCAAACGTCGTATTGGTACAGCTCACCGTCTGGAGGAGCTTTTTTGAAGGACATAAATTCCGACGATCGAGGCGATACTCATCTTTGGCATGTATGGCACGGCTTGATGCCCTTCGGTTATTATAAAAAAAGGTTCACGAGATTTTGCAGTGAATTCGGCTTCGAATCGATGCCGTCTTTTGACACCATAAAGACCTTTGCCGAACCCAAAGACTTTTCGCTGTTTTCGGAAACAATGCTTTCTCACCAAAAATGCCGCAGCGGCAACAGCAAAATTATGTACTATATGGTCGACAATTATTGCATACCCGAAAAGTTTTTTGATTTGATATATATCTCGCAGTTAGTTCAAGCCGAGAGCATAAGGCATGCAGTGGAGCATTGGCGCCGAAACGGCGGCAGATGCAACGGCGCGCTTTATTGGCAAATAAACGACTGCTGGCCGGTGCTTAGTTGGTCAAGCATAGACTATCAAGGCGAATGGAAAGCGTTACAATATTATGCAAAAAGGTTTTTTGCGCCTCTTGCCGTATCTCTCGACAACGAAAAAAACCATGTTTCTGTATTTGCTGTCAACGAAACCGGCAGGGATTTTAAAGGCGGGTTGAAATGGCGGCTTGTAGGCTTTGACAACAAGACAATAACCGAGGGGCAGTCGCACATCACCGCAGTGAGCGGCGGAAAGGCGCAACTGTCGGCAGATATTCCCGCCGGACTATTCCGCAAGAGGAAGAGTGACAGCTTCATTGTTGCCGAACTTGCCGATCATAATGGAGAGATCGTAGCGAGCAACACACATTTCTTTGTAAAGACACGCCAACTGAAGTTGCGGAAAGCCGAAATAATCGTCCTTGCCGAGAAAGTTGAAGAGGGCTACAAGCTGACACTTTCAAGCGACACCTTGGCAAAAAATGTTATGCTGAACATCGATGGCATGGCGCAACCCTTCAGCGATAACTTTTTTGATTTGCCAAAAGACGGCAACAAAGAAATATTCTGCAAGTATGACGGCGCCGATATCGAGCAACGCTTGACGATTACTTGCTACAACAATGTTGCGCCGAAATACTCAAGATTTCGCGAAAAAATGATTAAATTCAAAATAGCCGCAAAACCTATCAATGTAGCATCGAGAATATTGTATAAGTTTGTATAGATTTCGACTAAGAAAGCAACAGACAATGTATGAATAGTTTTGACTTTATATTGCTGACGGTGCTATGATAACAATGATAGGAGAAAATTAATGGACATAAGTCAAAACCAAAAATTTCTTGCCGTTTCAAAAACCGCGGAAAGGTTCTTTTTGTCGGACATATATATAGCCCTTATTACCTTGATAGGTATATTGGGATTTGTTTTCAAGCTTGAATTGTACGCAATTTATGTCATGACATTCTTTGGCGCGCTAAGTTGGGCGCTTTGCAGAGATCTATTGCCGAGTTTCTTGTCCCTTGCCATAATATCCATGACACCGCTTGCCCGATACGGCGAGGTGGGATATTTTATTCCCAATATATTTTATGTGCTGATATTCATTGTGCCGGCAATTGTATGCCGATTGATTCTTTTCCCGCCGAAATTCAAAATAGGCAGACTTTTTGCGCCGACGCTTGCCGTCGCCATAGCCATGACGCTGGGCGGTCTTTTTTCCATAAAGATTGCCGACTATTTCTCGATGCCGTCGCTTTACTATACCCTTGGACTGGGAGTGGGCATGTTGGCTGTCTATATGTTTTTGGAATCGGATATTTCACGGAAAAACAAGGATATTGCCACACTTTTTGCGAAAATGATGGTTGGTGTGGGTATCATGGGAATAGCTATGATTATCAACAATTATGCTAGGTACGGGGACGAAATCAACAACCGATTTTATATGTTCGTCGGGCGCTTGCAATGGGGCAACAACCTCTCGAACAATCTTTTACTTTCCATGCCTTTCGCATTCTATCTGGCAACAAAAGAGCGTTTCTCTTTGTTATACTTTGTCATCGGGGTGGCGGAATATGTCGCGTTGGTGCTTTCTTTGTCACGAGGCGGTATGATATTCGGCAGCATAATGTTCCCGTTTGTGTTGGGGGCGACTTTTGTTGTGGCAAAAAAGAAAAGATTATTGTTCTTGATTGCGTTGGTAGCAATGTTAGCGATATTTTATTTTAGTTTTGTCAAGTGGATGACGCCGCTTGTCGACGGTCTGAAAGATTTTGTTGCCATCAGCGGAGATGAGTCGCGCGTAAACCTATACAAACTGGCATGGGAGAACTTCCTTCGTTATCCGATTTTTGGAACGGGACTGGGTTACAACGGCGGAGCCTTTTATCATCCGCAACCGATGGCGATGTATTGGTACCACTCTACGATTTTTCAAATTGTCGGTAGTTTGGGCGCAGTCGGTCTGGTTGCATACGGTTTCCAAACCTTCGTACGCGCAAAGACGCTGTTTCTCGTGCGCAGCAAGTTCAATCTTTTCACCGCGCTTGCCATAATTGGTTTTGCAGGATACTCAATGGTCAACGTCGGATACTTCGTTCCGCTGCCTTTTGTGGCGATGACGATATATATGTTTGTTGTTGTAGACCGTCACAACGATATATTGCTGACGAACAAAGCTTTGCTAATAAAAGAACAAATCGTTCTAAGGCAAAATCCTCATAAAATAATTGACAAAAGCCTCGAACGATAATATAATATATAAAGGCTTTTAACAAACACAGATATCTGGGTATGGCGCAGCTTGGTAGCGCGCTTGAATGGGGTTCAAGAGGCCG
>CAYJBS010000100.1:0-4722 GCA_964368435.1 uncultured Christensenella sp. | reverse complement strand
ATTGTGTGTATAATTAAAACAATCGCCGTTATCAATAAGCGGCGGTAAAAATCGTGTTTTTGCCGTCGCACCTTTTAGCGAGTAGCTCGAAAAAGGGTGAATTTTAAGAGCAATCTTGAAAGAGGGGAAACTCGGCGAGTATTTGCCGGCAAGTGTCCCTTCAAATCTGAAGTGGACAGGCTGTCCGCTTCAGAATAAAGAAAAAAGTCGTTGATAACACACTTTTTGTATGTTATAATTATTTAGAATTTTGGAGAGCCATGAAGAGATACAAAAGCCTAATCATTATATGTCTTTTTTTGATGCTGTTGGTGTCGGCTTTTGCCGCGGGCTTTTCACAAACACAAGAGGCGGCTTTTGCCTTTGATGTAGTCAGTTTTTCGCATGCCGAATGTTTGGACTTTGACGGCAATTCAGTAGCTTATGATACCGAAAACCCCGTCTACGCCCGAGGTATTGTGCTTACATTTGATGTCAGCTCGGAATATTTTGTCGTAATCACCGTAAAAAACGGCGAAGAGATTTATCGTTCTGCGCCTGCCGAAACACAGAATGGCAAAGCCCAATATGCAGTCACCATAAACGGCGAACTGATAATAAAATGTTATGGCTCGGACAGCTTTGGAACGCTGCAACCGATATTTGCCGAAGTGACGGTGCGTGGCGACAATGCACCTCCGCAAGAGGCGGCGGTTTCGCAAATGACCCAATGGACAAGACATCAAAACGGTTTTCTTGTACAGATTGTTTTGAACGCGGACGACGGAAATTCCGGTGTAAAAAATGCCGAGATAGCCATTGATGACGGCGAAAGCATTGTTTCACGCTTAATAGAAAGTCCCGTTCTCAATGACACTTTTACGGTATACAAACCTTCGACAGTACATATCATAGTCTACGATTACGCAGGGAATTATTTTACAAAGCAGTATTTGTTTAACAAGTTTGATTCGACGCCGCCCTCGGCTCCCGAATTTGTGTTTACGCCGAACATAGCAGTCGGCGAAACAACAAACGGTTATGCCAGGGACTATTTTGTCACGATAAATTACGGAACAGACGGCGAATCGGGCATAAAGCAGGGCAGTATGCGTTACACTTTGAACGGTGAGCTTTATGTTTATGAAGGCGGTTTTTCTCTTACCGAACAAAGAACACATACTTTGTCGGCATATTATCAAGACAATGCAGGCAACACCTCTCCCGTCATTTCCGATTTTGTTGACAACATAGACAGAATGCCACCCGATGTCAGCGACATTGCGTTGGATATTGACTTGATGAAGGAGAAGCCTTATACACTTTCTATGACTTGCGTTGACAGTCACAGCGGCATTGACCGCGTGCAAGTCAGCAATGAGAACCATACCTTTATTCTCGGAATGCACAATGTATATTCCGCATCCTTTGATGATTTGGACAAAGCGCTGTTACAAATAAATGTATACGACAAAGTCGGCAATTTTTATGCCTCGAACCTAATCGTGCCGCATTTCGGCGTTCTCGATCTTGAAGATATGGCGGAGGAGTACAACGCAAAGTTTCTTTCGCTGAAGCAAACCGACTACAATGAGGGCGCATGGCAAAACATTTTGCAAATGTATCGCGATCTCAATGTCTATTTCGAGTCATCGGAAACGACCTTGTCTGAATTCGGCGTGCTGACAAAAGCCATTGACAAAGCCATTCTGGGAGACACACAATTCAAATATGTCATATCGAGCATACCGCCGGGTCTGAACTTGCGTATTGATTTTGAAATAAACCCCGCAGATTTTCCGAACCTAAAAAAGGGCGACGAGATCAGTTTGGTCATTGACAAAATAGACAAACGAGGTGTCGAACTGGACAGCTTGCTGTTCCGCGCCGTAAATGCCAGCGGTTTTGACACAGCTTTTGCCAATCCTTTTATGTTGAAATTTGCATATAACGGCATGGATGTCGAATATGACTTTACGCAGGGCGCAAAGGTGACCATTCCGGTGCATGTAGGTTATGAAGAAAGACTTTTTGCCATCATAAATCTTGATACACAAGAAAAACTGGCGATCGATGTTATCAACAACACGGTATCGTTTACTTTCAAAAAAGCAGGCAGATACGCGCTTGTCACCGAGGGCGCGCAAAAAACAGACATAGCTCAGCGACCGAGCGGCATAAGAGTCTTCGGCAAAATAATCAGCCGGGGAGCATTCTTCGGTACGCTTGCAGGTGTCGTAGCTCTTACGGCAGGACTCATTGCGCTATTGACTATTCGTTACAAACAACCGCACATAAGAAGACCCAAACCAAAAACCCCAAAGGATACTCCTGAAGAATAATTTTTGAATAAATATACCGGGTAAAAAACCAAAAGAGAGCGGAAAATCATGTTATCTTCATTAAAAAGTTTTGCCCTTGAGGGCATCAACGGCTATCCCGTTGAAATTGAGGTATACGCACAATCGGGTATACCTTCTTTTGATATTGTCGGATTGCCGGGTTCCAGCATAAAAGAGTCTCGCGACAGAGTCAGAGCCGCCATAAAGAACAGCTCTTACGAATTTCCACCGCGCAAAATAACCGTCAATTTGGCTCCTGCTGATACGAAGAAAAACGGTTCGGGCTTTGATTTGCCCATTGCCATAGGCTTTCTTATCAGCACTTTACAACTGCCTGCGAAGGATTATCAAGAATATATTTTTCTCGGAGAATTGTCTCTTGACGGCACTTTGCGGCGGCTAAACGGCGTCATGCCAATAATTATTTCTGCTTTGCAGTCGGGTCATAAGAAGTTTATTATCCCGAAAGGCAATGCCGCCGAAGCGGCGCACATAAAAGGCATTGAGGTCTATGCGTTAGAGACGCTGTCGGCTGTGGCGAATTTCCTTTTAGGCATATCATCGGCACAGCCTGTGGAATTTATCGAATACGGCGCCGCAAATAATATGGACAAATACGGTATCGACATAGCCGACATAAAAGGACAGGCTATGGCAAAACGCGCGCTGGAAATAGCCGTTTCCGGATCGCATAATATCCTGATGTGCGGCAGTCCCGGCACGGGCAAAACCATGCTAGCCAAATGCGTGCCTACGATTATGCCGTCGATGACCTTTCAAGAAGCAATCGAGGTGACCAAGATTCATTCAGTGACAGGCTTGCTTGATGCCGAAGAGGGCATTGTGACAGCTCGCCCTTTTCGCTCTCCGCACCATACGGCAAGTCTTTATAGCTTGACAGGCGGCGGCGCAAGGAGTACTCCGGGCGAAGTCAGTTTAGCGCATAACGGAGTGCTATTTCTTGACGAAATGCCCGAATACCCAAGACATTCGCTCGAAACATTGCGGCAACCATTGGAAGACGGCACGATCACCGTCACCAGAGTGGCAAGAAGTGTCGAATATCCGGCTCATTTTATGCTGATAGCCAGTATGAATCCATGTCCCTGCGGTTATTTGGGCAGCAGAACAAAACTTTGCACCTGTTCCCCGAAGGATGTCAAGAACTATATGTCAAGACTTTCCGGTCCCATGCTGGACAGAATAGATATTTTTGTCGTTGTCGACGGTATCGAATTCAAAGAACTTCGCGGCGCAAGACAGGAAGAGGACAGCGCAAGCGTTCGCAAGCGAGTCGAGAAGGCGCGCCGCATACAGCTTGAGCGTTTCAAAGACGAAGGCATTTACACCAACTCCCAAATGAACAGTCGCCAAATAAAAAAATATTGTCAAATAGATGAGCAGAGCGAGTCACTGCTCGAAAATGCCTTTAATCTTCAAAAGCTGTCGCCGAGAGCCACTTCGAGGATTTTGAAGACGGCGCGCACCGTAGCAGACCTTGAGGGCGCGGAGAATATCTCGGTGGCGCATATTGCCGAAGCAATTCAATTCAAAACCGTTGACAAAAAAGAAATAGGGTACTCATTATGAAATTACAAAACTATCACAAAGCGTTGTTTATGTTGAGAAGAACCGAGGGTATCGGTGTAGCAAAATCGTCGAGAATTCTTGAACTGATAAAAAATGTCGGCGAAATCTATGACAATATCCATAAGGTCAGGGCGCCGTTGGTGGCGGCAGTGGGACAAAAGCTTTTTGAGGAGCTTGCCGAAACACGCAACAAGATTGATTTCGATACTGAGGAACAAAAAATTAACCAAAACGCAGTAAAAATAATGTCAATTTGTGACGAAGACTATCCTTTTTTATTAAAACAGTTTGACGATAGACCGTTAATGTTGTATTGTAAAGGAAATATGGAACTTCTTGGAAGCGCTTGCTTTGCTGTCGTCGGTACTAGGATGCCGACAAAATACGGCTTACGAGTGACAGAGGATTTTGTCAGCGCGCTAGCCCGACGGTTCACAATAGTCAGCGGTTTGGCAAGTGGTGTCGATACCATTGCGCACCGTGTGACGCTTGAGAACAGAGGAAAGACCATAGCAGTCCTTGGCAACGGAATTGAGAGGGTGTATCCACCGGAGAACCTTGCGCTATACAACGAAATTGCCGAAAAAGGACTCATCATAACTGAATACGACATCGGCGCGCAACCCCTGCAATACAATTTTCCCGCCCGAAACCGAATCATAAGCGGGCTGAGCAGAGGCGTACTTGTCACCGAGGCAGGAGAAAAAAGCGGTACCATGACGACAATTAACCACGCGGTATCGCAAGGAAGAGAGGTTTTTTGTGTCCCCGGCAGTATTTATAACAAGGCAAGCAACGGCTGCAACAAGAG
>CAYJBS010000099.1:0-4739 GCA_964368435.1 uncultured Christensenella sp. | reverse complement strand
AGCGCTCGGGGGAAGCGTTTTTTAATGTACAGCTTTTCATTTCGCTGTTCTGAACGGCAACAGCCAGACAAGCGTATCCTATGCTCATATTTTTTTACCTTGATGGACGGTGCGCTACTTAATTATATAATTTCAGTATCTCCGTATGATCGTATATTTCGATATTTTTTATTTGACCGAACCCAATGCTGCCGTCAATGGCAAGCGTATAAATACTGCAGCCTTGCAATAAGGTGTCTGCTATTTTTCTTGTTATGAGATTATAGCTGCCGTATCCGGATGATTGGTTATAAATAAGGTATATTCCTTTGTATTTTACTCTGAAGTCGTTCATGTGGTCGTGTCCGGATACAACCGCTTGAGTGCTGGCTTTCTGTAATATTGAGTTGAACAAACCGCTGTTATATTTACTTGAAGCGGTCTTCTCATATGCGCTTCCGTATTCAAGAACTGCTTCCGCATCGCCTGCAAGCGCTTTGTCGTATGCGGTTTGGAACTCCTGAAGGGGGATATGCACAAACAGCATTGATTTGGTTTCGGGATTAAGCGCGTCGATAGTCTCTTCGTACCACTGTATTTGGGATGGCTTGACAAAATCGTAACTTTCTTTATCTATGTTCAGGCGTTTTGCATCGCTTTTGCTGACTCTGTTTCCGCCGTCAACGAAAATAAGCGACTGTCTGACCTCGCCGTCGGCTTTCAATATGTTTATCGAATGATTTCCGTAGCCCCAGACTGTTTCACCTGTTGAAGTGGTCTTGATGTCGTCCTCGATGAGGCAATGCGGATATGATGCGAACAATTCAACCATTTTCTTTTTGGATACACTGCGGAAATTGTCCCCTTCGTGATTGCCTAGCACCGTAGTCCAATAAATTCCGAATTTCTCCATGACCTTGCACAATTGGTTTGCCCTGATGCGGTTGTTGGAAGAAGTGATGACGTCTCCCGCAAAAACTACCATATCGGGTTTTTCCCGCTTTATATTATTGATTAGCATTTCCATGGTTACAGCAGATTTTTTTCTGTAGGTATCGAAATGCGTGTCGGAGAATGAAAGGATTTTGAAGGGTTCGTCGGTTATATTGCCCTCCTCATCGACCTTCGCCAAGGCTTGAGTATCTCTGTATTCGCCTTTATTGAATAAGGTAACATTGTGTTCTATGGGTGTGATGGTGTCCCAATCAATTTTTATATTTATCGGAATAAGTAAATACATAGCGCCTCCGATAATTGATAAAATCAGTATCGCGGAAATGACAATTATGGCAATCCGATGAGGTTTTTTAAGGGTTTTAAATTTTTCTGTTAGTTTCATCACGGTCCTCCAATGAAATTTGGGTCTGCGCGGCGCATTTTTTTTGTTGAGAACATTCTTATTATATCAAAAGACAACACCTTGAAATGCCTTATCATTAATTATTTTTGCTTCATAAAGTCAAGCATTAATTTGTATCTCAATAATGATACTACAATTTTTATTTAAAGTCAATAAAAAAACTTTTCCGGATTTTTATTGACAGCTGTTGGCAAAAGTTGTAGATTGTTGGTAACAAAAACATAGGAGCAATATATGAAATTACCTATTAGCATTTGGACAAATTATTTTGACGAGTTCATACCCGAAGAAAGAATAAAAGCAATAAAGTCTTGCGGTTTTGATTTTGCCGAACTATCCACCGAAGACGGAGACCTACTCCTTGCGCGCGGCAATATCAAAAAGACAGCGAAAGAGTTCAAAACCTTCATCGACGGGGAAGGAATGACCGTTCTGCAAGGGCATCTGAAACTTTTTTGCAATATTTGCCAACCCGACAACCAACCGGTCCTGGACGAATTGAAAAGGTGGATAGAGCTGTATTCCTCGCTCGGAATAAAAAATATGGTTTTGCATTGCGGATATATAGACAACAAAACCGATGAAGAGCTTATGCCGTTGAGAGTATCGGCATTAAAACAGTTGCTTGCGGAAATAGAAAACGGTCCGAGCAGTATTTGTCTCGAGAATCTAATCGTAACCGCAACGACCAGCCAATCATTAATTAACATAATAAACGAAGTAAAAAGCAGCAATCTTGCCATCTGTCTGGATACCGGACATTTGAATATTCAAAACGGCGAGAGTCAATATGATTTCATAAAAAATGCGGGAGCGCATCTCAAAGCGCTACATATAACCGATAATGAAGGAGTTTTTGATCAGCATTTGTTGCCGTATTCTCTCGGTAAGGACGACAGCCCGGATAAGCATTGCCACAGAATAAATTTTGAAGAAGTAATAAAAGGCTTATCGGAAATCAATTATAAAGGCTATTTCAATTTTGAAATTCCCGGAGATTCGGTATGTCCTACGCCTGTCAAAATAGCAAAATTGAAATATGCCAAGACCTTGGCTGAATATTTATTGTCACTTTATTGATAAATTCCGTCATGGTTATGATATAATATTAAACAAGCGTGTACGCCTGTATGAGATTGCAGAAAAATTTGCCCTGGAGAAATTATGATAAAAATCAGCAAGAAAGCACAAGCCTTGATAGCTATGACAAGCGCCATTGTATTATTACTCGCGGCGTTGTTTCCTATCGTAACGTTCATAATCATAAACCAAAAACCCGGACTGTCTGTTGCCGTGATGAGTGATACTCACGTTATGGCGGAGGAACAGATAGGCGTTTTGTCCGAAGCTTTCACCGAATATTCGAGCAGGGGACAAAAGATGCTGCATCTATCGGAGGCTATCTACAAAACCGCCATTGACGAGCAAATAAAGAACGGTTCGGACATACTGCTCATTTCAGGAGATTTGACCGACGACGGCGGTAAAGCCTCCCATTTCGCGGTGAGCGAACAGCTGAGGAGATATGAAAACAGCGGAAAAAAAGCTTTCGTGATCCCCGGCAACCATGACATCAGTAACAGAAGTCATACCTTTTTGAGCGGCTCCGAAGAACCGACCGAAAATGTGGACGAAGAAGAATTCGCAGAGATATATAAAGAATTCGGATACAGCGAAGCAATCTCAAGGCATAGCGGAAGTCTTTCTTATACCGCAGACCTGGACAAGAAACATAGACTTATTGCGATAGATTGTTCTTTTTATGAAAAAAACGACGAGGGCTTTGTTACCGATAGACATTCTCCGAATATGACACAGGATTTGCTCGATTGGTGCGTAGAGCAAATATCACAAGCCAAGAAGGACAAAAAAGTCCCCGTAGGAATGATACATTTTCCGCTGTTGCCCCATCTGGGAGGATTTGTCGATAACGTAATGAGTTCGGACGACAGTAAAGTAAACGATAATATCAGAGTGACGGAGGCTCTGCTTGAGGCAGGACTCAAGATTATTTTTTCGGGGCATCTTCACTCCCAAGACGCCACGGTTTACACAAAGGACGGAAAAACACTTTATGATATCGAGACTGCGTCGCTTTCGAATTATCCCATGCCTGTACGCTGCTTTGATATTTACAAAAATAAATACAAACTCACCACGCAGAATCTGAATTACATATCGCAGGACTATATACCCGCATATGTGCCGCAGCAGGAAGCGGCATTAATTAAAGCCGATTTTTGGGGCTTCGCCGAAGACTTTGTTAACCAAAGCATGAGAAACAAGCTGATGAACAAAATCGATGTCGATCTGATTTTGAAAATAATGAGCTATCTCGATATAGACAAGACCGACGAGGACGCGCAGACGCTGGCTCAAGACATAATGGACAATATGTTGCTGAAATTCTTTGATTTGCCTTTATATAAAGAAAACCAAACCGGACTTTCCGTAGAAAGTATTTGCGAGCAATATGGAGTGACCCTTCCGCAGTCGGGTTATGACACGGTGTGGGAAGTCTTTATGGGGCTTCTGAAAGCAAATTATTTCGGGGACGAAAAAGCCTCTTCCGACAGCGCCGAATTCAAGCTGGCGAAATATTCAATCTATTCGGCGCTCTATATGATAGCCGATTATCAATTATTCGAAAAACTATCCGCTCTGCAACCCAATCTCCAAGAAATAGACCTTTCGGGTTCGATGGAAACGCTGTACAAAAACGATGCCTTGCTTTTGGTCGAAAACAAATTATTGATTGGAATACTCTCTTCTTTGAAAGTAATGCGGAAACTTCCTTTCACAATAGATCCTTCCTCCAATCCCGCAGGGATCATACGGCTGCTCAAGCCAATGCTCGCAAACGGCTTGCTCCCTGAATACGACCTCAGCGTATATATCGATACCGACAACAACCGGTTGCTTCTCGGAGATATAATAAAGAACTTTCTTTTCTCGGAAATAGCCGCAGACCTCTTGATTGATACCGCTCCCGCGGATAATAACCTGATATTGAAGAGCAAAGATCTAAGGTAAGGAATTATTTAGTATTTAATTAATCTAAAAATTCAGCTTTTGGAGTAAGATTAAAACGTTTTGCAACAGCTTTTAGTTCGTCGTCGGTAATCGTGTTTATAATCTTAGTTCCTATGGTTTGCATATAAACAATCGCGGCTTTTTCCACAGTTTCGATAAGACCGAAAGTTTCGTCTAAATCTTTACCGCAACCAAATATTCCATGAGTAGCCCAAACGCAAAGCCGATATTCTTTTAACTTTTCGGCAGTTGCTCTACCTATTTCTTCGTTTCCGCAAACCATCCAAGGTAAAATGCCAATTCCCTCCGGGAAAACAACGATACATTCAGTCATAACTTTCCAAATAGTACGAGTGAAAGCGCGTTC
>CAYJBS010000098.1:0-4780 GCA_964368435.1 uncultured Christensenella sp. | reverse complement strand
TTTGAGGAGGTTTTATGACTCGTATACCTATGGTAGAGTACGATAAGCTGTCGCCCGAGGCAAAAGCCGAATACACCACCCAAATAAAAAAACACGGAAAAATCACAAATATGAAAAAGACGCTTTTGAATGACGTGTTGTCGTTCAAAGTGCTGATGGACTGGTATCCGTTACGCGACAAGGCGGCGGAATTTCTCGGCGATTTAGGAGTAAATGTTTTTTGTCACGCCATATCCTCACATAACAACTGTTTGGTATGCTCGACTTTTTTCCGCAAACTTCTGAAAGACGTCGGCAAAAACCCCGACAAGCTGATACTCGATGACAGAATTCAGACGCTTGTTGACTATGGAAGGGCATGTGTAAATCAGCCTACGGTCATTGCCGATGCGCTTTTTGAAAAGATGAAAATACATTTTAGCGATAAACAGATTGTCATACTGACGGCGTTTGCCGGCATGATGATAGCGACAAATTTAATAAACAATGCGCTCGAGGTCGAACTCGACGACTATCTCACAAGCTATACAAAAAGATAAAAATACAATAGAGGATGCTATGGATGATTTCAAAGCTAAGACCATAATAATTACCGGCGCGGCAAAAGGACAGGGCAGAGCCGCGGCAATAGCTTTTGCAAAAGAGGGCGCAAATGTCGTCGCCTTTGATTTGGAACAAAAGATATGTTACCCTGCCTATAACGACACCTGCAAGAGCGATATGGACACGCTAGCCGCAGAAATCGAAAGCTTGGGCGGGAAAATATTGCTTACCTTCGGCGATGTCAGAAATGCGGCGCAAGTAAAAGCGGCAGTAGATGCGGCGTTTGCGGCTTTTGGCAGTATCGACATCCTTTTTAATAATGCCGGCATATGCGCCTATGGATATGTACACGAACTTCCCGAAAAAGAATGGGACGATATGATGGACATAAACTGCAAGGGCGCTTTTTTGTTTTGCAAGTATGCCGCGCAATATATGCAACAACAAAAATCAGGCGTCATCGTCAACAATTCTTCTATTGCGGGACTGCGTGGAATGAACAGGCTTTGTCACTATGCCGCCTCGAAATGGGCTATGGTGGGACTGACGAAGTCACTTGCCATAGAGCTTGCGCCATATAATATAAGAGTGTTGAGTATTCACCCGACAGGCGTAAATACTCCGATGAATGACGGCCTTGCCGCAATGGAGGGCGCCACTCCGCAAGAAATTGCCGAACGATCGGCAGGCAATCTGCTCCCCGTGCCGTGGATAGAGCCCGAGGATGTCTCGAATGCCTTGCTTTATCTTTGTTCGGACAAGGCGAGATATGTTACCGGCAGTCAATTTGTGCTTGACGCAGGCTTACTAACGAGGTAGAGATGTTATTTGTGTATATGCTTATGGCGCTGACGATAGCCCTATCAATAACCACAGTGTCTTTTCAAAACAAAGGCTATTTAGGTGTAAAATTTCTTTTGAAAGCGCTGTCAAGTTTTGGTTTTATGGCTATGGGACTGGCTGCGATTGCGTTGCTTCCCAATGTTGATAGTCTGCATATATGCATATTGGCTGCGCTGCTTTTCGGCTTGCTTGGAGATTTCTTCTTGAGTTTGCGAGGTATAGCAAAGACCGAATATGTCGAGCCGATTTTGCTTGCAGGTATGCTTTTCTTTCTTTTGGGGCACATAATTTATGTTATAGTGTTTTTGGCGCTTGCAGGGGGCTTTATTCCTTGGCTTGCCCCACTGCTTTTGGTCATACCGTTGCTGGTGTTTTTGCTTATGAGAACAGGCGCAATTTCTCCGACTATGGCGAAAACTCCGATACTTATTTATTCCTTTATTATTGGAGCAATGTTTGTTTCCGCCTTGAATTTTTTATTAAAAATACCCGGTCCGAGGTCAACCGCTGTATTTATCGGTTCAATACTCTTTATGTTGTCGGATTTACTTCTTGGATTTTATAACTATGGCAAGTTCGAAAAAGACTCGCTGAAGGGCAACGTAGTGGCATTTATCTATCTGCCTGCCTATTATATAGCGCAGACGCTGTTTGTGCTTTCAATGGTGCTGGGCTTATAACAAAAACTTCGGGCTTTTTATTCTTTGAGACTGTCCTCTGATTGAGATGTCATATCCGTCGGCGCCGCTGTCGATGTCAATGTGCAAGTTGTCTTCATTCATATCAAAATAACTGTCGAATACCCGCATTAAATCTTTTTTCAACAATGCCATAAGTCCGTTGGGCATATTGATTTTGTCGCTTAGAAGCACTCGTTTCAATCGTATAATTGTGTTGTCTTTTTGCATAAATCACCTGAAAACTTTTAAGAATTTTTTGAAAAAACCTCGATAGTCCGACGCGCAGTCAAAAACCTTTGTATCCTTGCCGTCGACGTATGAAGCCAACAGCATATATGCCAGTTGTGCGCTGCTTTTGTCCTTTATTTTATTGATTTGAGAAGAAATATTTATGCGTTCATCTTCGGGAATTGCGCCTTTCAGCGGCACACGGAGCAGTTTTGAGATGTCCGGCGCATCAAGCGAAATGCCGTCACTGACTAGATTGCCTTTCAGACGGTTGACGACCAGTCCGATGGATTTCATATTATAAGTTGAAAGTAAAGAAACGACTTTGTCGGCATCCCGAACAGCGGAGATGTGCGGCGTTGTCACGACAAGCGCCTCGTCGGCGCCGACTACAGCGCGGTGAAACCCTTCGTCAATGCCTGCAGGACAATCAATGAGTACATAATCGAAGTCCGCCGAAAGTTCATTTGCGATGGACACAAACACGCGAGGCGGTATGCGTGAGGCATCCATAGTTTTGGCGGAGGGCAGGGTGAAAAGAGAAGGGAAACAATCGTCTTGAATAAGGGCTTGTTTCGTGCGGCATCTTCCCTCCGCGATGTCCCCGATGTCATAAACAATTTTGTTTTCAATCAGCATTACTACATCAAGGTTATTTAAGCCTATGTCAGCGTCCACAAGCGCCACTTTTTTGGCAAGCATTGAGAGCGCGATACCAAGATTCGCAGTAACTGTCGTTTTGCCTACACCGCCCTTACCTGAAGTCATTACGATTTTTTTGCCCACTAATTTTCACCTCGACTTCAATTATAACAAGGTAATTACAGATAAGTTTAGCAGTTTTTGTCTAATAATGAGAATAGATAATCCATATGATGAATCTAAAGTTCCAAAACCTCTTTAACGAACTCAAGCGAAACCTCAAAGCATCTCTTGCCTTCCTTTGTGTTGACGGCAAGGCAGAAACCGTGTATTCCGGCAGGACCCGTCGTCATAAAGGAAGTATATTTTACGCCTTGTTCTTCGAGCTTTTGTTTCATGGCGATAGACTCGGCTTTTAGTCCGTCATATTTTCCTTCGCCGACAACGGAGGGAGGGAAAGAACCATCAATAAATTTCGTCGGAGAAAAATAATAAGTCTTTTCGCCGCCTTCCAAAAGTTGCTTTCTTGTCATATCATAATAGGACATCAAGAAAGTCCCCATATTCAGAAAGTAGGATTTTGCCAATTTTTGTTCGTCATATGCGCCATTGATAAGAATTGTGCTTTTTATGTCGAAGCTGTCACGGTATTTGAAGGATATGTTCAGCTTATCATAAAGAATAGGGTTTTTTGTCGCCGAGGCTACAAAAGCAGAGAAATATGCGCCTGCAGACTCGCCGCCCACAATGATTTTTGTGGTGTCTATGTTATATTTTTCGGCGTTGTCAAGCAAGTTTTCTATTGCGCTGAAGATTTGTTGCAACTGAATGGGATACTTCTTTTGCGGAGCGTAGTCATAACCTGTGTTCATGACAAAAAAGCCTTCTTTGGCATATGAGAAGCAATAGGGCTTGCGCAACAGTTTTGTGCCGCATACCCAACCACCGCCGTGTATGTAAATCAGTACAGGTTTTTTTGTCGGCGTCGGCAGATAATAATAGTCGCATGTGTTGAATCTGCTGTCGCCATAAGGCACATTTTTTTCTACAATCAGTTCACCCTTTTTTTGTCTAATGAAAGGGTAGACAAGTGTTTCTAACAGATTGGAGCCTACTTGAACCAACATTGCATAAGCGTAGCGGAAAATATTCATTTTTTGTTCGCCTCATATCAAAAATTTATTTTAGTTTGATTTTATCATATTATCTTTTGATTTACAATTCATTCTGTAAAACGGCTTTGCAAAATTGTAAAAGCAGTTTGTTTATGGTAATATTATTTATATGGACAAAATAAACGGTATACTAGAAAACCTACCGCAAAAAAGCGGCGTATATCAGATGCTTGACGAGTTCGGCAACATTCTTTATGTCGGAAAAGCCAAGAATTTGAAAAACCGTGTCAGACAGTATTTTCGCAACAATGTCCAAACAGAAAAAACCCTTGTTTTGGTGTCGAAAATCAGAGATATTCATTATATCATCACTCCGTCCGAGATGGATGCGCTTGTTCTCGAAAATAATCTGATAAAAAAGCATCGTCCACCATACAACATTCTGCTGAAGGACGACAAGACTTATCCGTATATAAAAATAAATTTGCGTAGTGCTTATCCCACGGTTGAGGTGACACGCAAATTGAAGGCTGACGGCTCGAGATATTTCGGACCGTATATGCTGGGCATTTCGGCAACGGAAATAACAAAACTTTTGCAGTCGGCTTTTCCTTTGCGCAGTTGCAACAACCAAAAATTCAAAAGCGCAAAGAGAGAGTGCCTGAATTATCATATCGGGAGATGCCTTGCGCCTTGCACAAAGAGAGTCAGCGAGGAGCAATACAAGAA
>CAYJBS010000097.1:0-4876 GCA_964368435.1 uncultured Christensenella sp. | reverse complement strand
CATCAAATATTATGCTTGTCGTCGAGTTGAACGCCCTGTCTCCGACATATTGAGGTGGCGCGCCGTTTATGGTGATGAAGAGGTTGTTCAGCTTATCGGAATACAGGCTGTCGTTTGCAATGAGTGTGATGCCTTCTTTCAGTGTAAAAGAAGTCGTGAGATCCAACGCGCCAACAAGCAAAGTATCTATGTAACCTATTCTTGTGTCAGTAAGCGATGTCACCAAAATAGGGGTGCCTCGGAACACGTGTTTGTAGCATACTTCTACATTTTGCGTGTTGGTGACGGCAGAAAGATTCATGCAATCGGCAAAGGCGCCTTCAAGCATTCGTGTTATGTTCACGAGGTCGATGCTGTTGGTGGCGGTTCCGGAAAAAACGTATTGTTCAAGTCTTGTTATACCAATCGGGATGTTTTGGATATCCAAAGCGGCGCATTTGTAGAAAGCGAAGTTGCCTAAATCTTCAAGCAAAGGCGGCAGGGAAAGTGAAGAAAGTTTTGCACAGTTGTTGAAAGCCGACGGGGCTATGCGCTTAAGCGTGGAATTTTCGCCGAATATGACTTCTTCTAGCGCCGAGCAGTCGCGGAAAGCTTCTTGTTCTATTGAGATGTAACTTTCGGGAATTGTTATGTTCTTTATTGTGGAGTTGCCTTTAAAGGCGGAGGCTTGTATGCCCTGCACAGTTGCGCCGTCTCTTGTGACGGAGGGCAGCGTCAATTGCGTATACGGGACTTTCGGGAACATCAGCCCCGAAAGATATGCCTTGCCGTCAGTGGTTTGAAAGGTGAATTCCGCCTCTCTCATAACCCAGAAGCCGTATACCGTGGTATCGTCGTTCAGCGGTTTTGTAAAATCAAATTTTGTCGTATATGTAGCGTCGGTATACCATCCGTCAAGGTCATAACCGCCTCGCAGTATCGGATACGGCACACCGGGCGCCATGCCTTTTTGGACCTCCATCGGAGACGAAAAAATATAGTCCTCGACAAGAAAACTTATGCGTTTGTATTCGGGCTGAATGGGGGGCAGCTTGCCTGTATATGCTTTGTCACTGATGACGACCAGCCTCGCCTCGGCTTTTTTGTCGCCTGCCTCAACGGTCAGCGTCGCGATGCCCTCTTGTTGGGCGATGACCTGTTTGCCGTCAATTTTGGCAATTTTCGGATTGGAAGAGGTCAGTGTATAATCGACTTTTGAGGGCGTAATGTTGAGATTCGGGGTAAAAGAGGTGTCGGGCAGTACAAAATAGTCCTTTTGTTCAAAGGAAAGCTTGCTGACCGTCGTACAGCCGGAAAGAGCAAATATCGATAATACGGCAATAAACGCCGCCAGAAAAATTACTAGCTTTTTCATATATTAAATTATAACATATATAAATAAAAACAAAGATATAAATTATAGTGAATTTTCCGTTAAATCACAGATAAGCAGCTTGGTGTATGCCGAAAATAAGGTCATACCTTTCAATATGCGGGCTTTTTCGATATAAGGCTTCGACGGATAATAATAATCCCTGTCCTGAAAAGGCGCCGCAAATACCTTTATGCCCCTCTGATTACACTGTTCAACAAAATATCCAAAGCTGTATTGTTGGGAAATTTCGCTGACACAGCAGGTCGAAGAATGAAAAAGTTCTACCAAATAACAGTCGGGTTGAGCCTTGCATTCGAGATAGACTTTGAAATCGGTTGCAACGGCGGCGGCAATCAGCGTGACGCGGTTTGTCGGAAACTTCGGGAAAATCTTTTTTTCAAGAAAAGGCTTGCCTGTTATGACAAAAGCCCGCTCCATTTGCGCATAAGGCGGTTCAATGGCATTCAGCGTATGGACGAAAGGCAAGAAATTGACAATCTTGTTAGCGGCAAAAAGCGCTTTGGGAGCATTTTCGTTTTTGTAGCTGACATATACGCCTTTTATGTCGTGTTCAATAGCCGCCACCGCCATATCAAAATTGTCTTTGGCATTGCTTGAAGGCTCGCCAAGCGGCGAATGAGAAGAAACAAGGATAATCGGGAAAGGGCTGTCGGCGAAAGCGAGGGACAAAAAAGCCGCCGTATACACAAGCGTATCGGTGCCGTGCAACACGATGACACCGTCCGAAGAATCAATCTTTTTTATGCAGTCAGAAAGCTGTTGCCAATGCTGCGGCACAAGGTTTTCGCTATGAATAAGAAAAGGGCAATGCTGCCTAAAGGTATACTTTTTGTCGTTCGTCAACTTGGATAAATCGAATTGCCGCGCAAGTTCTGCGCTGCCGTCAATGATTTCCGAGCCTATCGTGCCACCGGTCAATACTATATCGATGTTCATCAGATAACCGCCTTATTGGTTTTGTCATTATATTATACCGCATATTGCCGTAAACAAACGATAGTTTTGCAAACAATAAATATTGGGAGGTGGAATTATGAAAGGAAAAAAGGATATAAAAATGCGTCCTATCGATGAACAAAACATGATAATGTCATTGAAAGACGAAGCAAGATCGCTTGAAGAGGCTTATGATGTCAGCGACATGGACGAGGAAGAAGAATAAAAAAGCATTGATAAAAACCTATGCTGTTGTATAATAAGTGCAAGAGGAATAAAAATATGAATAAAATCGCATTGATTACCGGCGCAACCGGCGGCATAGGCAAAGCATTAGTTGAAGAATTTTCGCAAGAAGGGTATTTTGTCGTGGGATTCTATGGCAAAAACGCCGAAGAGGCGGCAAGAATTCGTCGTCAAACAAACGCCGATATGATAGGCGCCGACATAACAGACGCCTGCGCCGTCGAAGAAGCGGTAGGCGCTGTCGTGAAAAAATACGGCAGAATAGATGTTTTGATAAACAATGCAGGCATCGCCCAACAAAAGTTGTTTTCCGATTTATCACCGCAAGAGATTTCTCTGATGCTGGACACCAATCTGAA
This sequence comes from uncultured Christensenella sp., assembly GCA_964368435.1. GTDB lineage: Bacteria > Bacillota > Clostridia > Christensenellales > DTU072 > DTU072. Next base: position 1,960 of record CAYJBS010000097.1, on the reverse strand, counting down.
AGGCGCCATGTTGGTCACCAAGGCGGTCATACCTTCTATGGTACATGCAAAAAACGGCAGAATAATAAATATCAGCTCGGTTTGGGGTGTTTTCGGCGGTTCCTGCGAGGCGCACTATTCGGCAAGCAAGGCAGGACTTATCGGGTTCAGCAAGGCGCTGAGTCGCGAGTTGGGACTCAGCGGCATTACCGTAAACTGCATAGCTCCCGGCATGATTGATACTCATATGAACGATTGTATAGCAGACAAGTCTTGCTTTTTGGAGCAGACATCGCTGCAAAAAATAGGAAAGCCGCAAGACGTTGCTTATCTTGCGGCATATTTGGCATCTGAAAAAGCCGAATATATCACCGGACAGGTCATCGGCGTCGACGGTGGGATTTAGCTTAAGCCAAAAATATTTCCGTCGCCGTCTATGCTCATTCTTTCGGAATTGGGGCTGGCAGACAACCCGGGCATCAGCAGAATGTTCGTGCAAACAGCCAACACAAAGCCTGCGCCGGCTCTGACGATGACTTCCTTGACGCTGAACTCAAAACCCTTTGGCGAACCGAGGGCGGTAGCATCGGACGAGAAGGAGTATTGCGATTTTGCAATACATACCGGCAAATTTCTGTAAGTGTGGTTTTCTTCGATTTTCGCCATTTGTTGAAGAGCTTCTTCTGAGAAGCTGACGCTGCCTGCGCGATATATCTTTTTGGCGATTTTCTCGATTTTTTTCGATAAAGAGTCATTCAATTCATAAGTGTATTCTATTTGGGGCTTGCTTTCACAAAGCTTTATGACTTCTTCTGCAAGTTCGGTTGCGCCCTTGCCTCCGTCAAGAAAACATGTGACGGGAACAGCCTGTGCGCCAAGCTCGGCGCAAAGGTCTTTTATTAGCGCGATTTCCGCATCGGTATCGTTTGCAAAGCGGTTTATGGCGACTACTGTGGGAATTTTGAAAACAGAGTTGAGGTTTTCGATATGTGTCTTGACGTTTTCGAAGCCTTTTTTTACTGCCGAAAGATTTTCTTCTTTTATGTCCGCATCGGATATGTCTGCATTGAACTTTATGGAGCGTACTGTGGCGACAAGTACAGCGCAACGGGGAGAAAGATTGCCCAAACGGCATTTTATGTCTAAAAACTTTTCGCCGCCAAGCTCTGCGCCGAAGCCGGCTTCCGTGATGGTGTATTCCGAATGCGCCAACGCGGTGCGAGTGGCAACAATGCTGTTGCAACCGTGCGCAATGTTTGCGAAAGGTCCGCCGTGAACAATAGCAGGCGTGCCTTCAAGTGTTTGTACAAGATTAGGCTTTATTGCCTCTTTCAAAAGAATCGTCATGGCTTCCTGCGCCGTCAGGTCGCGCACGGTGATTTGTTCGCCGCTCAAGCCGTAACCTATTACGACTTTTGACAGACGCTCTTTCAAATCATTTATGGAAGAGGACAGGCACAGCACCGCCATAATCTCCGATGCCGCCGTTATGACAAAGCCGTCGTTGCGAGGCACTCCGTTTATGTCGCCACCAAGACTGACGCGAATCTCACGCAACGCTCTGTCGTTGAGGTCTATGCACCTCTTCCAGACGACATTGGCGATGCCAAGACTGTTGCCTTGTTTTATATGGTTGTCGATAAGAGCAGACAACAGGTTGTTTGCGGAAGTAATGGCATGAAAATCACCTGTAAAGTGCAAATTTATGTCTTCCATCGGCACTACTTGAGAATAACCGCCGCCGCAAGCGCCGCCTTTTATGCCGAAGACAGGACCCAACGAAGGTTCACGCAAGGCAATGCAACATTTTTTGCCCATAAGCGATATGGCATCTGCAAGTCCTATACTTACGGTAGTCTTGCCCTCTCCGTAGCGGGTAGGGTTCATTGCCGTCACAAGCACCAGCTTGCCTTTCAGTTCCTTGTCATTGAGGTTTATTTTTGCTTTGTATCTTCCGTAACTCTCAATGTCGTCTTCCTGC
>CAYJBS010000096.1:3101-4912 GCA_964368435.1 uncultured Christensenella sp. | reverse complement strand
TGCCCGAAGCAGAACGGGGTTTTGCTAAAAAGCAAAAGACCGTCGAATCCCGTCTCCCGCTCCAAAATGAAACCATACATTATAGGATTTATATCCCTTGTGTACTTAAAAAAAATGGCACCATAGCCAAGTGGTAAGGCGAAGGTCTGCAACACCTTTATTCTCCAGTTCAAATCTGGATGGTGCCTCCAAAAAACTTTTATTCGCCGTTGTGGCGGAATGGCAGACGCAAGGGACTTAAAATCCCTCGAAGGCAACTTCGTATCGGTTCGAGTCCGATCAACGGCACCAACAAAGGGAGAAATCTCCCTTACACAAATGAAATCGTCCAAAATGGTTAGCTATTGGGCGATTTTGTAATTTTAGCCGGCAAATTTTTTTGCAGAATTTGCATGAAAGAACAGTCAAAAACGGTTGATAGAGCATATAGTGTGTGATATAATAAGTGCATTCAGGGCGGGGTGAGAGTCCCCACCGGTGGTCATAGTCCACGAGCCGCAAGGCAGATCGGGTGTAACTCCCGTACCGACGGTTATAGTCCGGATGAAAGAACAAAGAGAATAACAAAAGCCGTGCCCTGTAAATTTTATTTATGGGGCTTTTGTTATGAGGAGAGGGTATGAAAACTATGTTTTCGACAAAAAAACTTGCCGCTTTGGGTATGCTTGCGGCGTTGTCAGTTGTGCTTGCGCTACTGGTGAGATTCCCTATCATTCCAACGGCGTCATTTTTGGAATATGATGCGGCAGACATCCCCATATTTTTAGGAACATTCCTATACGGACCTATCCATGGGCTGATTCTTACGGTTATTGTCAGCATAATTCAAGGCGTCACCGTCAGCGCAGGCAGCGGATTTATCGGCATTTTGATGCATATTTTTGCCACAGGTTCATATGTGCTTGTCGCAGGCTTTTTCTATCGTTACGTTAGGACGATGAAAGGCGCATTGGTTGCAATGGTGCTGGGTTCTGTTGTTATGGTCGGAACCATGATAGCTTGGAACATTATTTTCACTCCGATATTTATGGGAGTGCCAAAAAACGTAGTGATAGGCATGATTCTGCCGGCAATTCTTCCTTTCAATGTAATAAAAGTCGGTATAAACAGCGCGGCTACTCTGATATTGTATAAACGCGTTCAAACGCTTTTCCGTTTCATTCTGAAGGAGCCGAAGACCTGCGAAAGCAAGAAACAAGGTGTAGAAACTCCATGTATAAGGCAAGATGAGATAGAATAGGGAGGAATCTCAAAAATAATGTCATTCCGACCGAAGCGGAGGAAGCTCATCCATATTATAGTTATGTATATAAAAGGCGCTCATTTAAGCGCCTTTTTATATAGGTTTTTTGTTTATAGATCGCCGATTTTTGTTAATGTTATATTGGCCGAAGTCGTGGTGCCTGTTCCCAAAGTGTTTATTAGCTGCAGTGTCGTGCCGACTTCATCTATTTCGACTATTGCAGTCAAAGACTTGGATTCAAGACCGACAGAAAGTGTATAGGTCGTTGCTTGAGCGCCTCCTGAATCTATTGTTACTACGGAGATTTGTGTTATGTCCGCAGTAATAGATAAATTCAGCAGATAATATCCTGTTTCTGCAAAAGTAAAAATCGTTGAGGGCGCCGGCAAAGAGATATCGCGGCTGTTGATAGTGAAGGGGAAGGGTATAGATGCATCCACCGCAACAACGGTAGGCGTAATTATCCGTGCAAACATAAAGGCATCGTCAATTGGTCCGGGAGGGCCGGGAGGGCCTTGTTCGCCCTGAGGACCTTGTTCGCCCTGAGGACCTTGTTCGCCCTGAGGAC
>CAYJBS010000096.1:0-3001 GCA_964368435.1 uncultured Christensenella sp. | reverse complement strand
ATACCTTGCTCGCCTTGTTCGCCTTGCGCTCCTGCAGGACCTGGAAGTCCTCTCGGGCCTGTGCAGCCTCTCGGACCGGGGAAGCCAATGGGACCTCTAAGTCCTATCGGACCTTGCGGACCGGGAAAGCCTCTGGGTCCTATCGGACCTTGCGGTCCGGGGATACAGAAGCAAGCGCCAAAAGTCGCATGCGACGGTTGTCCACACTGCTGACACGGGAAATGGTTGCAGCCGCTATTCATATATGGCGCAGGAAAGCTGTTTTGATAAAAATCTTCATAGAAGTTATACATTTTTTTCTCCTTTGTTGTTTATTCATAAACCGTCCTTTTGATAAAAAGCAGTTTATGTATTCTTCGGTGTAAAAGTATTTATGCTTTATCGTTATATCATATGTTTGAGTTATCTTTATGTTTCGAATTAAGCAGAAGAAAGGAGCGCAAAAAAATATTTGTACTCTTGTTTTAATATCAGTATTGTCTTTTTATCCTTATCATGGTATATTTATTGAATGGCGCGTTTTAGTATAAAAAAGATAGTAAACAAAATAAAAAACATGTGGAGCACACCTCCGAAGGGGCGCTATCTCACGCTAAAAGAAACTGTCAGTTACAGTCTGTCGGGAATGGGCGTAGGCGCGATATACGGCACGGTACTGATGGTGCTGTCTGTCGTCTTTATTCCGTACTTTTATAAAATTGATGCCATTCACGGTTACATAATTTCTTTTATTTCCGGTGTTTGCGGCGTTATTTTTCAGCCGATTATCGGCAAGATGATGGAGCGAAGCAACACAAAATGGGGCAAATACAAGCCCTTTTTAGCGTTGATGACGCCTGTTATGGCGGCGCTCAGCATTATGGTTATGTGGACGCCGCAATATTCTCTGGAAACCTCACGAATCATATATGCTTATATCGTTTGTATACCGACAATGTTTCTCGGGCTCACTTACAACAATCTCTATCATATGTTTCCTTCTATTATTACTCCTGTTTCGCAAGAAAGAACCGACGTTTGGAGCATATGCGGACTTGTTGTCGGCTTGGTGCCCAGTTTGATGGGTATCATTTTGCCGATACTGCGCAGCTTTTATTTAGACAAAGAATATTTGGCTCTTCGTTGGATGGGCATTATCAGCGCGGTTATAGGTATGTCGCTGGCGTTCTTAATCTTGAAAGTAAAGGAACGTGTGTTTATTACCGCAGAGGAACAAAAAAATGAGGATGTCGGAGTTTTGCAAGCAATAAGACTGATGTCAAAGAACAAGCCTATGATTATTCTTGCGCTTGCATTGACGCTTGGGTGCTTGCGTGATTTTGTCGGTACATATTTTACTATGCTGATGCAGTTCCGTTTCGGAGCAACAATAGAACAAGGCTTGCAAATTTCGGGAGCCTTCACCGTTCCTTTGGGGCTGGGCGCAACGGTTGCTATGGTATCACTGCCTTTTATCAGCCGAAAGGTCAGCAATAAATCGATATTTATCATTTGGGCAGGCGCAGGCGCCGTGCTCAACGGCATCATTGCTATCGTCGGCGTCAACAACATAGCCGTAGGTTTGCCGACTATGCTTATCCTTGGAATTACACGAATACTCGTGTGCATAAACTGTATGAATTTGCTTATCCCGATTATGCTCGGCGAAATATACGATTATCAACAATGCCTCACCGGCAAAAGGCTGGAAGGGTACATACAAGGTGTCGTATTTCAAGTGGTTGCGCTGTTGGCGCAGTTTGCCATGCTTGGAGTGGGACTTTTGCAGGCAAAAATAGGCTTTGAGCAGTCGGCTGTCAGCAATTTTATCAGCGGAGGCTCGGGCAGTGGAGCAACGGTACTGCCTGATTATCTTCAAGACAAGCTGTGCCAATGGCTCAATATAACTTACTTAATAAGCGCAATCAGCGGCGCGCTTATGTTCATTACGCTGATATTCTATCCTTTGACAAAAAAGAAATACGAAGCCGTTCTGGCGGAACTTATGCAAAAATCCGTAGGCAGCACCTTCGATGACGAAATAGCCTCGCAAGCTCAAAATATTTCGGAATAAATTTTTTATTTAGCGGTTTTTTTCCTTCAACAGCTTGAAAACATTGCAACATACCATTGATTGGGCTATAATCAATTTATGATTTTTGTTTCACATAGTGTCGAGGACACTTATAATTTAGCCAAAAATGTCGCCGAGAACCTTGCAGAAGGAGATATCGTTCTGCTTGAAGGAGAGCTTGGCGCAGGCAAGACGACCTTCACAAAGGGTTTGGCAAAGGCGCTAAATGTCACCGAAGAGGTGGTCTCGCCGACTTTTATTATGATGCGCGAGTATGAGGGCAGGTTGCCACTGTATCATTTTGACTTATACAGAATAAGCCACGAGGACGAGTTGGAAGAGCTGGGACTAAAATAATATTTGTACGGCAGCGGCGTATGCGTAATCGAATGGAACAAGTTCACGCATTTCCCAAAAAAGCCGATACTGATAAAAATTTTGCGTATAGACGACAACAGCAGGAGTATTGAAATAATATGAATTTTCTTGCCATAGACACCACAATGGACAAAATCGCGTTGGCGCTGTCTGTCAACGGAGAAGAAAAAGCAATAGATATTGTCGCTCCGGCAAAGAAGCACAACAGCGCGCTGTTGCCTTCAATAGAAAAACTGCTTGAAGAAATCAATGCTACACTTTCGGATATAGATATATTCGGCGTCGTTGTCGGACCCGGTTCATTTACAGGCATAAGAGTAGGTGTTGCCGCGACAAACGCATTGGCATATGCGCTGAAAAAACCAGTTGTTGCTATGACAGCGCACGAAGTGGCAAAAGTCGCTCATCCCGATGAGGATATTTTGGCGCTGATTGACTGCAAACACGGCAACTTTTATGCCGCGCTCTTCAAGGGCAACAATGCGGACTATATGGAAATAAACGAAAAAGACATTGAAAAGTACTCCGAGAAACGCATCTTTCACACTGCGGCAAACCCCGAAGGCTTGC
>CAYJBS010000095.1:4072-5155 GCA_964368435.1 uncultured Christensenella sp. | reverse complement strand
CTTGACGAGTTAGAAAAGGAAAAGCGCCTTAACAAAGATCTGCTGCTTTCCGCGCTTGAAGTCGGACTTGCGTCGGCATACAAAAAAGAAAACGGAGAGTGCCGCACCGTAAAAGTCAAGCTATATCAGGAAAAGAGCAAAATCGAATATTTTGCTTTCCAAACTGTCATTGACGGCGAGCCTGAGGACGAAAGCGAGCTTTCGCTTGAAGAAGCCAGAGAAATCAAGCCTGATGCGGAATTTGGCGATATCATAGGCGAGGACGTCACCCCCAAGTCACTGTCGAGAATTGCCGCCCAGACCGCAAAACAGGTCATTATGCAAAAAATAAATGAAGCCGTAAGAGAACAGGTTGCCGCCGAAATGAACGAAAAAGAAGGCGAGCTTGTATCGGCTATCATCAGAAGAATAGACAACAATGTCGTTTATGTCGAAATAGTCGGTTCCCAAATGGAAGGCGTTATGGCGGCGAACGATCAGATATTCGGCGAAAAATACGAAATAAACAGCCGCATAAGAGTTTTTGTCAAGAAAGTAAGAGAATCCCAAAAGGGCGCTCAAGTTATGGTCTCAAGAAGCAACGCAGGACTGGTTAAGAAGCTGTTTGAACTTGAGATCCCGGAGATTCGTTCGGGTCTTGTCAGAATCAAGAACGCTGTAAGAGAAGCAGGCAACAGAACAAAAATATCTGTTTATTCCGATGACCCCAACCTTGACGCTTTGGCGTCATGTGTTGGACAAAGAGGTGTCCGAGTAAACGCCGTTGTCGCAGAACTAAACGGCGAAAAAGTCGATATCATACTATATACCCCGAATATTGCCGACTATATCGCACGTTCCTTAAGCCCGGCAAAACCGATTATGGTAAAACTTAGCGATGACCAAAAACATGCCGACGTAGTCGTCAGCGATGACAAACTTTCTCTTGCAATAGGCAAGGGCGGTATGAATGCAAGACTTGCCGCAAGACTTACCGGCGTAAAAATCGACATCAAGACGCTTTCTAGTGAAACAGGTATGGACGATGAAGACGAAGACGAAGATGAAATCGAGGTCGAGACAGAGGTCGAAGTTGAGACAGAG
>CAYJBS010000095.1:0-3972 GCA_964368435.1 uncultured Christensenella sp. | reverse complement strand
GAGACAGAGGTCGAAGTTGAGACAGAGTCCGAAGTTGAGGCTGTCGAGGTAGAGGAAGAAGTTGAAAAATAAAAAAATCCCCCTCAGAATGTGCATAGCTTGCAAAGAGTTGAAGCCAAAGGAAGAGCTTTTGCGAATTATTCGTCAAAAAGACGGCAGTTTCACGCTCAATCAAAAATCTATGGGAAGGGGCGCTTATGTTTGTAAGAAAGATGAATGTGTCAAGCTTTGCATGAAAAAGAGGCTGCTCAATCGCGCATATAGGACAAACATTGAAGAAGATGTATACAACAAGCTGATGGAGGAATATGCCGGACTTAGCAAAAACTAAAAGCTATATCGGTTTTGCCATAAAATCCGGAAGAATAGTTTATGGCGTCGACAATATCCTCCAAAAACGCAAGGCTTATGTCGCGTTACTTGACGCCGCTCTTGCCGAAAACAGCAGAAAAAAAGTAATAGAATATCTAGACAACAAACATATTCCGTATTTTGTTGCCGATTTGACAATATATATGCACAAACAGAATTGCAAAGCGGTAGCAATTACAGACGAGCATCTGGCGGATGCAATAATAAAACAATTTAAGGAGAGCTAAGAATGAGTGAAACCAATACCACGAAGAGACCTGACGGTCCGGAAATCATAATTACCCGCATAAAGGAATACGAAAACAGGGCTGTCCTCTCCGGCTTGAACCGCATAAAAGAAAAAAGAGTTCTTCTTGAGAAGAAGAAACTTGAACTTATCGTAAGAAAAGAAATGCTGCTACGCGCCGAGGAAGAAAAACTTCGCATGCTTGAAAGAACGGCAAAAGCTCAAGCGGCTCAAGAACAGAATGTTGAAGAACCTGTTGCTCCGATTGAAGATGTTGCTCCGGTTGCGGAAGAAACACCCGTCGACGAAAAGACAGTTGTTGCGCAATCTACCGAGAATATCGTACCGCTCATAAAAGAGTCCGCGCCCGTGAGACGTGTCGAGCCTATGAGAACAATAGAAAAACCAATTCAAAAGACGGCAGACACGACAGCATCGACTGTACAGAAAACCGATTCAGGCACGAAGGACATAAAAAAGAAACCTGTTGTTCAAGAGAAAGCAAAAGTAAAAGACGATCACAGAAACCTCAGCAAGAAAGCAAAGATCAAAAAAGGTTATGAGCAGGGCAGTTCTTCTGTCGTATATGACGACAGCGGCGAAATCCGCAAGATTCGCACCAGAAAAGCCATGGGAGACAGAAGAAAGAGCTTTACTCCCATCACTACTGTCATTGAACGCGCCGTCATAAATTCCGAAAATATCACGATAAAACAGCTTAGCGAAAAAATAGGCAAGACAGGCGCCGAGATTATGAAGAAACTCATAGATTTAGGCATATTCAAAAACATAAATGACACCATAGATTTTGATACCGCAGATCTTATTGCATCCGAATTCAAAATTACTCTGGAAAAACAAGTTTCCCAGACTTCGGAAGAAAGACTAATATCATTGTATGATGACGAAAGAGAAGAGGATCCCTCAAAACTTGAAGCAAGACCGCCGATAGTGACAATTATGGGACACGTTGACCATGGCAAGACCTCTGTTTTGGACTATATCCGTCATGCAAGCGTTGCTTCAGGCGAAGCAGGCGGCATTACACAGCATATCGGAGCCTATACTATTACGCTCAACGGCTCACAAATCACATTCATTGATACTCCCGGGCATGAAGCGTTCACGGCGATGCGCGCAAGAGGCGCAAACATAACCGATATTGTCGTAATAGTTGTTGCCGCAGATGACGGCGTTATGCCGCAAACCATCGAAGCCATAAACCATGCCAAGGCGGCCGGTGTTGCTTTGATTGTTGCCATCAACAAGATGGACAAAACCCAAGCCAATCCCGACAGAGTACTTCAGCAGCTTGCCGACCATAACGTACTGATAGAGGAATGGGGCGGTGATGTACCCGCCATAAAAGTCAGCGCCAAGACGGGCGCAGGCATCAAAGACTTGCTGGAGAACATCCTCACAGTAGCCGAACTGCTTGAGTTGAAAGCCAACCCCGAACGCACGGCGAAAGGCACTATTATTGAATCAAAACTTGACAAGGGCAAAGGTCCTGTCGCAACCATACTTGTTCGGACAGGCACATTGAATGTCTCCGATTTCATCGTTGCAGGCACTTCAATCGGCAAAATCCGCGCGATGTTTGACGACAAGGGCAGAAAAGTTGCCAAGGCGACACCCAGCATGGCTGTGTCTATCCTCGGACTGCAGAGCGTACCCAACGCAGGCGATCAAATCATAGTTGTTGAAGACGAAAAGCTGTCAAAAGAGGTTGCCGAAGAAAGAAAGAACAAAGAAAAGATAGACAAACTCAAACCCAAAATAGCCGTAACAATCGAAGACGCTATGCAAAAGATTGCCGAAGGCCAGTTCAAGGAACGCAACATCATCATAAAGGCAGACGTTCAAGGCTCTATCGAGGCACTGAAACAATCACTGCTTAGGTTGTCGAACGAAGAAGTAAAAGTAAGTATCGTTCACGACGGTGTGGGCGCCATAAATGAGTCCGACATCATGCTTGCAAAGACTTCCAATTCGATTATTGTCGGTTTCAACATCCGACCGGATGCCAAATCCAGACAGATTGCCGACCAAAACGGAGTAGATATCAGGCTTTATCGCATAATATATGATGTAATAGATGATATCACAAAGGAAATAAAAGGCATGTTGGCGCCTGTGTTCAAAGAGACCTACCTCGGACGCGCCGAAGTGCGTGTTGTCTATAAGGTATCGGGTGTCGGAACCGTCGCAGGCTGTATGGTTAAGGACGGCAAAATCACCAGGAACGCAAAGGCAAGACTTATTCGCGACGATGTCGAAGTATTTGCCAGCGAAATCGCTTCGCTGAAGCGTTTCAAAGACGATGCCAAGGAAGTTGCTTCGGGCTTTGAATGCGGAATAAGCATTGAAAGATACAACGATATCAAGGAAGGCGATATCATCGAAGCGTACATTATGGAGGAAAAATAATGCCCAGAATCGAAAGGGTGGAGCAGGAACTGAAAAAAGAACTTAATTCACTGATAGCGTATGAGCTGAATGACCCGAGAATAACCGGCGTCATAAGCGTCACAAGGGTACAAACCGCAAAAGAACTCAAGTTTGCGCGGGTATTTATCAGTGTATTCAGCGAAGACAGCCATGCCGAGGTGTTGAAAATACTCAACAAAGCCGCGCCATATCTGCGTTCACTGCTCTTCAAACGCCTAAAAATCAGAGAAGTTCCCGAACTTAATTTTGTTTTGGATGAAGGAATACAATACAGCTTCAAGCTGGACAGCATTCTCAAGGAAATAAAAAACACGGAGGAATAATGTACACAAAGCTTGTCAGCGCCATAAAGAACTGTCAGACATTCGCTGTTTTCACTCACATAAACCCAGACGGCGATGCTGTCGGCTCTTCGCTTGCGATGTATCTGTACTTACTTAATGCCGACAAAACAGCTCATTTGTTTTTGCCAAACATCGACAAGGCTATTCCGCCGAAGCTGCGTTTTTTACCGAAATCGGACGACTACAACAAATATCCGCCACAAAGCAGCTATGATTGCGCAATTGCGCTTGATTGCGGCGATGTATCAAGGCTCAGCGATGAGAACTTAAAGATATTTGTAAAAGGCAAAAATCGCATAGTAATAGACCATCATGAATCTCATGAGGCTTTTGCGCCGTTGACGCTGCTTGAAGCAGATTCATCGTCAACTGCACAGATTGTCTACAAAGTACTTTGCGCTTGCGGCAAACAGAATATCGACAAAAACATTGCGCTTGCGCTTTATGTCGGATTAGTCACCGATTCGGGCAGTTTTTCTTATAGCAGCACAACCGCCGAAACGCACAAGGTTGCCGCCGAGCTTCTGAACTATGACATAGACGCAGGATATGTCTCAAGGAAGGTGATGAAAGATACAC
>CAYJBS010000094.1:0-5419 GCA_964368435.1 uncultured Christensenella sp. | reverse complement strand
CCATAGCTTATGTTCGCCCCACAAGCATTCTTTATTTTGCCTTTCAAAATCCGCTTATTTCATTATTGCCCAGAGTGCTTATCGGCATTGCGGCTTATTTTGCCGCCGTCGGCTTCAAAAAACTGTTCCCAAGATTGCCGGCTGTCTTTTCATACGCTGTAGGCAGCGCCGCAGGCGTCATCATTAATACTGTGGGCGTTCTTGGACTTATTCTGGCTATCTACAACGGCAGACCGCTGGGTACAACAGGTTCGGCAATCAGTATTGAATTTATTGCTGCCATCATTATCAAAAATTCCCTTATCGAAATTCTTATTTGCACATTGATAACACCGCCGATTATTCTGGCGCTAAAAAAAGCATTCAAAACAAGATAATAAATATTAAGTATTTCCGTCTAAGTTTTCATAAATATGGATGAGATCCCTCTATTCCGCTTTCGCTCCAGTCGAAATGACAATCATAATATGTTATACCGAGCGTTAGTCGAGGTATCTCATCCTCATAAAGCCCGACAAATGCCGAGTATAACGAGACATTTCATTTGGTCGGATATCATAATGCCCTTTCGTTTCTAAAACTCAGCCTACGGAAGGCTTTTTTGTTGCTCAATGCAACAAGCAGATACACCGCGCAGTATACCGAGAAAGCCGCCGCCGCAATGACAAATATGCTTACCGGGAATAATGAATACAACAGATATTTATTGATAAGAGCGGCAAAAACCGGCATAATCCGATTGAAAATCAGTGATAGACATACTCCGATAACCCCGCCCGACAACGCTATTATGAAACTCTCGAACAGCGCCAACCTAAGAAATCTTGACGGAGAAAGTCCGCCGGCTTTGTAAACGGTAAATTCTTTTTTTCTGTCGCTCAAGGTGACAATGGTGAGGTTTATGACGCCGATAAAAGCCACGAAGCTTACGAGAATCTGCAAAAATCTCAGCAATGACGAAACACCCTCAAGTCCCTTTGACGAAGCATATGCCCAGTCATGGAAATTCAGCACGAAAACCCCCGGCTCGCCTGCTATCTTGTCGCGAAGAGCAAAGAACATATCTTGCCTTGCAGAAGTTGTTTTTATGAACATCACTCTGCTTTCGGTGGCTATTTCCTGCGAATTGTAGGTCATATCTGCGAGATTTATATATATTACCCTATCATTCTCTGTGCTTGTATAGTCAAGCGCTACTATCTCAAAATCAAAGTCGAGTTTTTCTTCGAAGGTGACGTTTGCGGTTGATCTTTGCCGTGTCGGTCTGAAGGTGTCGCCAATCTTCAATCCAAATCTTGTCGCAAGGTCGCTGCTGATTACCATAGCGTGAGGCACGGAAGAAAACTTCTTCAACGCGTCTGCTTGCACTCCTTTTGTTGCGTATGAAAGCGCCGATGCCGCGCTGATGCCGATGATTTTGTATCTCAACGGGCTTTGGTTCTTTCTGGGGATGTCATATTCGGCGGTTTTGTAATACACGACATCAGTTACTCCTTCTACGGAATAAAATTCGTTTGAAAGCGTTGCAAAATTCGTTTCTTCGGCGCTGCTGACGACATAATCCGACGAAAACCTCGAATTATACGGTGTTATGGCGGTGATAACCAGACTGATTACCGAAACTACGATGAAAGAAAAAGTCACCACTGCGCCGACAAGCACAGTAAGCACGTTTGTAGAGGAATTGCGTTTTATGGAGAAGGAAGCCAAACGACTTTCTTTTGGGAACAGCGAAAATAGCTTGCAAAAGGCTTTAACGGCATAAGGCACTACAAAATATACCCATATTGCAAACGACACAATAACAACCACCGTCAAAGGCACAACCCAATCTTCAAAAAGGAAAAGCAGCGTGACGCTTGCGGCAAGAAGCAGGCTCAAAGCAATAATTATTATAGGTTTTGTATACTTCACGTCTTTGACGATACCCGAAGTCAACTCCCTTATGGATTTTCGGCTGATACGCAGTATCGGGAAGATGGCGGACACCGCCGATACGCCGACACCGATGAAGAATGCGGCGAAATACTTCCATAAATCATAGCTTATGGCTCCGGGAAAACTCGGTATCAGCGCCTTCGACATTGTTGCCATGCCTGCCCTGCCTGCCGCCACTCCTATAGCCGCGCCTATTATTCCATATAGGATGACTTCCGACAACATAATAAGCAGCGTTTGAAAGGGAGAGGCTCCGGCTGCTTTGAAGATTATCATTTCGTTGAGGCGGTTTTTTGCTATAACCAGATATGAGGTGAAAAGAATCAGCACCATAATTGTCATAATAAAAGCAAGCGCAATGTTGAGCAGTTGTGTATTGCTTTGTACAATCTCGCCAAGCCGCTGATTGTCGATTGCCGTAGCCAATACTATGGCGTCGTTTTTCATATGCGCCTGCAAATCTGCGGCGACAGCGTCAAAATCCGCGGAATCCGCTAGTTCCAAATATGCAAGGTTTATCATTCCGCGATGATTTATGGCAGAAAAATCTATAAAAACATTGTTTACACTGCTGTCGGCAAAAAATCCTCGGTTCATAAGAATTCTGGATACGGTCATTTTTTCAAAGCGTCCTGCGCCTTCGAAATACACTTCAATCGCGCCGCCTGCCTGCACCCCAAGTTCTTTGGCAAAATCCTCGCCTATCCAAACCGAAGGGTATTCTATTGCGCCTGTCGCCGCCTCTTTTGTGACCAGCTTTTCGGGATAGCGGCGATCGAGCGCCTGCAAGTTTGAGGCTTCAAGCATAATAATCTTCGTGGTGTCGGCAGTCTTGACAAGACCTGCGCTTTGCAAATAACAATCGAAGTATTTCACTCTTTCGGCGTTTTCGTCGGCAAAATCTTCGATTTTTGCCAAAGCAAAAAGCTCCCCTCTCAACACCATATCGGTATCCGACGCCAGTCTAGTTTGGGACGATGCGTTTATGTTATAAAAAAGTCCCGTCATCGACAACGCGACATAAATCATAAGCGTGACAACGGCAATCGTCGTCACAATGACGGCAATTTGCGTTCGGTTGCTCTTTATGCTGCGTAGCGTATGGTTGAGAATTATGTTCATTGTGCTATTATTTTTCCGTCTTTTATCAGTATGATTTTGTTGCCGTATTCAGCGTTCTTGCTGCTGTGTGTGACTTGCAATATCGTTGTGCCCATCTCTTGATTGATCTTTTTTAATAACTCCATAATATTCTGCGCCGACTTACTGTCCAGATTGCCTGTCGGTTCGTCCAGGAATATGACTTCGGGTTGAAAAATCAGACCGCGCGCTATGGCAACTCTCTGTTGCTCACCGCCCGACAGCTTCGACGGCATCTTGCTTCTGTATACCGATATGCCGAGATAGTCCAGCAAATAGTCCAGTCTTTCAACGTAGCTTTTCTTTTTTTCGCCGTTGAGAACTACCGGCAAAATGATGTTTTCTTCCACCGTCAAATAAGGCGCAAGATTGAAAAACTGAAATACAAAACCTATTTTTGTTCTGCGCAGTTGCGCCAAACGGCTCTCTTTCAGTATTGTTATGTCCTCGCCGTCAATAAAAACCTTGCCTTTTGTCGGCATATCCATGCCGCCGAGGATAGTCAACAGTGTGCTTTTTCCACTTCCGGAAGCGCCGACTATGGATACAAAATCGCTCTTTTGGATTTCCAAACTGACATTATCAAGTACCCATATATCGTTGTTGAAGCTTTTTGATATATTTTGTGCGCTAATTATTTTGTCCAATCAATTCCTCCAATTCTTCCATATCAATAAGACCTTTTATGGAATCTGCAATTATGTCATTTATGGGACGTCTGTATTTTTCAAGCAAGCCTTGTATGTCTATTATTTTCAATACAAAATTTGCAAATCGTATGGCAAAGGTTCTGTCAAAATATTCTTCCACGCCGTCGGCAAGTTGCCAAAGCTGTTGCGCTCTTGAAGCTAGTGCGGCCAGTTCTTCTTGACTCATGCCTTGCAAACTTTTTGGATCTGTTGCGGCAAGTACCTCTATGTTGTCAAAAAACTTGTTCAAGCTGTTTGAAACCGCCGTACCGTAAGCAGTGAAATCAATGACTTCTTCGGATTGAGAAACGAGGTGCAACAATTTTTTGTACTGTGTAAAGAGAGAGGCATATTCCGATACAAAACTCGTTCTGTCTGAAACACCTGTTTTCGCTGAATTTTTGTAGCTTTCTTCAACGCCGTTTTTTATGGCTTTGGACAATTCGATATGGGATAGCACCAACTTTTCTTGCGCCTCTGCGCCGTCTTTGTCGGATATATAAGAAAACAGCAACTCGAAACTGTAAGCATCGGTTTGTTTCATTATGCTGCCCAGCGTATAAAAAAGATTGGCTATTTTGTTTTTGCTCTGCGTCATAGCGGCGGAAAATTCGGCATATTCTTCTGCTGTCAAATTTTCATATTGCTTTTCGATGTCAAAATCAAGTCCAAGCAGCTTTTCGGTGTTTTCAAAGCCCAGTTTATCGATTATTTTTATATAATTTGAGCCAAGAGAATATACAACGGCTTGCAAAGCTCTAGCATCACTGCCTGATGTGCCAAGCGAAGCGGCGTCTGTCAGCATATTGTAACAAAAAATTGTATTCGAGGTCAGTGTAATAAAATCCTCTCTGCCCAACAATGCTAATGTATCGGCATATGGAGTGTTCGAAGCGAGGTCGGATGCAAGCTCATACAAAAAGCCTGCAAGCTCAGGTTCGCTGAACCCTGTTTTTTCAAAAAATGCCTTGAAATGAAGGTTAAAGTTCGAAAACAAGCTGTCTTGCTGCTCTTTATCTTCTTCAAATTCGCCTGAAGGCACGAAGAAACCGCTACCTTTCAGCAGTGTTACGAATTCGGCAAGATAATCGGCAAATGCCTTCATTTTTTCGGTAGGAATCCTTGCACGGCTCATCGCCGAAAGCAGAGCGTTGCCGACATAATTATTTTTGTCGGCGATATAAAAGGAATATTTCAAAATATCGGCTATCTTGTTATTGAAAATCAGCTTGTTGACAGCGCCGTATTCCAGCGGTTTTCTTTCGTTTTCAAAAGAATAACTGACGGGCGGCGGCTTGCGTAGCACAATCGGCAATGCAATGCTCAAACTGATAGCCAAAATAAGCAATATACTGCATATCACTGCCAGCGCGCGCTTATTCTTTTTTGTCAATACTTTCATAGCATAATTATACATTTCCACACGCTCCGTGTCAATGGCGCTTGAGAATGTGCCTATATATATTATAGTAAAAGGAAAAGAGTATAAGTCAACCCATGCAGGTAATCTTAATGTCCCCCGATTGGAGCGATAGCGGAATAGAGGGATCTCATCCGCTTTCATAACAAGGATTGAGATTTCTCCACTTCGTTACACTTCGGTCGAAATGACATATCTTAATGTCCTCCCGATTGGAGCGATAGCGGAATAG
>CAYJBS010000093.1:0-5479 GCA_964368435.1 uncultured Christensenella sp. | reverse complement strand
GCACAGTCAGACCTTCGACAGTTTAACAAGGCACTGGCGGCAACGAAGGAAGATACCCTTCCCTATGATTGTCTCGATGCGCGTAGCGTCGAATTCTGTTTGAAAACACGCAGAGAAAGGGCAGAGATGCTGTTGAAAGAGCTTGATGAAGACAACAAGGCGTTGGAAAGGCAACAACTTTATGACGCAAAAAAACAAGCCGAAAACAAAACCGAATGCCTTCTCAGCTCATTATAAGGAGATATTATGATATTACGAGATATTTTGGAAAAAGTCATAGAAATCATCGGTGACGAGGACATAGACCTTGATACCGAAAGTCGAAAAAGAACAAGGTTGCTGGCTTGCGCAAATATGATTTATCACGAATTGACTACCGAATATGTGCAGCTGAAGAACCGTGAAACCATAAACTTTTCCGATAAAAGAGCCTATTATTCTGCCTTTTCAAAACGGGTAAAAGATGTGCTGGGCGTCTATAAAAACAGTCAAGCTGTGGAATTTCGCCTTTATCCGCTATATGTGGAAAGCGACATACACGGCGATGCCGAGGTCAGTTATCTTTATCACAGCGACGAATTGACGATTGAAGATACGGTACTGCTGCCGCCGCAATATACGGCATTTGTACTGGCAAATGGCATGGCGTCGGAATATTTTTATCGCTCAGGTTTGACGGACGAGGCGATTTTTTATAAAAACAGATATGATACGGCGGTACTCAATTTATCAAGACGCCGTCAAAGCGTGACGCTCAAAGCGGGGAGGATGTGATGCAGTTCTATTTGCGAAACGATTATACTCCGCGCATATCGCGCTATTCCTATCCGATAAAGAGCTTTTCAGGAATTGACGCTTTTTCGGAAGAAGAAACCTTGCCCCTCACCTATTGTAGCTATGGCTACAATATAGGCTTCAGAAACGGAGCCTTAATAAACGGTATAGGTATAGACAGCGCTGTAATAAACAATCGCACACTGCCCGGCGTGGGCATTTTCGGCAGAAAAATTTCGAGGTGCTGGATTTATTGCAGATACAACTATACTCTAAACCGCAGGGAGGACGAAATTGTGGTTTTGTGCGACGACGGCTCCGTTTATACCACCCTTCTTGACGGAGGAACGGTTTTTGTACAGACCACAATGTCCTTTCCCGACGGCACGGCTTCGGCGCTGAACTATCACTACAACGGTGAGGATATTCTGTTGCTTTTCGGCTCTGCCGGCGGAATGTATGTCTATAACGGCGAGACGGCGGTATTTTATGCAAATGTACCGGGATTCAGTTCGGTCTGTTTGCATTATGAAAGAATATACGGCACGACGGATTATGGCTTCAACAGAGTATATTTCAGCGACGATCTCAATCCGACGAACTGGAACATTTCATTGACGGAGGCAGGCTACATAAGTTTTCCCGATGAGGGAGGCAGAGTAGGCAAGGTGCTTTCTTTCAACGATTATGTCTTCATATTCAGAGATTATGCCATACATCGACTGACGGCGTACACCGATTTGACGGAATATAAGCTGACAAAGGTCTTTTCTACCGCCAACAGAATTTATCCCGATACCGTACAGGTGTGCGGCGACAGAATAATTTTTGTGGCGGAAGACGGCATATACAGCTTCGACGGTTATACGGCAAAAAAGGTATTTTCACAGCTTTTTCCGCTGATTGAGAGTAAAAAGTATGCCGTAAGCTGCTACTTTAATTATAAATATTATCTTTCGGTCGCACTCAAAAAGGACAGCGAGATTGTCGGCGATGAGGACGAGAGCAATATGAAAAACAACGGCATCATTGTCATCGACCTTGATTTGAACGATGTCAGCATATTTCGCGGCGGCGACATAAACTGCTTTTTGCCCGTCAATATGGCGGAAATATGTGTGCTTTTGGTGACTTTTAACAATTATCGCTGTTCTAGGATCGGCATGGTGACGGACAGCGGCAAAATGTTTGAAAAACCGTTGCTTAAATTGTGGCGCAGTCCCAAAAGCGGCTTTTCACAACCTGCAGGCGACAAGGTATTGAGGCGGATATTTCTTACCGCCAATCAGCCTCTTACAATAACCGTATACGGTGAAGAAGAAAAAGAAAGGCAGATCTATTCGGCGCCGGCAGTGCAGCTTTTGCCGATAAATGAGAAATCTTCGGAGTTTTCAGTATCCCTAGCAACAAAAAGCAACAGCTTGTATTTGAACGGAATGCTGATGGAGTTTGACATCATGAGAAGGAGGTACGCTTGAAATGGAGAAGGAAATAATCGAAAGGATAAACGAGCTGAGCGCCCGTATCATTACGCTTTCGAGAAAGATTGACAGAATCATTGCGTTGTTGGAGGTGACAGAATGAATGCCGCCTCCGCAGTATCGCTGATTAAAAAGCTTACCGATAAAATAAAACAACGCGACCGCAACCAAAAAGAGAGCAGCTCCGCCAATGCCGCGCTTATAAAGAAACTCACACAGATGGAAAGCGCATACAAAGAGTCGAGGGCGCAGCCAATGCCCGATTATGACAAGGTGCTAACCGCCGCGCCGCAAGTAAAGTCTGTCACGCTGAAATCCGATGCGCAACTTATGTCGGAAGCCTCGCAACAGCTTCAACGGCAGTCAGCGCAATTCAAACAACAAACGCAAGACAAAGCCGATTTGACAATCGATTCTTTGGAACAGCAACAACTTAAGGCGGCGCAAGCGCAAAAGAAAGAGCTTGACAAAGCCTATACCGAGTTCGGCAACAACCGTCAAGATATAAGCGATGCGGCAATACGGCAGGGGCTGACGCATTCTACAATAAAAGACGTTTGGCAACAGCAAAACATTCAAGATTATTCAAGCGGTTTTGACGCAATAAAACAGCAGTACGATGTCAAGATTGCGCAAATAGGCAGAGAAATCGATGCCGTAAATTCAGCCAAGCTTCAAAGCCTTTATGAATATAACCTCAAACAAGCATCGGAATACGAAAAGACACTTGCCAAGCTGACTGCCGAGCAGCTGAAGGAAGTCGAGGCGATGAACGCATACAATAAAAAAGTCCTGACGCAGCAACAAAAGCGTGACGAGCAAATAGCCGCTCTGGAAGCCGAATGGAGGAAGGAACAACGGCAGAAAGAACTAGCAGCGCAGGAAATCGAAAGGGCAGAGGGGTATAGCGGAGAGAAACAGCTTGAAATGCTGAGCAGATACAATACGGCGCTGAAATTCTATGAAAAATATGATAAGAAGGAAGCAAGGCGCTTAATCGATAAAAACAAAGAAGATTTGAGAAAAACTTTGGGACTGTATTATGACCGTCTTATGAGCGAAATCTATAACTAACAGACGGCAAAAGGAGCAATATGTGGGAAAATATATTTGAGATGGCGACAAAAAGCGGCATTTGGGCTGTGCTATTTGTCAGCTTGTTTTTTATTCAGCTGAAGGACAGCAAAAACAGAGAGGGCAAATATCAGCAAACTATCGAAAGCCTTGCCGACAAGCTCAAAGTTGTCATGGAAATCCAAGAAAGCATCGACGACATAAAAACCTTGTTTGACAAAAACGGCAAATAGCCGGTTCAAAAATGGCAAAAATAAATTATGGGCAGTTCCCAAAAGGCAAATCGGAACTGCCCTTTTTTGTTTGCCCAACTCATTTCATTGACAAAGGCGCTTTGAAGATGGTATATTTTTATGTATATATATTTTGGAGGAAGCATGGAACGACTTTACAAAAAGTTTATGCAAGAAACCGTTGACGAAAACGGACTTTTACAAAATCTCACATATACCATTCCGGAGGATTTCAATTTCGGCTTTGATGTCGTCGATGTCATCGCAAAGAGCAACCCGACAAAGAAAGCCATGATTTGGCTGTCGGACGAAAACGAAGAAAAGGTTTTCACCTTTCAAGATATGATGAGATACTCCAACAAAACCGCCAACTATTTTGTCAAATGCGGCATCAAAAAGGGCGACAAAGTTATGCTGGTACTCAAAAGACGGTTTGAATTTTGGTTCTGCATAGTGGCTTTGCACAAGATCGGCGCCATAGTTATTCCGGCAACGCATCAGCTTATGAAGAAGGATTTTCTCTACCGTTTCAAGGCGGCGAACGTCAGCGGCATTGTTTGCACTCCCGATGACGGCGTTTGTGACGAGGCGGAACACGCTTTTGCCGAATACGACGGCGTAAACTTCAAATCAATAATCAAGACGCAGAGAGAGGGCTGGAGCGCTTTTGATGACGGAATAGCTTCCGAAAGCGATGTTTTTGAGCGTCCGACAGGCGGGGCGGCGACGACCGCCAAAGACATAATGATTATGTATTTCACCTCAGGCACGACGGGTTATCCGAAGATTGCCGTGCATACCTTTGATTATCCTATCGGACATATAACTACTGCCGTATGGTGGCACGACGTCGATCCCGAAGGAGTGCATTTGACCATTGCCGACACAGGCTGGGCGAAATCAGTTTGGGGCAAGCTTTATGGTCAATGGCTGGCAGAAGGTTGTGTTTTTACTTATGACTATGAAAAATTCAAAGCGTCAGAGATACTTTCATTATTCGCGAGGTTCAAGATTACGACTTTTTGCGCTCCGCCGACTATGTACAGATTTTTCATAAAAGAGGATTTGAGCCAATTTGATTTGAGCAGTTTGAAACATGCCACAATTGCAGGAGAGGCGCTGAATCCCGAGGTGCTGAAACAATTTTATAATGCAACAGGCTTGAAACTTATGGAAGGTTTCGGACAGACCGAAGCTACCGTTATGTTGGGAAACCTCAAGGGCATGATTCCCAAGCCCGGCAGTATGGGCAAGCCCAATCCGCAGTATGACATCGACCTTATCGACCACGCAGGCAACACAGTTGCAGACGGCGTTGCGGGAGAAATTGTCGTAAGAACACACAAGGGCATACCGGTGGGACTTTTCCACGGCTACTACAAAGACGAGATGAAAACACGCGAGGTTTGGTGCGACAACATTTATCACACAGGCGATATGGCATGGCGAGATGAGGACGGCTATTTTTGGTATGTCGGCAGATCTGACGACATCATAAAATCCAGCGGATACAGGATCGGGCCGTTCGAAATCGAAAGCGTCATTATGGAGCACCCTTCTGTTATGGAATGCGCCGTCACAGGCGAACCCGATGCGGTCAGAGGAATGGCAGTCAAGGCGACAATAGTTCTCATAAAAGGCGTCGAGGCAAGCGATGCACTGAAGAAAGAAATTCAGAATTTTGTCAAGCACAGCACGGCTCCTTATAAGTATCCCAGAATAGTCGAATTCGTAAAAGAGCTGCCAAAGACCATCAGCGGCAAAATAAGAAGAACCGAGATTCGCAACAAAGAAAATAAATAAGGATTGAGATCCCTCTATTTCGCTATCGCTCAAATCGGGATAAGCGACGCGTTAAGCGAAAGGCACGGTGTTGCCTTTCGTAGCCAAAGCTCGTGAGAAGCGATAGCATAGCGT
>CAYJBS010000092.1:3806-5489 GCA_964368435.1 uncultured Christensenella sp. | reverse complement strand
ACTTGCGAAAGTGACGAAATGGTGCAATAAAAAAGATAAGCAAAGCATACCCAAATACTCTTTGCTACTTCGCTGAAACCGCCTACAGGCGCATAAAGAAAAGCCATTGCAGGAATGATCAGCGCGCCGCCGATTATCATGTATGGGCGCCTTCTGCCCAGCTTTGTGCGTGTGTTGTCGGTGATTATACCCAAAGTGGGGTCGATGATGGCGTCCCATACTTTTGCTATCAATATGGCTGCGCCGGCAAATACGGGTTTTACGCCTATGATGTCTGTGAAGAAGTACATAAGCAGCAATGACAGCATTGCGCTTTGTCCGCCGCCAAAAAAGTCCGCCGCGCCGTATATGATTTTTTCCCTTCGTGGTATTCTGTCCTCGGCTCTTATGGGAAGTGATGCAACGGCGTCTTTTTTCATATTTACCTCTTTTGCGTGGAAAATTATTTTTCTTTAACTAATCAATTATATTACAAAAAACATAAAATTAAAAGCCTATTTCGCTTATTATTATCGGCGGTTTGTTTTGACTTAGGCAAAAATTTTTAGTATAATATCGCTGTAAATAAAAGAACCGTCGTTGTATAGCAAGGAAGGGCTTTTAAGTATTATTACTGCGAGGTAAGAAGTATGGAGAAGAAACCTTCCTTATTTTTATTTGATAACATAACCGCCGACGATGCAAAACGCATTGCCCGGTGGCTGCAAAACCGTCATATAACAGAATTTTTGAACGAAGACCGCGATATCACCGATTCAATAAACAATTTGCTTGACAGCGTTTGTTCACCTATGCTGTCCTATCATTTCAACAAGGACGGCAGGTTTTTTATGCTTTCCAATGGAGAAATCCCCATCGGCTTCATAAAACTCATCGAAAAAGACGGAGGAAAGGCGCACGAAATGGTCATTGTTATCGGCGAAGAGAGGATATGGGGGCAAGGTTATGGCAAAGCCGCCGTAAAAAAATGTCTGCATACGGTCTTTTTTCAGTGGCGTTCGCATAAGGTCGTCGCCAACATTCATTATAAAAATACACGCTCGTTTAAGCTGTTTTCAAATTCGGGTTTTTATGTAAAACATAAGAACAGAAATACCCTCACCCTTGAAATGACCTTTGACGATTATTTGTCAAGTCTTCGCAAATAAAAGAAAATATTCTCCGACTATTTCGACATAATAGAATAAAAAGGAGAGTATTTTTATGAAGATAACAAAACTGATGACTGACGACGTCATTACTGCCAGTCCCGACAGTAGTCTTTATGACGTGGCGCAACTTATGCGGGAGCACGACATAGGTTTTTTGCCGATAATTTATGACAGAACTTTGATGGGAGTAATAACAGACCGTGACCTTGCCATACGAGGTTATGCCGACAGAAGGCGCGAGGATACGCAGGTGAAAGACATCATGACCGGCGACTGCGTAACCGTCGACAAGAGCGCCAGCGTGAACGATGTGGCAAGAGTAATGGCGGAGAACCAAATACGCCGTGTCTGCATAACAGATGATGACAAACTTATCGGCGTATGCGCAATCGGCGACCTTGCCGCAAATGAAAGTTTTGAAGCGGCGGCGGAGTTTGCGCTTGGCGGTGTTTCAGAAGATCGCAAAAAAGTAAGGCTATAAGAAGGATTGAGATTCCTCTATTCCGCTTTCGCTTCAATCGGAATGACAGAA
>CAYJBS010000092.1:0-3706 GCA_964368435.1 uncultured Christensenella sp. | reverse complement strand
ATAAGAAGGATTGAGATTCCTCTATTCCGCTTTCGCTTCAATCGGAATGACAGAAGGTTTTGTCATACCGAGCAAGCGACGCGTTAATCAAAAGGCATTGTGTTTGCCTTTTGTAGCCACACAGGGCTGTCCGCTTAACGCGTCGCTCCACTTCGGTCGGGATGACATATTTTTCACGGCTCTTTTTGTCGGCTACAAAAAATAATCATTGTAAATACCCCTTTCTTGATATATAATTAAAAGGTATTATATTTTATTGAAAGGATGCCAATATGTCATTAAAAGAAAAAATAAAGAAGTTCTCCACAGAACACGAAGCAATGTGGCAATTCATAAAGTTCTCAATCATAAGTTCCATAGCCGGCATTACAGAAATCACCTCTTATACCCTTCTGAACAGCCTTATTTTGAAGTCGATGAACGCTGAGCCCTTCCGTTGGTGGATTTTCCATTACGACGGCGGTGTCGGAGGCGGACTGGGTACAATGATTTCCTTCCTAGTTTCGACGACGCTGGCACAGATAGTGTCTTTCGTCACCAACAGAAAAAAGACCTTCAACGCCAATAACAACATTGTTTTCAGCGCCATAATGTATACACTGATGGTTATCGTCATAATTTGTCTGCAAACCTATACAGGTCCGCTGATGGTCATTGCCCTCGATAAGTGGCTGAACAATGCGGCATTGAGCGGCACGCTTGGCAAGCTTATTTGGATGTTCCTTTCTTTCGTAATCATATTCCCGATGAACAAGTTCGTCATTATGCGCAATAAGAAGGTGCCGAAAGAGACAGCGGAAACGGTACAAGAATAAGCTAGAGTATTCCGTAATATCATAATTTAAAAAGACTATCGGAAGATAGTCTTTTTGTTTTTAATTATTCTTCAATTATTTTTTCAAGACCTTGACAATCTCACCTATGAATATCTTATGATAGTCATTGTCATAAAACTTTTCGATTTTTGGGTCAACAAAATTTTTGTTGTCAAACTGTGAAACATAGAGTTTTTTGCAGACAATCACCAGTTCCGCTTCCTCATAATAAACAGTATTATTATCATAAACTGCCGTCAAACCTGCCGCTTTTGCCTTGTCGGTGTCTCTGCCCGATTTCGAACCGCCTATTTTGTGCGGCGCTTTGTTCTTTCCGAAGAAATTCAGCGTAAAATATTCTTCCTTTTCGACGAAATTCAATGTATATCTGGTCGGTCTGATGTACACAGTCGCCACGTTCTTTTCCCAAAGCACACCCAGTCCGCCCCAACTCGCCGTCATCATATTGTGCTTTTTCTCATCGCCGGCGGCAATGAGCATCCACTCCTCGCCTATCAGTTTGAAAGGATTAAACTGCAAATCCTTTATGTTTGTTTCTTTCAACATTCTTTCACCTCTCATTATTTATATTGTATTATTTTATCAATGTTTCATAGCTTGACAGTTCTATGCCCTCATCCGACAATCTTTTCGAGAATTTTTCGCTGAAAAGCAGTTCCAACTCGTATTGCCTCTTCGTCCATTCTTTTGTCAGCGCGGAAAGTTCCGCACAGTCGTAAGACGGATGCAAAAACATTTCAGATACGCCCTCGCCCATAGTCGTCACTGCGTCAAGATAATATTTTTCGAGGGACTTGTAGTCGGGTATACCCTTTATTGGGTAAGGGTTCGATATTATATCGTCGGGCAACTTTGCCCCCATGACTTTGCCCGTCAGCACAATGGCTTTGTGAGCAACTTTTATGAGCGCAGGCGCATTATCTCCGAAGTATCCCTTCAAAAATCCCCCCCTTTTGGGGAATCGAAATGGCAAACGATATTGCCGAGCCAAACGGAATGCGTTTATAAAAAACAGTCTGCCGTTTATGCCGTACATTGTACCGCAGTGATTGTCCAAGTGGTCGAGGGTTATGCCGCTGCTTTCGACATACTCGATTTGTTTTTTGCATTCTTGCGTGACCTCGCGACTCTTTGCGCTTTTTGCCAGTCTATTAGTGTCGGAAAAAAGCATGCCATTTTCTGTAATGCTACTTGCTCCCGAAAGGGCTTTCCACGGTCTTTCGCAGAAATCGGAATTGAGTGTCAAATGCACTCCCACCTTTATGCCTAATTCTTTTGAGATGTCTATGGCTTCTTCCGCCGCATCACCCACAGATAAAAGACTCACCGAAGTGATTTTTTTTGCCTGCAACAATTCTTTTATTGCCTTGTTTGTCGCTTCGCAGATACCGAAATCGTCGGCGTTTATTATGAGTTTTTTAGCCAAGGTTGTCCTCTTCTTGCGTTGCTGCGTCTTCTTGCATTGTCGCTTCTTCAACGTCAGCGCCTTCGGTCAGCAAATCAGGACGTTTCCCCGTCAATGTGAACTTGACAAAGAAGGATACGATTATGCCCAGCACTACAAGGCAGAATGGGAATATCGTAAGCATAAATCTTGCCGCTTGATCGGGGTTGTCACCGGGCGCGGCGCCGCTTTCAAAGCCGTATATTCTTGCGGCAAGCAATGTCGCAAGCGAGATGAAGAAGCCCGAAAGCCTGTTCATAAAACCCATTGCGCTGGAAAAGATGCCTTCCCGCTTTACGCCGTATCGCAGATAATCCTCGTCCATAATTTTCGCGCCGATGATGTCCATTGTGCTGATGACACCGGAGAAGCCAAGACCTACTATTACGCAACTGCAAATGGCAAAAATAAGATTATTGGCAAAATACATCGGAATGAAAGAAACGGCAAGCGTTATGAGCGCCATGCGCCATATCGACAAAGTACCGAATTTTTTTACAAGCCAGCTCCACAGCACCACTCCGCCTATTGCTACGAGAATGACTGTACCCAGCACAAAAGTGCCTTGACTTTCGGGAATTTTTAAAGAATATTTAATAAAGAACGGCACCGAAGCCAGCACAAGTCCCATGGCGGCGCTATAAAAAGCGTTGGCAACGCCTGCCACCCAGAAATTGCGTGTCTTTGCCATAGAAAGTAGCGCAGGCAGAATTTTTACTTTCTCGCCGATATGCTCCGACTTGACCTCTCGGATACCAAATGCCATATAAAGCACTACCGCCATAGCAAGCACACCGTATACTATCGCCGTATACGTATAACCGATTTTTGAAGTAATCATCGGCGTAAGCGCAATACCTATGACCATAGCCAAAAGCTGAAATATTTGTCGAATGGCGTTTGTGCGGGCGCGTTTTTCTTCTTCGGGGAAGAGTTCGGGGAACAACGCTCCATAGTTGGCGTTTATGAGACTATCCAGCGTGCCGGTAATGATATAAAATATCATTGCCCAAGCAAACAGTCCGTTCTTGCCAAGCCCTGCCGGAGGCGCATAAAAAAGTATAAAAAACAGCGTAAACAACGGCACACCGATAACAAGCCAAGGCTTGCGTCTGCCGAAGCGTGTTCTTGTATTGTCTGATAATATGCCATAAATGGGATTGTCAATGGCATCAACAAAGGTATAAATGAAAAGTATCAGCGACAACATTTCCATATTAAGTCCTAGTTTGATAACATAGAACGCCGCGGCGAAGCCTCTGAACATATTTATCGGCAACGAGGTGCCGAACATGCCTACGCCGTAACGAAAGGAACTGGTTCTTTTTTCTTTCATTGTTATACTCCTTGCGGTTTTTTTCAAGTTAAAGTATACCATACACGCCGATATAAGTAAATATCTAAAAAAAGTTCAATGCAGCGGCAT
>CAYJBS010000091.1:0-5598 GCA_964368435.1 uncultured Christensenella sp. | reverse complement strand
TGCTTGCTCCTATATATAAGGATATAATAATTATAAGGGACCTCGTTTTTACAAGGCTCTTTTTTTCCTTTGGAATATTTTGTGTTAAGGTGCGGCATTGACTTCTTTTCGGATTTTCCTTAGACTTTTATTATAAATTCATATTAAAAGGAGTACCCCCGGTTTGAAACACAGATTACGAAAGCTGCTACGAGCTTTAGTCTTTATATTGATTTTTTCTTCTGTTGGCGTCTTCAGCTATTTTGCATACATAGACAAACTACCCGAACCCTCCGACGATGCAGGCGCATATCTCGAAGATCCGAGAATCGACACGCCGACGCTTTTCCCCGGAGTTGACAACATATCGGACAACACCGCATTGAACGCGGCAGGCGCCGAGGTGCCTGAAACTCAAGATGTCTTACTCAAAGCTAATATCAGTCCGCTGAAAATCCGCTCCGGACCCGGCACGGGTTATGCCGTAGTCGGCAGCATAAATTCCGGCGATATGGTGCCTTATGTCGCTGAAGAAAATTCCAAATGGTACAAAACACTTTATAAAGGCAAAACCGCCTACGTGTCGACATCCTATACAAAAATAGTCAAATTTGACAAAGCCTCCGAAAAAATCGAACAGGTCATCGACGAGACAAAAAAACTGTTGGGCTATCCATATATATATGGGGCAGAGAGATACCACTGGGGCGCGCCTAATGCACACTTGAATGGCAATTTCGTCATGGGCAAATTCGACTGTTCGAGTTTGACGCAATACGCTTTTTATAAAGGCGCAAATATAATACTTAATACGACAACAAGAACACAGGTTAAACAAGGCAAACCCGTAGAAAAGCAATATTTGAAACGCGGCGACCTCATGTTCTTCACAAACTCCTCGCGTTCCCACCTCTCCGGCACAGAACGAATAGGTCATGTGGCAATCTATCTCGGCGACAATTACATAATTCATACAGCTAGCGACTATGCCGTTATCGAACAGATAACAGCCGCCAGATGGAGAAATTACATTACTTCGCGGAGATTTATCGACTGAAAATAAAAAAATTATTCGATAGTTTTCAAAGTTGACAGCTTCAAGGCATTGCCCTCTTCCAGCAATTCTTGAAGCTTTTTGTCGTCATCGTTTTGTAAAGCGTCCTTGTATTTTTGTAAGTCCGTTATAAGCCTGTAAAGTTCGAAGATTAAGGGATTTTTGTTCATCAAAAACAACTCCGTCCACATGGCGGCATCTAGTCGCGCGACTCTTGTCAAGTCTTGAAAACTGCCTGCGCTGAATCCACAATGATTGCTAAGATTGGGACTTTTCACATAAGCGTTCGAAACGATATGCGCAAGTTGTGAGGTGTAGGCTATGATTTCGTCGTGCCTTGGCGGAGTGGCGCAAACAACAGAGCCGAACCCCATATTTACAGCCAATTCTTTGATGCGGTTGACAGCGGAATTGTCAGTGTTTTGGGTAGGAGTGACAATAAAACTCGCTCCTAAGAAGAGTTCTGCCGAAGAGTTTTTGAAACCGCTGACCTCTTTCCCTGCCATAGGATGACAGCCGACAAAATGTCCGCCCTGATCTTTTATTTTTCTTTCCAAGCTATCGACAACAAACTCTTTTATGCCGCAGATATCGGCTATAATTGCGCCTTTTTTGAAATTTTTCAGGTTTCTTAATACATATTCTATTGTCACTCGAGGAGTAAAACATACGAAAACGACATCCATTTCAGGCAGAGTTTTTTCGTCAAGTGTGCCGTCAAGATAGCCTTTCGCATCTTCAAGCACCTTTTGCGTTCTATTGTACCCAAAACATTGGTGCGAGGTGCTTTTTTTTATGCTCTTTAGTATCGAACCTCCGATAAGCCCGAGCCCTGCTATACCTATTTTCATTGTTCCGTATACCCCCCGAGATACCATACCTTTTCGCAATACTCGTAAATATCAAACAACATCTGCTGAATAACCTTGTCCTTTATGTTGCCTTCAATGTCAAAGTAAAACATAAACTCGAAATTACTGCCCGAAATCGGACGGGATTCAAGTTTTGTCAAATTGACGCGGTATGCCGATATGATATTCAAAAGTTGCGCAAGCGCGCCTTGTCTGTGCGCAAGTGTGACAATAAGACTGATTTTGTTTGCCAAAGGCACTGCAAGATTGTCCTTTGTGACGGCAATAAAACGAGTATTGTTGTTGCTCTCATCCGACACCCCTTTATCAAGTATCGCAAGACCGTACAATACCGCCGTCTCTTCCGAGGCTATCGCGGCAAGGGAGCTGTCTCGAGTTTT
The DNA here is from genome assembly GCA_964368435.1 of uncultured Christensenella sp. GTDB lineage: Bacteria > Bacillota > Clostridia > Christensenellales > DTU072 > DTU072. The sequence goes on along the minus strand of CAYJBS010000091.1, from coordinate 3,313 downwards.
TGACACCTCTTCGGCGGCAAGCGCCGTGTTGGCGCGGCTTACGGCAGCAATGTTCTTTTTTCGTAAATATTCCTTGCATTGGTAAAGCGCCTGCGGATGGGAAATGACGGTTTTTATTCCGCTCACCCCGGCATTTGGCATGCCTACCAAACAATGCTCGACTTTTTGCACTCTGGCTTTGGCAATATAAAGCCCGAATCTTGCCAACAAGTCATAGACTTCGTTGACCGAACCGGCATTGGAATTTTCGATGGGCACTACGCCAAAATCTGCTTGACCATTGGCTACCGCCTCAAAAACCTCTGCAAAACTTTTTTTATAATTTAGTTGCGGTTTTTCAAACATCTGCTTTGCCGCTATCATAGAGAATGCGCCCTCGGCTCCCTGCAGTGCAATGTTTAGCGCAGTTCGGTACCCGATATAAGGCTTTTCGGATACCCCTATAAGCTTTTCTATATCATCGTTTCTATTCTCCGCCGCCTGACGCAACTTTGAAATATTCATTATGCCGCTATATAAAGCATAGATATCTCTGCTGTACTGCTCGCCGAACTTTTCTGTCAATCGGGAATAGACTTGCTCTTCTCTGCCTGAATTCAAAATAGGCAGATTGTTTTGCTTCTTATATTCTGCAATTTCTTTGACGATTTTTGTCCGTTCTATATACGCTTGCACAAGCGTGTCATCGGCGGCGTCAATCTTGCTACGCAATTCTTTCAGGTCCATTCTTCCTCCATTAGCATATCCAGCACGGCTATGGCGGCGGCGGCTTCGACAACCGGAGCAGCCCTTTGCACGATACAAGGATCGTGTCTGCCCTTGATTTCTATAACGCTATTTTGCATGGTGTCGAGGTTGACGGTTCTTTGCGCTTTTGCAATCGAAGGTGTCGGCTTAATGGCTACACGGAACACCACGGGCATGCCGTTGGTGATGCCTCCCGTTATGCCGCCGTTGTTGTTTGAATAACACTTTATTGCGCCGTTTTCCACATACATTTCGTCGTTGGCGGCGCTGCCTTTCAGCTTTGTGATGTCAAAACCTGCTCCGAACTCTATGCCTTTTACTGCCGGCATTCCAAACATAATGGACGCAATCTTATTCTCTACTCCGTCAAACATAGGCTCCCCTATACCGGCAGGCAAGCCGATTATGGCGCATTCAATAATTCCGCCTACCGAATCTTTTTGGCTCCTTGCCTGAAGAATAGTTTCTTTCATGCGGTCACCAATAGCGGCGTTAATAACAGGAAAAGTCATATCTGACAGTTTTTTCAGTATATCGCTATCAATTTCCACACCGAAGGTATCGTCTGAGCTGTTTTCAATACTCTTTATGTGACATCCGACGGTTATTCCTTTTTCAGAAAGCAATTGCGAAGCTATAGCTCCAACAAAAACCAAAGGAGCCGTCAGTCTGCCGGAAAAATGTCCGCCGCCTCTCTTGTCATTCTTGCCGTCATACTTTATATGCGCGGCATAGTCGGCATGTGACGGACGGGCAAGCTGCTCCGTTTCGGCATAATCCCGACTTCTTGTGTCTGTGTTTCGGATAATCGCCGTAAGAGGCGCCCCGGTGGTGATGCCATCGCAAACACCCGAAACAATCTCGGGTTTGTCGCTCTCTTTGCGCGCAGTCGAAAATTCGTTCTGCCCGGGACGGCGGCGCGCCATAAACTTCTCGATATTTCCCATATCAAGAACAATGCCTGCCGGCAAGCCCTCAATTGTGGCGCCGATACTGGCGCCGTGCGATTCGCCGAATATCAAAATCCTAAGGTTATTTCCCCAAATCGATGACATATTTTCCTCCTAAGCTTTTGAAGTCAAGAAAGAATTCAGGATAACTTTTCTTGACAAATTGCGCTACCGAAACCGTCGTTTCCGCAAGAGCCGTGGATATGACAGACATAATAATTCTGTGGTCTTGCCAACCGCTTGCACTGCCTCCCGAAAGAGCCTTGCCTTCGATAATTATGTCGTTTCCTTCAATTTTCGCTTCACCGCCGACAGCCTTCAGCGTGTCAACGATGGCTTGTTGGCGGTCGCTTTCCTTAATTTTCAGCCGTTGAGTGTTTTTCAACACGCTTTTGCCTTCGGCATGCGCCAAAGTAAGAGCCAGTATCGGCGCCAAATCGGGGATGTCGGAGACATCTATTTCCGCGCCGTAAAGTACACTTTTCTTGACGATAAAGCTGTTCGTCGTTTCCGATATATCGGCGCCGATGCTTTTTAGGATTTCAACAATTCTGCTATCGCCTTGCAAAGAGTCTTTTTGCAGTCCGACGACTTCTATTTTTCCATTAAGCGCGCCTGCGCATAAAAAGAATGCCGAATTGCTGAAATCGCCCTCTACCTTATACTTTCTTCCGGTATATTTCTGTCCGCCTTTTATGGCAAAACCGTCTTTCAGCTTGTCTATTTTTACGCCGAAGGCTTGCATACAACTTATGGTCATATCTACATACGAAGCAGACTGCAAATCCGAAGTCAAAAATATTCTGCTGTCCCCTGCAACCAGCGGCAGAGCCAAAAGCAGTCCCGAAATATATTGAGAGGATATGTCACCTCGAATATAATAATCCCCTGCCGACAGCTTACCCGATACCTCGAGGGGCAGTCCATTTTGACGGTCAAATCGCGCGCCGTGTTTTGACAACTCGGCGATCAATTCGAAGTACGGTCTTTCGCCTAACCTTCCTTTTCCTTGTACAATGGAATTCTTCCCGAGCGCTGTCAAAATCGGCAGCAGAAATCTGAAGGTGGTGCCACTCTCGCCGCAATTTATAGTGTTTTCGCCGACTTGCGTATTCGGCAATACCGTCAAGGTTCTGTTTTTGTATTCAATTCCGCAACCGAAAGCCTTTGCAACCTCTGTTGATGCTCGAATATCCTCGCTAAAGTCGACATTGGTTATGACGCTTTTTTCGTCGGCAAGCATGGCGCAAAAAATTGCTCTGTGCGCCATGGATTTTGATGGCGGAGCGGTTATTTTGCCTTTCAACTTTGACGGAAAAATCCTTGCGGAAATGTCGGAACTCATCAGCGCATCAACAGGCGTCTGAATCAACACACATTTTCCGATATCTTCGACTACCGCCAGTGTTATGCTGTCGCCACGTCTTTTTTTGTCGCTTGCGGCGTCTTTCCAAAGTTGTGCGATATCCAAGTCATAAGCTGACGGCATATCGTATTTTTTTAGCGTCTTTTGTATTCTTTCGGCAACCGAGGCTCGGGCAAGACAGCGTTCCGACGCCCATCGAGATATCAGCGCCATACCAATTCCAACGGCTTTGCCGTGCGGTACGGAAAAA
>CAYJBS010000090.1:0-5633 GCA_964368435.1 uncultured Christensenella sp. | reverse complement strand
GTTTATTGACATTATTATTATATTATTATATAATTAAAGAATTAAAGAGTGGAGAAAAAAATGTTCGGAAAAAACCTCTCGGCTGTACTTGATATCGACTCGCAAAAGATTAGTCTTGCGGCATTCACTGCCAGTGCAACGCCCTCGATTTGCGGTGTGCTTTCGCGCAAGTATTCCGGATTTCAAGAGGGAGCGTTCCTTGTGCCCGAAGAGCTTTTTCCGATGATAAAGAAGTTGATTGAAGATTTTTCCATAATAAACAATATTAGAATAAAACACCTCACCATCAACATCCCCGGAGATTTTTGTTGCGCAGTGTCGAAGAATGTCGAACTGGACATAAACAAGAAAGTCACGCCGGAAGATATAGAAAGTATTTTCTTGATAGGTGACACCTACAAAAATCACAATCAGTTCACGAACATCGACAGTCTTGCGGTATATTATAAGACAAACTGCAATCCCGAACGCTTGCTTTCTCCGATAGGTCAAAGCTGTGAACGCATTGTCGGACGGCTTTCGTATATACTTTGTGAAAGATATTTCATCAACATCTTCAACGAGCTGGCAAAGCGACTAAAAATAAAAATAAACTATTCCGCAGCTACATTGTCAGAAGTGCGCTACATAAACAAACAAAAACTGTTGAAGGCATTTTCAGGCAACCTATTGCTTCATTTGGGATACCTCTCGAGCACGCTTGCATATTCTATCGGCTCTGCGCCTGTGCATATGCGGTCATTTTCTTTGGGCGGCGGAACAGTTGCAGGTGATATTACGCTTGTACTCAACATTCCTTTTTCACACGCTTGCGCGCTGTACAAGAAGTTGAATTTGAATCTCAATCCGAAGTCAGGCGAAACCTATACGGTTTTTGTCGACGGCGAGAGCTTCTGTTATGACATAAAAACCGTCAACGCCATAGCCGAAGAGAGGATCTTTGACATAGCAAATTATATTAAGTCTGCCATTGACGACAGCGCCTACGAAGTCGACAAGAGCGTTCCTCTGTATATCAGCGGTTCTGCGCTTTGCTTCGTACCAGGCGTAAAAGAAATCATAGAGGGCGTAACGAAACGAATAGTCGAACTTTCATTGCCCGACTATCCCGGTTGGGAGGATGCGGATTATTTCTCGATGATAGCCGCCATAACAGCAACAAAACCAAAAAATCTCTTATCGATTTTCAAAAAATAAACCAAAAACATTTTTAGCACACATCAAGGAAGAGGAGGAGACAAATGAACGCCGTAAAGGATATAGTAAATATAAAAATAATAGGTATAGGCGGCGGCGGTTGTAACGCCGTAAACCGGCTCATAGGCGCAAATGTAGAGGGCGTGGAATTTATTGCCGCCAATACAGATATGGTAGCCTTGAACGGCAGCAATGCCGACGTTAAAATACAGCTTGGTGTCGAATTGACAAAAGGTCTTGGGGCAGGCTCAGTTCCCGATATGGGCGAGCAAGCCGCGCAAGAAAGCACAGAACAAATAAAGAATGCCATAAAAGACGCCAATCTTCTGTTTCTCACAGCCGGTATGGGCGGCGGTACAGGCACAGGCGGTATTCCCGTTGTTGCCGGCATCGCCAAAGAACTCAATGTTCTGACAATAGCCGTCGTCACAAAACCTTTTGAATACGAAGGACGGCGCAAAATGAAGTTGGCAGAAATTGGCATCGAGAAACTGCGCGAAAATGTCGACGTGCTGGTCGTCATCCCCAATGAGATGGCGTTCAAGTATGTGCCGCAGACAACTCCGCTTTACAAAGTAGTTCAGATAGCCGACGATGTGTTGCACAACAGCATAATCGGTGTCACCGACATAGTTGTCAAACCGTCACTTATCAATCTCGACTTTGCCGACATACGCACGGTCATCAAGAATATGAAGACGGCGCATATCGGTATAGGCAGAGCAAAAGGAGAGAATAGGGTACTAAACGCACTCAAACAGGCAGCCAATTCGCCGCTTTTGGAATCGACAATCGAAGGCGCAACGCAGATCATAGTCAACGTAACCGCCGATATGAAAATAAACGGATTCGAAGTCAAAGAGGCGTTGTCGCTTATCAATCAAGTTGCCGACATCGATGCCAACATTATTCAAGGCATGGGTTTTGATGACACGCTTGAAGAAGAAGTCATTGTGACACTTATTGCCACCGGCTTCAACCACAAAGGCGCGCAGAATTCGCAGGATATTCTCTACAAAAAACCCGAAACGCCTCAAGTTCAGCCGACCCCTCAACCCGAAGAAAATCAGCGTCAGCAAGTTGCTGCCGCCGAAGTACCCAAAGAGCGTGAGGAACCGAAGGACATTCCGTCTGCTCGCATGAAAGTCGACTCAAAAGAGCTGCCACCTTTTCTTATGAGACTGCGCAAGCTCAACAAAGACAGCGAATAGCAAGATATTCTTAATCGCCAAAATAAGACAGGATAAAAACTATCCTGTCTTTTTTATTTCTCCGCTTGGTAGTATAGTCAAGGTGCGGAGGGCGGTTTGACAATTTATCTTGAATACATATTGCTTGATAATCTGGCTATAAATACATTTTTGTTGTATCTGACTTTTCTTGTGAGAAAGCAACAAGCGGGCATTTTTCGCTTGTTTTGCAGCGGATTTTTTGGCGCAGTTTTTTCGGTTCTGTATCCGTACTTGGGTATTTATAACTATTTCATAAAAGCGTTGTTGTCGCCCGTTATGTTGCTGATAGCAAAAAAGTATAAAAGTTTTTCCGACTATATCGTGTCGTTGACAGTTTTTTTAATTATTTCATTCTGTATGGCAGGCGCTTCAGTTATGATTTCTTCCTTTTCTGCTATTGATTTGACAAAATATGACGGCAAGCTGCAATTGTTCCCTTTTTGCGTCTTCACTTCTGCGCTTATGATATCAATGTTACTCAAAATTTGTGTAAAGGATTTTTACAAACGCAGAGCAATGCTGAAATTTGTTTTTCAGGCAAGCGTCACGACAAAAAAGGGCAAAGAGTCGGTGTTGGCGCTTTATGACAGTGGAAATCACCTTTTTTGTCCCGAAAGCGGCGAGCCGATGGTAATAATATCCGAAAGACTCAGCCAAAAACTTGCTTGCGAGAAGGAAAAAGAAGTTTTTGTACGAACTGTCGGCGGTATCAAAGCGCTGAAGCGAGTCGAACTCAATTTCGAGATATATTCCCGAAGCGGACAGAATAAAATATATAAAGCCAAAGCGGGAGTAAGCCGGGATATAAACCCTGAATACGACATAATATTACATTCGGAGATGACAGGAGAATAATCATGACAAAAATTACAGTTTTCAAAAGAATCTTAGCTTTTTTTCAAAAGATCAAACAAAAGTTTCAAACCTTATTTGGAAAGAAACACTCAGGCGAGGTCAACTATATAGTTGCTCTGCCCACTCCGCTGTCAAGCGAAGATGAAGCGACGGCGATTGCGGGGATGATAAAGGGCGAAGTTGCTGCAAAAAATCTTTTAATCGAACATAATCTTCGGCTTGTCGTATATATTGCAAAGCGTTTTAATAATACAGGCATTGATATCGAAGAGTTGATTTCAGTAGGCACGGTAGGACTGATAAAAGCCGTCAAATCATATAATTCCGAGAAAAAAATAAAACTTGCTACATACGCTTCAAGGTGCATAGAAAACGAAATACTTATGTTTTTGCGCAAAGTTGTGCGCACGCGCGGCGAAATAAGTCTTGACGAACCATTGAATGTCGATTGGGAAGGAAACAAGCTGTTGCTTAGCGATATCTTGGGAACCGACTGCGATTCTGTCTATAAGGAAATGGAAAGCGATGTCGAGAAGGGCATATTGAAAGAGCTTTATGGCAAGCTCAACGAGCGTGATCGACTTATTGTCGGCATGCGCTACGGGCTTTATGGCAGAGAAGAAAAAACTCAAAAAGAAATTGCCGATATGATGAATATATCCCAATCATACATAAGCCGTTTGGAAAAAAAGATTTTGGAAAAACTTAAGAAGGACTTTGCAAAGTGTGAATGATTGAATTATTATTTATAACTTGGCTGAATAATAATTCCTCAAAGGCAAATACTCTCTGATACGCCGTATTTGTTTTACATAGGAGGAATTATGTCAAACAAAGTAGTAATCAGTGGTATGTGCACCTCCCAGCTTCCTAAGCTGACTGCAAAGCAGAGCGAGGAGTTAATCAAAAGAATAAAAAACGGCGAGACACATTTACGAGAAGAATTTTTGATAGGAAACATCCGTCTTGTACTCAGTATGGTGCAGCGGTTCCGAATTGACAAGGACATTGCCGACGATCTTTTTCAAGTCGGTGTATTGGGGCTAATAAAGGCCCTTGACAACTTTGATGTTACTCTCAATGTGCGTTTTTCAACCTACGCAGTGCCCATGGTGCTTGGCGAAATAAGAAGATTCATCCGAGACAGCACGGCGCTAAAGGTCGGCAGAAGTCTTCGTGACGTGGCTTACCGCGCAATGCAGGCACGGGACAAGCTGGAGATCGGGCGCTCTTGCGAAGTGACTTTGATGGAAATAGCGCAGGAAATCGAGGTGCCTTATCAAGATGTCGTTTGCGCGCTTGACGCCATTGCAGAGCCTGTTTCAATTTATGAGTCGGTATATTCCGACGGCGAGGACTCGATACTGGTTGTCGATCAATTGAGCTCCGACAAAGACGAGGATGATATGCTCGACAATCTGACACTAAAGAGCGAGATAAAAAAACTGCCTCCAAAAGAAAAACAAATTCTCATGATGCGCTATTTCAAAGGCGATACGCAAATGGAAATATCACAAAAACTAAATATTTCTCAAGCGCAGGTAAGCAGACTTGAAAAGAGCGCAATATCTCATTTACGCAAGGCATTTTAGACATAATCCGCCTTTCTTTGAATAAAATTAAATGAGGGAAAGCGTGGATTGCAGTATTGATTTTACTTTTTGCGAATTGAGAGAAAGAGAAGTAGTCAACGTTGTTGACGGCAAAAGATTGGGCAGGGTCATAGATATGGCATTCACCTGTTGCGGTCAGGCGGTGGGTATCGTAGTGCCGGGAGAAAGGCGTCTGTTGAAAAACATAAGCGGTTGTGAAAACATCTTTATACCGTGGAAATGCGTGTCAAAAATCGGCGACGATGTCATCCTCGTAAATCTTGGCGGGCTTAGCGACGGATCGTTGGTTATCAATTGATTTTTGCAATCATCTTGAAGGATTAAGAACCCAAACTATAGGTTTAGGGTTCTTTTTTTGCCTTCGAAATGAAAAACTGTATGAATTGTTTTACAAAATATTCAAATTAAGGTATAATATTGTCGAGGTAAAGATATGAAATGCAGTTTTTGTTCATGTTTAGATAGCAAAGTAATTGATTCCAGAGTCAGTGACGACGGTTTGAGCATCAGACGCCGCCGTGAATGTACCTGCTGCGGAAAGAGATTCACCACTTACGAGAAGATCGAATCGACGCCTGTAATGGTCATAAAAAGCAATGGAAACAGACAGATTTTCGATTCCTCAAAAATAAAAAGCGGCGCCATGAAGGCATGCGAAAAGCGGCCTGTATCGATGGCAGCTATCGACAAACTTGTTGCCGATGGTACCATTGAAATGGATCTCAAGGAGGCGATC
>CAYJBS010000089.1:0-5828 GCA_964368435.1 uncultured Christensenella sp. | reverse complement strand
ATACTAACTTCAAAGGTGGATTATGAAAAGAATAATTATTTGAATTTTATTGATAACGGTGTTCACCCTGAGCATTTTTGCCATAATGGAACTGGCGGTGTCAGGAGATCGTGTCGTTGTCGAAGCGCAAAGCGCCGTGCATACGGTGAAACCCGGCGATAGCATGTGGAAGATTGCCGTAAGATATGAAACGGGTTTGAGCGAAATCATAAAAGCCAATCCGCAGATAAAGAATCCGGCGTTGATTTATCCCGGTCAAAAGATTTATATTCCCGAAACGGCGCCGCTAAAGAATGTCGAATCGGAAATTGTCAGACTTGTCAACGCAGAACGCGCAAAACGTGGCTTGCAACAGCTTTCAATAAACTGGCAGGCGGCAAGGGTGGCAAGAATAAAATCGCAGGATATGATAAACAACAATTATTTCTCGCACATTTCTCCTGTATACGGTTCGCCGTTCAAAATGTTGGAATCTTTCCAACTGCGTTATTCGGCGGCGGCGGAAAATATCGCTTACGGACAGCGTTCGGCGCAGGAAGTTATGAATTCATGGATGAATTCACCGGGACACAGAGCCAACATTTTATCGGGCAATGTCACGCAAATAGGTGTGGGCGTCGCAAAGAAAGCCAACGGCACGATGTATTTCACACAACTGTTTCTTAAGCCTATTTGATAAGGCTTGAGATTTATACCGGTGTCAAAAAAAGAATAGGGTTGTTCTTGTTTGAACAACCCTATTCGTTATTATTTAGGATTTTGGTATACCTAATTGCCGTATTTGGCGTACAAAACAATGGCTATTATGGCAATCAGAATCATTCCTACTACCCAGCCCCAAAACTTTCTTTTTATGTTTCTCCACATAGTTGAATCTCCTTATTTCGCTATATTAACACTATATTGCATTTGTACGGAAAAGTCAATAGACGGAAACCTTCGGGCATCATTTCTCTTGATTATTGTTATGAAAGCCTCTTATTATTGTAGAGGTTATGCCGCAAAGAATGCCGCCGATGGGGAATACAACCCAAGCGGGATGCCACAGTCCTTTCAAAAAACCAAGCAATAGGAATATCGCCGTAGCAACCATCATTATTGTGCCGCAAAGGGTTTCTTCCAGATTCTTCGCTTTGCCGCGCAGAGGCTCGCCTTCGTCATTTGGGATGTTGTAGGATTTTACTAGATTTCCCCACTGTATGCCGCTGAATACTATTATTGGTACTCCGATAATAAGTACCGCAAAGAATACCGGCATAAATATGCTTTCGCTGATGCTTGCGGCGCCCATTGATACTATCGGAATAACCGATAATATAGTCAGCGCAATGCCAAGAGCCATCAGCGCAGATATTCTTTTGCCTTTTTGGTAGGCGACTTCATCCATATCGGCGCTGTCGAGCCCGCGCCGCAGAGCGGTGACAACAAGCATGAACACAGCCACAGCCACGCACCCCAGCAAGACGGGAACAAAAATTCCGTAACTGATGTCGTTTATTGCCATAGTGATGAGCGCCATGACTCCCACAAGCATAAGACCTATTGCCGAAGCGATAATGATAGCTTGTTTTTTTGTGATAGGTTTGAGTTCTTTTTGTTTTTCGATAATAATGGGTTTTTCCCGTTCGATATCGGGGTTCTTTGCGCCCCGCAGTAGCTCGTCTACTGTTATGTCAAAGATCGATGCCAACGGTACCAGTTGCGCCGTTTCGGGGAAGGCGTCGCCTGTTTCCCACTTCGATATTGCTTTGTTCGTGATGCCGAGTCTGTCGGCAAGTTCTGCCTGCGTCCAGCCCTTTTCTTTACGCATTGTATAAATGAATTCTCCGAAATTGTTGTTCATAATGTCTCCTGCTATTGATTTGATGTTTTTTCGAGCTCGGTTTCATTATACGGTAGCGCGGCAAAAAACGTAAACTATTTGGCTTAGAACTTGATAGAAAGGCGATAGAAGGTTGTCGAATATCGGTAGAATCTACTGATTTTAGATAAACCTTATGCTTCGGGTTGGTCTCTCTTGTCGAGTTCTGTCATCATCATGTCATAATATTCTTCATCAATAATAAACTTTTTGCGTTGTATCAGCCATGAGAGCGCAAGCAAACCGATAGGAAGAACCGTGACGGCAAACCTTATCCAAAGACGCATACCCGTCGTGCGGTTGTTTTTAAAGTTCTCGTTGGCGGCATTGAAGCCGTCACCCATAAGCTCCATAGAGTATTCATAGGTAGCGTTGCCGCTGCCGACAATCAGATCTGCTGTGTCGAGGTCGGTCCAGTAGCCCAAATCAATTTTGCTATCGGCAACTGCCTTGCCGTTTGTGACGGTTTGGCGGAAAATTTTGCAGTCGGAAAGTGATTTGACGTATTCGGGATTGAGTTGATATTTTGCCATTTCGGTGTCTTCGGCTATTGTCTGAGCCACAAGTTGTTTTGCCGCCGTCTCGTCGGCTATGCTTTCATAGATGTCTATATAAACTTTTATGTTTTTTATGTATTCCACCTGCGCAGGCGCCGAATCGATGTTGGAAAGGTAGTTCTTCTGCGATTCCATCAAGGAAATGTTTTGGCTGAGAATAAAGATGCCCGAGATGGTCAGCACCAAAGTTACTACGCCGTACTGTACCGCAGAGGCGAATTTTGTCATAAAGGGGCGCAGTGTCGACACCACAGCCTCGTTGCGTTCGCCCTGCTTGTAGTGATTGTATTCTACGCAGTTTGTCATATTTATGATAGACGCCAGATAGAAAAGCGTTTGTCCTGTGAATACGAACAATCCGAAAATGCTGAGTGTAATGAGGTTAAAGGGTAAGACTTTGGGCCACCAACCTAATAAGGCTATGCCTGCATAACCGAATATCATCAGGAAGGCGCTGTACATTTGCAACTTTTTGCGCCCAAGCTTTTTTGCAAGTTTTTGATAAAAGAGGTTGGCAAGCACACTGCATACGCCGAAGATGACTATGAAATAAAAACTGTAACTGTCGTATCCTACTTCAATATAATACAGGTTGTATGCAAGGGCGATGAGTAGTCCGCTTCCCAAACTGTATAGAAACATCGATAAGGTCATCCAAAGAATTTGGTCATTGCCCTTGATGGTCTTCAACATATGTTTGAGAGAGATTTTTGTTTGATTTTCGGAGGCTTTGCGGGGAGCTTCTTTCACGCCGATTGAGGTCATCAGCTGACACCCGATGAAAGCTATGACAATAATTATTGAGACAAGGGAATAGCCGTGCACGACATCCCCCGGTGTAAGGAAGATGACAAGTCCCTGCCCGACGAAGGCGCCGACGCTGGCAAAAATAACCGTCAGCGTCGTCACTGAGTTGCGCTCATGTTTCTTCGATGAGAGCGAAGGCAGCATTGCCCAATAGCCGATATCGTTCATTGTAAAGGTCGATTCCCATAAGAAATACATGACAATGATGAAGATAACAAAGCTCCAACCTGTCCATATACGCACATTGAACATACTCAAGATGACTATGCCGCAAGTCAGCGCGCCAAGCAGTATCCAAGGCTTGAACTTTCCCCATTTGAAATGAGAACCTTCAATAATGGCTCCCATAATCGGGTCATTCAAAGCGTCCCAAAGACTGCCGCCAATGCCGATAATCAGGCTCAATGTCGTGAATTGAATCAGCGACAAAGAAACTCCGAATTGCACATATGTCAACAGAAATACCGCCACCAGTTGATAGGACATATCCCTGCCTATGCCTCCCAAAGAGAAGAGCCATTTGTTCTTGTTGAAGAGTTTTGTGCTGTGCTGATCGGTTTGGTTTGATGCGCCTGTGTCGGGACTGATTATGTCCACATTTGATTGAGTCGTATTGTTTTCCATAATTCCACCTCGAAAGAAACTTACTTATATCGTTATTTTGGCACATTTTTTATATTTTGTAAATAGGCAATACAATATGGCGCAATTACCGACGAAATACGGCATATTTTTGTCTGTTGAAAGACTCTTTTTTATTGGAATAAACGCTTATCGGAATTATAGGGCAAAAGAATTTGTCGAAATATTTCAGAAAGTACTTTACAAAACATATCGGCAATGGTATACTCACAAACGGTATATCTTTAATTTGGTATTGCAATGCCAACAAGGTAAAACTTACATACGTTCACGCTTCGGTGTACCCTGTTTGCTTGCAGCAGGGTATTTTAATTTACGAAACTTTCGGTTTCTGAAATTATAAAAAAAACAAAAGGAGAGAACAAACATGACCAACGGAAAAGCCGAGCAGCTTGACAAAGTCAAAAGCTGGTTCAAAAAAGAATTCAGAAATGATCACCAAAAGGGTTATTTACCCGACGAAAGACCTCCGGTATGGAAGCTGTTCCTGTATGCAATACAGCAGATTATCGTTATGTTCCCCGCCACCGTACTGGTTGCGCTGATCACGGGATTCCAAGTCTCGACGACGATATTTGCCAGCGGACTTGCAACAATTTGCTTCATACTCATTACGGGACGAAAAGTTCCGCTGTATTATGGCTCCAGCTTTGCTTATTTGACGGCAGTAGCCAGTCTTATGGCGACTCAAGCCATATTGGATCAGTTAAGCCCGGGCGCTTTGGCTCACCTCAATGCTTGGAAAGCAGGCACGGTCAGCACTTTGCCCCCCGAAGCCATTTCTTATGCGCAGTTCGGTATCATTATGTCGGGCTTTGTGTCGATCGCCGCAGGTTTGTTGGTGAAGTTCTTTGGAACGGCAGCGGTAGAGAAGATACTTCCTCCGTCTATCACCGGTTCTATCGCAATGGTTATTGGTCTTACGCTTGCCGGCAACGCTCTTTCGGATGCCGCTCCCGGCGCAGTGGCTATCGCATCGGGTACAGGTTGGGCAGTATGGGTGGTTTCGCTTGTGACCTTCTTTTCCATAGTCATCTTCTCAAAATACCTGAAAGGTTTTCTTGGGCAGATTCCTCTTTTGCTCGGCGCCTTAGTCGGTTGTATCACCGCCGCCATAATGTTTGGTATCGGCGGAGAAGAATACAACCTTTTCCGTAACATTGACCTCGGCTTGTTGTTGTCGGGCTCTCCGGCGCACACCTCAAGCGGAATTTTGGCGGTGCCTGCCATCACTTTCCCCAAAGCATCTTGGGCGGCCGTAGTAGCTATTATGCCTATCGCAATAGCCACTATCCCCGAATCGACGGCGCATATGTATCAGCTTGATATCTATGTAAACAATGTCGCCGAAGTAAAAGGCACAACGATGAAATATCGTCTTATCGACAAACTTTGGATAAATCTTATCGGCGACGGTGTTTGCGATATGATTTCCGGCGCTGTCGGCGGTCCCGCCGGCACAAACTACGGCGAAAACATCAGCACAATGGCAATAACAAAAGTTTTCTCCACAGCTGTGCTTATGTTGGCAGGTATACTTGCAATAGTCATTTCCTTCTTTACTCCTGTCATAAGAGCCATATACGGTATACCTCTGGCGGTTATCGGCGGACTTGAAATATACCTGTTCGGCGCCATAGCCGCACAAGGCATAGCTATCATGATAGACAAGAAGGTCGATATGTTCAGCGCCAAGAATATCGCTGTTATCGCCTCGATTATGGTTATCGGTATCGGCGGCAACTATGCCTTCGGCGGCAACATCCCGTTCTTCGGACTGGATATTCCTTGTATCGCAGGAGCTGCCATTTTTGGTATACTGCTCAATGCGTTGTTGTCCATTGGCGACAAAAAAAGAGCCAAGGCAGAGAAGGCGGATTAGCGTTATTGACAAAAAAAATATAAAAGTATATAATACCTTTTGGGAGCAACTTCTAAAAGGTATTATTGTTTTTTCGGAG
>CAYJBS010000088.1:3287-5836 GCA_964368435.1 uncultured Christensenella sp. | reverse complement strand
GGATGAGATCCCTACGAGCTTTGGTTGCGCACAGCCACACAGAGCTGTACGCTTAACGCTATGCGTTATTCCGCCGATTGTTCCGTATTTGGCACTTCTTGTTTCACTTCCATTGTTTGTTCGTTGGGGATGTCGGCTTTGTTCTTTGGTAGCAGTAGCAGGATTACTCCGCCGATGAGGAAGAACAGAATGAGCGTCGAAACACCGATTCTCGGGCTTCCCGTGATGCCGGTTGCCGCCGCCATAAGCGCAGGTCCCAGCACAGCGGCGCCTTTGCCACAAATGTCGTATATGCCGAAGAATTCATTGCACTTTTCTTTGGGGATGAGCTTTGCGAAATACGAGCGTGAAAGAGCTTGTATGCCGCCTTGGAACAGTCCTACAAAGAATGCCATGATGAAGAACTGATAAAGTTCCGTCATAAAAGCGCCGAACACAGTGATACCGACATAGCCTGCTATGCTGATAAGTATCAAGTAGCGCGGGCTGTACTTTCCGGCAAGTTTGCCGAAGATTATGGCGCACGGCCAAGCGACGACCTGCGTCATAAGCAGAGCTACCACGAGATAGACTGCGTTTATTTCGCCGAGCACTTGTTGAGCATATACTACGCTCATTCCGATAATAGTGCCTACGCCGTTTATGTAAAAGAAAAAGGCGATAACAAACAAAAATGCCGCCTTATAATGTTTCAGATTGCGGAATGTAACACCGAGTTTGCGGAAAGCGTCAGCTATTTGATTCTTTGCAGGCTCTACGCCGTGAACTTGCTTGTAACTGCGCAGCAGAGGTACTGAAAGCGCAAACCACCATATGCCTGTGATTGCCATTCCGATGACTATTGCGGTGTTCTCGCCGATGCCAATTATGGGATTGCCTTTCGGCATTGTGGCAAGCACATAGAGCAATAAACAAACGGTGAAAGGTATGCAACTGCCGATATAGCCATAGGCAAACCCTCGGGAAGAGACATTGTCCATACGGTTTTCGACGGTGATGTCGACAAGCATTGCGTCATAGAAGACCACCGAGCCGCTCATTCCTATGCGAGATACGATGATTATTGCCGCAAGGTAGGGAATACTGTTGCTTATGCCAAGTAACAGACAGCAAACCGAACCGATGACCATGAAGATAAAGAACATTTTCTTCTTCATGCCTTTGTTGTCGGCGATGGCGCCGAGAATTGGGTTGGTAAGGGCGATTGCAAGCGCCGAAAGTGAAAGAAGTGTGCCGAATATCGAAGTAATCTGCGCATCGGTATAGCCTTGAGCTTTGGCGAGAGTGTTGTAATAAATGGGTAGTAACGAACAAATAATCATTACGAAGGCAGAGTTGCCGACGTCGTAGAGTACCCAAGATTTTTCGAGTTTGGAAAGTTTAAATTTCATAATGCTTTTCCTTTTTGGCGAATTAATGCTTTCATTTTAGCATAATAACCGATAAAATACCATAGTAATATTTTATTTGCAATTTTTTTATGATATAATATACAATAATCAGGTTTTAGAGGTGAAACATGCCGTCAAATGTGGTACATTATTACTTTTCAGATTGTGTTTTGAAGGAATTACGTCCGGAAATAGCAACAATTATCAAGAAGAATCCCCGAGCTTTTTATGTCGGAGCGCAGGGTCCCGATTTGCTGTTTTATTTGCAACTGGAGAAATCGCCGCTTTCGCGTATCGGCTATGACATACACGACGAATTCGTTGCCGAAAAAATCTTTTCCGATTCGGCGCAGTACGCTGTTTGGCAACAGTCCGACATATTGAAGGCTTTTTTGTTCGGGCAACTTTGCCACTATGCGCTTGACGCCAATCTTCATCCTTACATAATCCAAAAATCCAATGATTTGACAAGCTTTTATAAGGAAAACGAAAGGGAATATATCCACATTATTTTTGAAAGCGCGCTGGATTATATGTGCATAAAAAAATGTCTGAAAAAGAAAAGCAGATTGTACCGTTCGCACAAGAATTTGAAACTCGGCAAGAATGAACGCGCTGAGATAGGGCGGTATTTTTCCGAGGTGACGGCGCCTATTATGAACCGCGAAATGTCGCAAAAACTTGGTGAGAAGACCTTGCGGCTTATGAAACTGTTCCTATGGGTAAGCGATGATGTCATCGGTATAAAATATTTGCTTTTGCGTTGCGTGGAGAAATTTATGCATATGCCAAAATGCCTGAGTTCTTTTATCCGTCCGATGAAAGAACACAAAGAAGAAGATTGGATGAACCTCAGCAGGGCGCCTTATCCTGTGTTTCATAACGAAAATCTTATGAGCGAAAAAACCATTGAGGAAAGGACGGAAGAAGCAAAAGCCGATGCAATAACTTTGATAGACGACTTTTTCGAAAGTATGAAGGACGGAAAGAAGCCTGACGGCGCGCTTTATCAAAGGAATTATAGCGGGCAAAGAAAAGAGATATAATTTAGAATCCGACCAGTCGCAAAGTCTCGCTATGTTCGACTTTGGTCGGACTTGATAAGGATGAGATTTCTCCACTTCGGTCGAAATGACAATCATATAGGATGAGATTTCT
>CAYJBS010000088.1:0-3187 GCA_964368435.1 uncultured Christensenella sp. | reverse complement strand
TTTCCACTTCGGTCGAAATGACAATCATATAGGATGAGATTTTTCCACTTCGGTCTGAAATGACAATCATATAGGATGAGATCTCATCCTTATTATGTTGTGCGAAATGACATATAACTTTGTTATACCCTATAATTAAGCAAATTATCTTTTATCTCTTGTGACACGCGATAGGATTCACGCATTTTTTGAATAGCTTTGTTTTGAATGAACTTCGGCAGACTTTTTTCGGACAGAACATCCAAAGTTTTTTGCGGATAACGGAGCAAGGCATTGGCAAGCGACCACGCTATTGCCATATCGACATAGTATTCTCCCTTTTTTATGCTTTTGAAAAGCAAGAAAACTTCGTCTATGTATTCGTCTTTTAAGAAATACGACATCATCAGCACGATAAAAAACCGCCGATCGTATTCTTCGTCGGATGTTGCAAGCCGCTTAAAATGATTCCACACCTCTTCAAGCTGTTTTGGCTTGAACTTTAGCGCCATGCAAAAAGAGTCACATACAGCCCAGTTGTCTATATAAGGAAGAAAGTTGTCAATATCATGAAGTTTCTCGTCAAGCGTTATTTTTTTGCCTACAATCAAAAAACCCAGCGCCATGACTTCTTCAAAACTTTCGGGAACGAATAATTCCACGTTAGCGCTGCTTTTTAATTCTTCTTTGACAAGATTTTTTATGACAGGCAGCCGCACTCCGAAAAGAGGGTAGCGGCTCTTTGTCAAACGACTTTGAAAAAGTCGATAGCCTTCGTCTTCATGTAATTTAAGTTTTTGTTGCAGCGTCATAATTTTCCTTTTTTTATAAATCGAAAATATCGTTACAAACCTGCTCGGCAAAGGGTTTTTCGTGGGTGACGAGAATTATTGCGCCGGGGTATTCCGCAAGCGCCTTCGCCAGACTTTCTTTTGCCGTTATGTCGAGATGGTTTGTCGGTTCGTCGAGTAGAAGGAAGTTGCCCGAATATTGCATAAGCGCGCATAGCTTTACTTTGACTTGCTCGCCGCCGCTGAGGTTGCTGAGGGGTTTTGTGGCAAGTTCATTTTTTATGCCGACATTGCCCAGACGGGTACGCAACTCTTTTATGTTTAAGCGGGGATTGGCATTCATGATATACGCAAGGGCGTTGTCATTTGGGTTGGGAAAGTCCAACTCTTGTTCGAGATATAATTTTTTTGCGCACAAGGAAAACTCGAATCTTCCTTTTATCGGCGGGATTTTATTTGTTAGAGTTTTTAGCAGCGTGCTTTTCCCTATGCCGTTTGTGCCTCGTATCCATAATTTTGTTTGGCTATCCATATGGATGCTGATTGCGGGCAAAATGGCTTTGCCTTTGTAGCCTACTTCAAGATTTTTTATTACCAACATGTCTTTCGAGTGCCCCTCGACATACGGGAAGCTGAAAGTGGCAGGATAAATCGTCACAGGCTTGTCGATCAAGTCCATTCTTTCAAGCATCTTTTTTCTGGAATTCGCCATACCTGCTGTGGCGGCTCTCGCCTTGTTCTTTGCGATGAACTCCTCCATTTTCTTAATCTGCTGTTGTTGCTTTTCGAAGCCTTCGGCATGTTGTTTGGCATTTATGGCGCTTGCAGTGAGAAAATCTTGATAATTTCCTGAATATTTCTTTATTTTGCGCTCTTCGACGCTTATGATGTTGTTGCAAACCTTGTTGAGGAATTCGGTATCGTGGGAGATGACAAGTACCGTGCCTTTATAGTCGTTTATGTACTTTATCAGCCATTCGATATGCTCTATGTCGAGAAAGTTTGTCGGCTCATCAAGCATAATCAAGTCATTTTCGGACAAAAGCAGTCCTGCAAGCATGAGCTTTGCGCGCTGACCGCCGCTGAGCAGTGCAGTTTTGGTGTCATAGCCGAAATTGCCGATGCCGAGACCGTTCGCCACTTTCTTTATGCTGCTGTCCAATTCGAAAAAGTTTTCTTTTGTGAGGGTCTCCAGCATATTTGCCGAGCGGGAAATCATTTTTTCCAGCTTGTCCATATCCTGTTCCTCGCCCATATCTTTATAGAGCTGTTCAAGGCGTTCGTTGAGTTCGAAAAGACGTACGAAGGCGCCCTCGAGATATTGCATAACAGTCAAAGTGCGGTCGATGTCGGCGTGCTGGTCGAGATAGCCCCACTTTATGCCGGGAAGCCATTTGACTTCGCCCTCATCTTGCAATACCTTTTTGCAAAGTATATTCATAAAGGTACTTTTGCCCGCGCCGTTTAAGCCGACAATGCCTGTATGCTCTCCGTTGTTTACGGAAAGACCGGCGTCTTCAAAAAGCGGTTTGCCGTCAAAAGTATGTGTAAGATTATTTATGGAAAGTATGCTCATCTGTTTATCCTTTTGGTGTCTTCTAGGATATTATTGTAGCATAAAAGCCGTCGGGATAAAAACGATAGTACTGAATCTTTGTTAAAATCAATAAGTTAGTCTATGAGAATGTCGTAAAAAGCCTTATAAACCTCGGGCGCCTTGTTGTTCCAGTTGTTATAAATGGAAAGAGCCTTCTCAAGATTGGCAACTACAAATTTCAGTTGCATAATAGGCTTGGTGACTTCAAAAATGCTCATCTCAACGGTGTATGAGCCGTCGGAATTTCGTTTGTAGTCGCAGGTAAACTCTTGTTTTTTCTTGTAGTCAAGGCGGGATGAGCGGGCAAACTCGGTGACGGTGTCGCGCACAGACTTGGGAATGTCGTTGTAGAAATGCGCAAGACAGGTTCTGCCGTCTTCGGTCAAGGACAAAAGCGGATTGCGGATGCTGCCATTCATTTTTGAGATGAAGCCTGCCTCGGCAAGCTCGGCAATGATTTGTTTGCAATAAAAATAAGGTATCCACTCGTTGTCACTGGAGCAAATAGACAAAAGCAACTCCTCATTTATGGGAATCTCCATTTTGTCGAGTACAAACAGTACCAATAGCTTGTTGCTTATTCTTTCGTCGTGAATCATATCCGTCCTTTAGTGGTCTATCTATTATAACATTAAACTTGCGCCGTGTTAAGTGCTTTTTTGCAAGTTCGAAGCTATAAAAAGTGTTTTTATCAACTTTGATAGAGTGACGCAATTTGACGGCTTTGTTTTGAATTGTGAGTTTTTAAGACCGCCACCGTAAAAATTGCCGAATAATGTTGGAAACTATTGATAAATTGATGAAGAATATAGTATAATTA
>CAYJBS010000087.1:0-5851 GCA_964368435.1 uncultured Christensenella sp. | reverse complement strand
AATTAATAGTCAATATCAAGCATAAAGTAAATCAATGGTAAACTTAAATATGGAACAACGGTTATTGGTTTCTTTTTACTTCCAACACGCCGTCAATGTTTTCAATCTTTTTAATAAGTAGATCGACATCTTCAAGAGATTTTATTTCCAAACCGATATTTATTACGGCAAGTGAGCGGGATTTTATTGTGCGCGCATCCATAGAGATAATGGAAAATTTCAGCGCGGAAATAACTGCCGAAATCTGTCCTATTATGCCAGTTTTGTCGATACTGTCAACTCTCAATGAAGTTCTGAACGAAGAATCGGACTGATTCGCCCAAGTGGCTTTCAACAGTCTTTCTTTCTGGATATTGCGCATGTTCGGGCAGTCTGCTCTATGCACAGAAGCGCCGCGTCCTCGAGAAATATAACCGACGATTTCGTCACCGGGAACGGGATTGCAACAATGCGAAAGCCTGATAAGAAAATCGTCATAACCTTCTATCAGGATACCCGAATGCTGTCTTTTGGGTTTGCTATTCTGCTTTTCGTCACCAACTGCAATAACAGGCGCGTTGAGTTCCTGTTGTTTTTTATAGAATTCTATCAGTTTGAAAAGCACTTGATTTGTACTGGTGCCGCCGTATCCTATGCTGGCATACATATCGTTTGTTTCGGAAAAGCTGTACCTTTCAAGCACTATGTTTACCCAGTTGGGCTGCATCAAATCAGAAATGCTGTAGCCTCTGTGCCTCGCCTCTTTTTCGAGCATGTCCTTACCTGTCTTTATGTTTTCGCTCTTCATCGCCTTTTTGAAAAAGGCTCTGATTTTCGCTTTGGCGTTGGGTGTTTGAACAACTTTCAGCCAATCTCTGGAGGGACCCTTGGAGTTGTTTGAGGTGAGAATTTCTATGACATCACCGTTTGAGAGCGTGGTATTCAGCGGTACAATCTTGGAATTTATTTTGGCGCCCACACACTTGTTTCCGACGGCGCTGTGCAAACGGTATGCAAAATCAAGACATGTCGCGCCAATCGGCAAATCAAAAACATCTCCTTTGGGACTGAAAACATAAATTTCGTTCGACGTGACGTTGAGTTTCAGCGTATCCACAAACTCCAACGAGTCTTTGAGTTCTCCCTGAACGTCCATAACTTGCTGAATAAAGCTGAGTTTTGCGTCCATCTCGTCGAAAGCGTCTTTGCCTTCTTTATATTTCCAGTGAGCGGCTATACCGTATTCAGCCACCTTGTTCATCTCGTATGTGCGAATTTGTATTTCAAAAATCTGACCGAAATTCGTCATAACCGTGGTATGCAACGACTGATAAAGGTTGGGCTTGGGCATAGCGATATAGTCTTTGAAGCGGCCCGGAATAGGCTTCCAAATCGAATGGATATCTCCCAAAATGGTATAACAATCTCTTATGCTCTCGACTATCACGCGGACGGCTACAAGGTCATAAATCTGGTCGAAGGTCTTGCCTTGCGTCTTCATCTTTTTGTAGATAGAATAAAAATGTTTGGGTCGTCCTCTGACCTCGCCTTTTATGCCCGATTCTTTCAGCCTTTGTTCAATAATGCCGCCAAGTTTTTCGACAAGCTTCATTCTTTCGTCACGCTTTATGTCAATCATCTGCGCAAGAAAGTTGTAGTCATCGGGATAAATATATTTCATTGCAAGGTCTTCAAGCTCGGTTTTTATGCTTGAAATACCCAGTCGGCCTGCCAACGGAGCGAAAATGTCCAGCGTTTCTTTGGCTTTCTTCAGTTGTTTTGCCGGCGGAAGATGCTTTAGCGTACGCATGTTATGCAAGCGGTCTGCAAGTTTTATGAGCAACACGCGAATGTCCTTTGCCATGGCAAAAAATAGGCGTCTGATGTTCTCTGCCTGCTCTTCTTCCTGTGAATTGAAATCCAATCTGTTGAGTTTTGTCAGCGCTTTGACCATCTCGAGAACTTCGGAGCCAAATTTGTCCTTGATTTCTTGTTCTGTGACGGGAGTATCCTCAAGCACATCGTGCAGTAGCGCCGCAATAATCGTGCTGGAGTCAAGTCCGAGGTCAATCAGCGACTCGCCTACCATGACCGGGTGAATTATGTATTCCTCTCCGGAAAAGCGTTTTTGCGCCTTGTGAGCGTTGAGCGCAAATTCATAAGCTCTGTTGATTGCTTCGTAATCCTCAGGCTTGTAAATGGCTTTTGCTTTGTTCAATAAATCGATGCCCACTTTTTGTCAATCCTCGCCGTTGGTCACCCATTTATAGATTTTTGAGTGCCCTATCTCGACTTTTTTGTTATGTATCTCTATAATACCACCGTTATTAACTAATAGCAATTGCAATTCGGCAAAAACAAAAAACGCAGTTGCAAAATAGCTCAAACTCCTCTTATATCCCATTCTGACAGCCCTTGCGTAGCAATGAACAATGTCAAAAAATTCCTTACCGCCGAGCTTTTCATAAATGAATTTATAGTCTTCTCGGAGTGTTTCTTGAGTATGAACTCCTTGCGGGCGAAACTTGGGATAATCTTCGGCATTTATAATTTTGCCGCCGAAGGTTTGGCGGATATGTTCGATAAAACAACGGGGTGCTTTTTCCAGCATTACTATTCTGTTGTAATAAGTATATACAAAATCTCTTTCAGGTGAAAGAATTATGGCATTGTATGGGTTGAGCAAAGTCGAGTTGAAGATGAACCTTTCAAGTTGTGGGTTCTCATCGGCAAAACTATTGAAGGTTTCGTTGCTGAAAGCAATAAAAAGCGTTCCGAAAGCATAGTCGTTGTCGGGACGCTCCTTGCCGCCGCTGCCGCTTTCGCCTTTGCAAA
The DNA here is from genome assembly GCA_964368435.1 of uncultured Christensenella sp. GTDB lineage: Bacteria > Bacillota > Clostridia > Christensenellales > DTU072 > DTU072. Next base: position 3,037 of record CAYJBS010000087.1, on the reverse strand, counting down.
CAAAGCGTTGCAAAAACCGCGCAAACAATATTTCGTCATTGATATCAGCTTGGTGCGAATAAAAATCTTTTATTTTGCACTGCAATACTTGGCTGTTGTTGTAAAATTCCCTATCGATGCTATACGACACGGTCTTTTCTGCCGCGCTTTCCAACAAAGGCAACGCATAGCCTTTGTTGAAAGCAATGGCTTCCAATTTTCCTATGCGGCTTTTTATATGGGGGTATTTTCCTATGCGTGAAAATGCCGATTGGTGCAGTTTTGAGAGAAAAAGCGGTTTTGGATTGCCACAGCCGAAAGGCTCAAGCTTCATAATATTGTTAAACAATCTATCGTTTATGTCGGGAATGTCCAAAATATCGTCATAAATCAGCTTGCGTTGAAACGAGTCTTTCTCGGTATGCTCTTTTATGTAATTGTTTGTTTGCAATAAAAACTCATCGTAATTTTCGGTGGGAATGCTGAGTCCTGCCGCCATTGCGTGACCGCCGAAACCCGAAAGAAGATGTCTGCAACAGCTCAACACCTCATATATATTTATGCCGGGCGAACTTCTGGCGGAGCCTTTGTAGTCGGAACCTTTTTTTGTCAAAAGGATTGTCGGACGTCCGAACTGTTCGGCAATTTTTGATGCGGCAATACCTATTACCCCTTCCTCCCATTCATCGGATTTCAAAATAACAATCAGGTTGCGGCTGAGGTCATAGCTTTCAAGCATGTTCAAAGCGTCGTTCAGCACATTTGAAAAGATATCCTGCCGTTGTTTGTTTTCCTTCTCTATCTCTTCGGCAAGTAAGTTTATTGCCGTCGTGTCCTCTTCGATAAGCAGTTTTAGCGACTTGTATGCGCTTGACAACCTGCCCGAAGCGTTGAGCCTTGGCGCAATGCGGTAGGCTATGTCGGAGCTTTTTATTCTGGTATTTCTTTTTATGCCCGACAGCGCAAGCAACTTTTTGAAACCCTCACGACAAATGCCGTTGGACAGCATTTCCAGTCCTGCTTTAACAATAATCCTGTTGTCGCCCACAAGAGGTACAACATCTGCAACGGTAGACACGGCGCATATGTCAAAGAACTGCGTTATGAACTGCCTGTCGGTCAGTTGCTCCGCAAGTTTCAGCGCCACTCCTGCTCCGCAAAGAGGCGCGCAGCCGTCACAAAGTATGGGATTGAGTACAACTGTGTCGGGCAGAGTCGCCGACGGCTCGTGATGATCTGTAATAATAACCTGTAATCCCACCGATTTTGCGTACTCTACTTCCTTTACCGAAGTAATGCCGCAGTCAACCGTAACTATCAGACAATCGGGATATTGGGCGCTTATGCGTGAAATGGCGTCACAGTTCAGCCCATAGCCCTCTTCGTGACGTTGTGGAATATAATAATCGACACGGGCATTCAATGCCTTCAACGTCAAATACATTATTGCGATGGCGCCTATGCCGTCGCAGTCATAATCGCCATAAAGCATAATAACTCCGTCATTGGCAATTTGGCGGGAGATTATTTCTTCGGCGGCTTCAATATTGTGTAATATGGTTGGTGGAGAAAGCAAAGAAACATCTGCTTTGAGATATTCATTGACGGCTTGCGGCGATGAGATATTGCGCATCAAAAGCAACTTGGCAATCAGAGGTTCTACCCCCGATTGCTCGGAAATTCTTATGATTTCTTGTTTCTCGACTGCTTTTCTTTCAATAAATTTCATAACTATTGTTAAAAAATAGCCCTGTTTTTCGCAGGGCTATCAAGTGTTTGTTAGGCGTCTTTGGGCGCAAACTTAGTCATGCCTTTCGACTTCGTACTCTTAGTGGGCTTGTCATAAACTCGGTTGGTGTTTTTTTTGTTTTTATTGCGTTTGTCCTTGGACATAGTCATCATGCCCCAAAGCGGAGCCGCAAGAAATGCCGAGGAATAGAAGCCTGCGATAAGTCCGAATATAATTGGCAACGCAAAGGTTCTGATAGAGCTTACTCCCATTATGGCAAGTATCGATATCGTAATAAGTGTTGTCAAAGAGCTGTACACACCACGGGTGAAGGTCGAAACTATGGCGTCATTGACCAATGTGCCGACTTCAAAACGCTTGTTTGCTTGATTGAAGGGCTTGATATACTCTCTCAAACGGTCAAATACGACTATCGTACTATTGATTGAGTACGCAACAATGGTAATAATTGCTGCGACTATTGTCGAACCTATTTCAACACGGAAAATAACCGTGAACGCCAACATCATGATGACGTCATGCATAAGGGCGGCAATCGCCGAGGTGGCGCTGAATATGCCGAATCTTATGATGATATACAGGAACATAACCGCCAGCGCAATGGATACCGAAATAAGAGCAGTTTTGAGTAGTTTTACGCTCGATGAAGTGCCTATAAGGCTTGCGGTGGTGGTGACGGCAACATCAATGTCCTTGTATTTGGCATCATTTTCGAAGGCTGTTTCGATATCTGCCATAATTTTGTCGTTTAGGTTTTTCATTTCGACGGTCATCTCATCCGTGCCATAGTTTACGGCGTCCCTGGTGGGGTCATTGCCGTAAGCAATGAACGAATAGCGCACAACAATGGCGCTCTCGCCGCTGGCTTGAGAAGTGGCAATTTCGAAACCGTGACTCTCCACTACTTTTGAAATAATATCTACATTATAATCTCTGTTTGCTTTGTTCATATCGACAGAAGCAGCGGGATTGGTGGATACCATTTCTACATTGAGCAGCGTGCCGCCCTGAAAGTCGACGCCTACGTTGGCGAACTTGTCATACTTCGGCGACAACTGATATATCGTGCCGCAAATCAGCGCAACAAGTACAATGACAAGGGGCGCCAAAAAGAAAAGTTTGCGGTTTTCGAATATTCTCATCTTCTTTAGTCTGTTTTTTAGCATCTGCATAAATCTTTTCATTCCGACACCTCGCTTTTCTTCAGACCGTAAAGACTGTCGTTTTCGTCATCGATTCCCAGCACCGAGTTGACAAGCAATCTTGTCACGGTAACGGCGGTGAATAGCGAAAGCACAACACCTATGA
>CAYJBS010000086.1:2469-5863 GCA_964368435.1 uncultured Christensenella sp. | reverse complement strand
GAGTGACAGACGGGACAAAATATTGCAGCTCATTGCGCAAAAAGACATCGAAACGCAGGCGGAATTGACAAGAGAACTCATTGACACAGGCTTTCAAGTGACGCAAGCGACGGTATCGAGGGACATAAAAGACCTTGGACTAGTCAAGGCGGCGTCTGCAAAGGGCTACAGATACCTTCACAATGTCGGCAATGACCAAAATACCAGATTGTTTAACATTTTCAAAGAATCGGTTATCAGCATACAGCCTGCCATGAACTTGATTATACTCAAAACCATGAGCGGCAGCGCAAATTCAGCTTGCGTAATCATCGATAAACTGAATATTGAAGGGGTTGTCGGCACTCTTGCAGGCGACGATACGATTGTTGTCATAATAAAAAACCTTGAGTTAGTTGATAGCGTAACAACATACCTAAAAACACTTATGCAAAAAAGATGATTGTTTCACTCGGCATAAAAAATATTGCCCTTATACAAGATCTGACCATTGAACTCGGCAGAGGTTTGAACATTCTCAGCGGAGAAACAGGAGCAGGCAAGTCGATTATTATTGATTCGCTGCACTTTGTGCTGGGAGATCGCGCCGACCGCTCACTTATCCGATTCGGAGAGAGCGTTGCCAGAGTCGAAGTTGTTTTTGATTGCAACAGTCCACAGCTTAATAGCCTTTTTGAGGAATACGGCATCGAAAAAGACGAATATACCGTCATCACGCGCATGATGACAGAGGAAAGAAGTGAATGCCGCATAAACGGACGCATAGTCACACTTGCGACGCTACGCGCAGTTGTGGGACAGCTCGTAGACATACATTCGCAAAATGAGCATCAGTCGCTGATGAAGTTGTCGACACAAATGAAGCTGCTTGATGACTATTCACCAAAAACCGCTCCCAAAAGAGAAAAGTATCAAGTGCTATTAAAAAATTATCGCCAACTCAACGAAGAGCTGGCGGAATTCGGCGATGAAGACGAAAGAAACCGCGAAATAAGTCTGCTTACATATCAAGTAGAGGAGATTTCCAATGCGCAGCCTTCTGAGGGCGAGGAAGAAAAACTGCTTTCAGACAGAAACAAATATTATAACTATCAAAAAATCTCCAATTCAATGTCCGGCGCATATGATGCGCTTGCCGGTGATATGGCAGAATGCGCATCCTCAAAAATTTCAAAATCCTTATCCGAACTCAACTATATCTTGAAATATGATGACAGCTTGTCAAAAAGCATAGACAGACTGGAGAGCGCGCGCATAGAAATAGACGACATTGCTCAAGAATTGTTCGATAAACTAAGCGAAGAGGGCTTGGACAGCCTCAATATAGATTATATAGAGAAAAGGCTGGAAGAAATTCGCTTGTTGAAGAAAAAATACGGCAAAACCATAGAAGATATCGAAAACTTCCTTTCTGCCGCCCAAACCAGACTCGAAAAACTGCAAAATGCCGAACTTTCTATCGACAAGTTGAACAAAACGCTTGGCAAGGTTAAAAAGGAACTTGTCGACGCAGCAAAGCAGCTTAGCTCCATAAGAAAAGAAAGCGCCGAAGGCTTCTCGAAAGCAATCGTCACACACTTGAACGATCTTGGCATGAAAAACACGGTCTTTGAAATAAAGATTGATTTTCCTGCGGATGAAGATGCAATATTATCGAATTTGGCACCAAACGGCGCCGACAAAATCGAATTCTTGCTTTCACCGAATCTCGGCGAACCGGTCAAACCGCTTTCGAAAATTGCCAGCGGCGGCGAAATGTCGAGATTTATGCTGGCGCTCAAAAACGTTATCGCAGAAATTGACGATATAGAAACATTGGTTTTTGACGAAATCGATACAGGGATATCAGGAAAAATCGCCAAAGAGGTGGCGAAGAAGCTTTATAACATCGCCGTATCAAGACAAGTCATTGCCGTAACACATCTGCCGCAACTTGCTTCGATGTCCGACTGCCATTATTTGATTTCAAAATCAATCAAAAGCGGAAAGACAGTCACAGATTTAATCAAGCTTGACGAGGAGCAGACCTACGCGGAGCTAATGAGATTGGCGGGAAGCGCAGAAAATAGTGAGATCGGTTTGTCACACGCAAAAGAGCTGAAAGCGTGGGCTGATGAATATAAAGTATTACAAATCAAGCATTAAATTAGAATAGTGTTACGAATTTCAAGCTAATTTAGAATAATCTAAAGCTATTACAAATAGTTCCATAGGTTCAAAAACAGAATATTAAAAAACTCCCAACCCAAACTAAAAAACGAAGGGAGAATACGAATGAAAAAGATAGCCAACATAGTTCTGTTTATAGCATGTATTACATTAATTTTTGTTCCGGTTGCCGTTCAAACCGCTTCGGCATCGGAACTTTTTTTTGAAGAAACAGCTGTTATTAATGAGGAAAAAATATATTTGGGTGGAATACCAATAGGTGTAATAGCCGATTCCGGAGGCATTATCGTTACTGATTTTGTCGATGTGATAAGCAAGGACGGCACGCGCTGTCCTGCGAAAGAAAGCGGTTTGACCGTCGGAGATTTGATAACAAAAATCAACGGAGTTGATATGCGAAATGTCAAAGATATCAAAAGAGTTATTGATAAAAACACCGGAAATAAACCTCTAGATATTGAGTTTATTCGTAATAATGTCAAAAATTCGACAAAACTTGAACCTAGTCTTGATATGGCGCTTAAAGAATACAAGCTGGGCATCATCGCAAAAAATGACATTGCCGGTGTAGGTACGCTGACTTATATAAAGTCATCCGATGGTCGCTTCGGCGGACTTGGGCATAGGATTTATGACAGCGCCAACCCCAATATTGATTTATACAAAAAAGGCAACATTTTTGCTTGCACAATAGTCGGTTCCGTAAAGGGCAGCAACGGTAAGGCAGGAGAGCTTCGAGGCGTATTTGAAAGAGGCGGCAAACCGAAAGGTAAGGTTGACAAAAATAACGATTTCGGTATTTTTGGTTATGCCGATAAGGAAATTTATAAGGATCTGCAACAGATTTCAATCGGTTCAAAAAGTCAGGTAAAGATGGGAAAAGCCCATATTTACACTACAATAAATGGTTGCATTCCTGAAAAGTACGAAATCGAGATAATAAAGAATGTTCGTCAGGATGGTCCGGAGCAAAAAGGAATGGTTATTCGAATCACCGATGCAAGGTTGCTTGACAAAACAGGTGGGATCGTTCAAGGAATGAGCGGTTCACCGATTATTCAAAACGACAGGCTCATCGGCGCAGTTACTCATGTTTTTTTGAATGATGCGACAAAGGGATATGGCATTTATATTGATTGGATGATAGGCAATTAAGTTAATATCTACGAGTATGCGGACATCAAATGTCGCTTGCATTTGTCAAGCGACATTTTTTTGATGAGAT
>CAYJBS010000086.1:0-2369 GCA_964368435.1 uncultured Christensenella sp. | reverse complement strand
ACATTTTTCTGTCATTCCGACCGAAGTGTAACGAAGCGGAGGAATCTCAATCCTAATAAATTGAGCTATGACATAAATAGTGGTATTTAATAAATATTCCAACTATTAACACATATACTTTAATATGCTGTCGAACTTAAAAAAATATATCTTTAATCTTTATATAGATTTCAAGCGTCTATTAGCTGAAAATAGGCTTGTACTCATTGCGCTTTGCGCCAGTCTTTTTGCCGGACTGCTTATGTCGATAAACATCAATAAAGAAGTAGAATTTCAAGGCAATATTATCATTTTGATAAAACTAAACGACTTCAATGTTTTTTGGTACTTGTTGAAATGTTCCTTGTTTTTTGCCTTGATTTATGCCGTGACGCTGCTGTCTAAACTACATTTCTTTGCGTTTATTGGGAATTTTGCAGTATTATTGATATTTTTCCGCATAGTTTTTCGAGCGCTGATTTTGTCGTTTATGTTTGATGGATTCTTTGCATTGGTATTCTTCTTGTTCTATTGGTTGCCGATGCTTGTTTTTTCGCTGATATGTTATTTCCGATTGATGTGCAGGATCTATTTTATACTCGGCTATGCCAGGTGCAAGCGCGCGCCGCTTTGTTGCCCGTCCGGAAAGGTCTTTTTTAATGTTGTTGCAAAAGGTTTTGCCACAAATTTAATAACATTTCTGATATATAACATAATCTTTGTTATCGTCTTATACCTCGTTTTTTAGTATATTACCAATCTTCTTGCAGAAAATAGAAAAGAAGAGGTGGTATATGAAAAAATTTCTGATAATTACACTGATTTTATGCTTATTAACGGCGATTTTTGTTCCTATCGGAGCAATGGGTTTTGCCGCAAGCGAAAATGACGGAGTAAAAAGCTATTATTTGATTGATTATGATACAGGAACCGTACTTTCAAAACATAACGAGGACGAAAAGAGACCGATTGCAAGTATGGTAAAAATTATGACGCTTTGTTTGACTTTTAAGGCTATCGAAGAGGGTAGACTTGACATGAACCAAAAGCTGGTCATAAGCGAAACGGCGTCGGGGATGGGCGGTTCGCAAATGTTTCTTGACGCGAACAAGGAATATCCGGTAATAGACCTTATAAAAGGCGTCGTTGTATGCAGCGCAAATGATGCGGCTGTGGCGCTCGGCGAAGCGATTAGCGGCAGTGTTGAAGGCTTCGTAGCGGATATGAACGCATATGCAAAGCAACTGGGCATGAATAATACGCTGTTTTGCAATACTACCGGACTTCCCGGAGAAGGGCAATATTCGACAGCAAGAGATGTTACTATTATGACAAAAAAGCTGTTGGGATATAAAGATTATTATCAATTTTCAAAGATTTGGATAGAAAATTATGTTCATCCGGACGGCAGAAAAACCGAAATGGTCAATACAAACAAGCTGATACGATTTTATCAGGGTTGTGATGCGGGAAAAACAGGCTTCACAAATGATGCGATGTTCTGCCTTTCTGCCTCTGCCGCGCGAAAAGATATGAGAATCATAGCCACAGTGCTGGGCGGTTCCGACAGTAAAGCAAGGTTTAAGAAGGTTTCGGAACTCTTTAATTATGCCTTTGCCAACTATGAACAAAAAGTAGTCTTCAAGTCCGGCGAAAGCATTATTAACAACTTGAAGATTCCGAAAAGCAAGGAACAAAATGTCGATGTGTACAGCAAAGACGATTTGAAGATTTTCTGCCAAAAGGGCGCGAAAGTGTCTCCGAATGTCAAAATAGTCATTCACGAAGGCTTGAAAGCGCCGTTAAGCGCCGATGCTGTCATCGGAAAAGCAGAAGTCTACGATGCAGAAGGCAACTTGCGCAGTACAACAGAATTATGTCTGCGTCATGATGTCAAGAAGCAAAATATTTTTGACGCAATAAAGTTTGTACTGAAGGGCTGGAGTTTTAAGAAATAAGGTAAGCTTGTGTAAGCGGATGAGATCCCTCCATTACAGTCGGGATGACATATAGTTGGATGAGATTCCTCCATTACAGTCGGGATGACATATAGTTGGATGAGATTCCTCAGCTTTGGTTACTTGGTCGGTATGACAATATAAAATGTCATTCCGATTGGAGCGTAAGCGGAATAGAGCGACGCGTTAAGCGAAAGGCACGGTGTTGCCTTTCGTAGCCAAAGCTCGTGAAAGCGATAGCCGAAGGCGTGCGATGAGGGTGTTGGGAATCTCAATCCTTATAATAACATGGATGAGATCCCTCGACTTACGCTCGGGATGACATATAGTTGGATGAGATCCCTCCATTACAGTCGGGATGACATATAGTTGGATGAGATCCCTCCATTACAGTCGGGATGACATATAGTTGGATGAGATCCCTCCATTACA
>CAYJBS010000085.1:0-6088 GCA_964368435.1 uncultured Christensenella sp. | reverse complement strand
TGCCTAGTATTCGGAAACATATCATAAGGTGATATTGAATTTATAACATAATTGTCATTTTTTGTCAATAATGAAAGATCGCGTGAGAGGGTCGCGGGGTTGCAGGAGATATAGATCAGCTCGACGGGGTAGTCGATGGTGTTCAAGGCGTCGATGACGGATTGAGAAACACCCTTTCGAGGCGGGTCGAGAATTATGCTTATTTTTTGAGAAAGTTGAGAGTTTTCTTTTATTTTTTTCAGCAAGTTTGGCAGCTCCGTAGCCGCGTCGCCGCATATGTTCGTCACCTTGTTCGCTATGCCGTTATTTTCTGCAAGCGCATCGGCGTCTGCGACGGCTTCCGATACAATCTCGATATTATAGACTTGTTTTACACCGCTTTTTGCCAACACCGCGCCGATTATGCCGACTCCACTGAAAGCGTCAATGACAACATCGCTTGAAACGGTTCTTTCTATAACCTTGCGGTAAATCTCGTCGCGAATATAATCGTTGACTTGAAGGAAGGACAGCGGATTGAGCTCAATGTCTATGCCAAGGATATTTATAACAAAAGGCTTTTCGACAAGCGGCAACAGTTCATTGCCCATAATTACATTTGTGTTATTCGTGTTTACAGACAGAAAAAGCGAAAAGTTGTCGAATTCCTTCGTCAGCATCTCAATATAGACTTCCGACTTTGGCAACTGTCTGCCGTTTGTAACCAGCACGGCGCAAAGCTGATTGTCAATATACCTTGCAACAAGGTGGCGAAGCAACCCTTTGCCGGAACTCTCGTTATAAACCAAGATACCGTTGTCATTTACAAATTTAAGCGTAACTGCAATGAGTTTTTCAAGCCAATCTTCATGCAAAAAGCATTTTGTAATAGATACTATCCTATGTGAATTCTCTCGAAAAAAGCCCAAAGCCGCCTTGCCGTTGACGACGCCAAAAGGAAGCTGAACCTTGTTTCGGCTGCCCAAAGCCGTGTTACTGGGTACACAATCTGCGATTTTGAATTCACCGCCGATATTTTTCTTCAGCGTTGTGTTGAGTATGTCTTTCTTCAAACGCAACTGTTCTTGATAGTCGATATGGAGCAGATTGCAACCGCCGCAACGTGTGAATCTGTTGCAAACAGGTTTTTGTCGATATGGCGATTCGTTGATAACTTCGATGAGTTCCGCCGTCGCAAAAGCCTTTTTCACGTAGGTTATTTTTGCTTTTATGTGTTCGCCTTTGATTGCAAAAGGCACGAACACGACAATTCCCTCGTGCTTCGCCACACCCTCGCCGTTTATACCATAATCGATGATGTCAAGCTGTAATATATCATTCTGTTTTATTTTATCCATATCTTTTATCGCCATTGTCCCGGTAAAACCAGTTTCTCTTTGTATTGAAAGCCCTTCTCGAATTTCTCAAATCCCGTCGTATAATCGATGTCGGAAATTCAAAAAATCTGCCGCTAATACCTTTTAAGCCGCCTTCGGTTGCTCCTGCCTGCTATTTATGTCCATTCCCACTCCTTATCAAAAAATATTACATTGATATTATAGTACAAACCACTCACCATAGCAAGAAACAAAACCGCCGCGTGAAACATTTTCCGGCAGTGCGCAGACTTTGTGAAATATAGAGTAAATTAGACGCCGAACGGGTACCCCAAATCAATACAGCCACACACCTTTAACGAGGCTTTTTCACCAAGTTATCCACAGTTTCGGGCGGAGTTATCCACAATCAGGGGTAGTTGTCCACAAAATTATGGGTTTTGTTGCCGATTGTTACAGCTTAATTTAAGCTTTGGTTATTGGTAATTATGTTTACATCGTCGGGCTTTTCAGCTATAATTAAGCTGTTTGGGATACCCTGAGGATGTAAAGATGCGTAAAACTTATGGAATAACAATAATACTTTGCCTTCTGCTTGCCTGCGGCTTGCTGATTTCTTGCGTGCCGAAAACGACATTTGAGGATATCACAATCACCGGCGACAATGTTTCCAATCTGTCCGAGGGTACCTATACTTTGCGTTACAACATCGAAAACCTCGACAAGTTCGCCAAAAAGCACGATTATTCCTTGACTGTGACGGTCACTGACAAACAAAACAAACAAATCACTGTCGAAAACAAGCGTGTCATACAAGTTCAAGCCGACAACGAATACTACGTCAACATACTTCTCACCGCCGACGACAAAAGAAAAACCCACAACTACACCGTTTCCTCAATCAAAAACGCTGTTTCGATTACCTTTACGGCGGCAAACTATAAGAATTTCGAAAACATCACCAGAACCGTGCCTTACGGCGGCACGCTGACGGACATTCCCGAGGTCCCCACATATACACCTCCGGCGATGGCAGGTCACACCGGCATCGTCACATCCGCCGAGTGGGATATCAAGGTATACACAAATCTAACACAAAGTATCACCGTCAAAGCCGTCTACACACTCAAGTATACGACAAATGAATATACCATAACCTATCACACCGACGGCGGAACCGAAATACCTGCCGAAACTTTGATCTATGATTCGGAGCTTTCCGACCCTACTCAGCCGAGCAAAGACGGCTTTGTGTTTTTCGACTGGTACAGCGATGCCGAATTCAAAACGCGATTTTCTTTCACGCCGACCAAGCTGATAAAAAAAGACTTGAACCTCTATGTCCGATGGATAACACCCAACGGTGCCGATGAAAGTTATTTTACTTTTTCCGAGAACAGCGACGGCAAATATTATACCGTTCAAGCAAAAAACAAACCTAATATGCCCGTAGATCTTGAGCTGCCCAACACCCACAATGGCAAGGCGGTGACAAAAATTGCAGACAGCGGTTTTGCACAATGTACACAAATCAAGAATGTCACTATCCCCGAAACTATTGATGAGGTAGGCACCTTTGCTTTCAGCGCAAAAACACCTTTGGTTGATGCGGTAGTTATGTCGCTTGAAACGGTGACTTTTTCTGAGACTTACTATCTTGTGACTATCGGCGATTCGGCTTTTGCCTACTGCAAAAACCTGACAAGCATAAACATTCCCGACAGTGTCACACATATCGAAAAGAACGCTTTCCGTGGCTGTTCTTCTCTGAACACGCTTACGATATCCGACAACAGCAATCTGATGCAAATAAGCGACGATGCTTTCCGTGACTGTTCAAATCTAGTTAACGTGGTGTTGCCGAAAAATGTAACGCGTTTGAGTTATAACGCTTTTTATAACTGCACGATGCTTGCTTCTCTGACGCTGAACTGCGACAAGGCGCCTGCGCTTGAACGCGAAGCATTGAGCTTTGTCGATTCCGACGACTCAATCAAAAAACTCAACTTAACAATTTATGTGCCGGCGGCGCTTCTTTCGACTTATCAGCATCTTGAGGTGTATGACGGATACAGCCTTGAGACAATAGCGTAATTTTTTTCTATTATGTTTACGATAAGCCCTTCATGATTGCTTGAAGGGCTTTTTTGATATGTATTATTACATATTTATATTTTCTAAGTTATACAATAATAAGGATGAGATTCCTTCGTTTCGTCGCTCAAATAGGAATCGACATAAAATATTTTCATCCCGACCGAAGTGGAGGCATCTCATTCCGGTTCAGGCGTTTACTATAAATTTACTCGCCGAACAAAAATATGTCGAGAAAATAATTGACTAAAGTTGATATATGCAATATCATATTAACGGGAGTTAGCATATGCTAACTAAACGACGGAGGATAGATGATGACATTGTTTGATATAGCTTCAAAAAAAACCGCCACCATAAAAGATGTGCTTGTTCCCGACGGTACAAAACGCCGTCTTATGGATATGGGACTGACAAAGGGCGCCACCGTCTTGATGAAAGGAAAAGCTCCTTTGGGCGATCCTATTTTGATTAGTCTTCGGGGCTTCGATCTTGCTTTGCGAAAAGCAGACGCCAAGAACATACTGGTAGAGGAGCAAAAATGACGCAAACAAGCTATCGCATCGCCTTGATCGGCAATCCCAACTCCGGCAAGACCACTCTTTTTAATGCGCTGACAAAGATGCGACAGACTGTAGGCAATTGGCCCGGCGTCACCATAGAAAAAAAACGAGGTGTTTATTTCAAAGACAGAACCGTGACAATCATCGATTTGCCCGGCATTTATTCTCTTACGCCCTATTCTCTTGAAGAAAAAATTGCCCGCGATTTTTTGTTGGAAGAAAAACCCGATTTGATAATAAATATCATCGATGCGACGAACCTTGAACGCAACTTGTATTTGACATCGCAGTTGCTTGAAACAGGCATAAAAGTTGTTGCGGCGCTCAACATGCTTGATGAGCTTGAAGCAAGCGGCATCACCCTTGACGAAAGCCGTTTGTCGGACACTCTCGGCATCCGCGCAGTGACTATTTCGGCGCTAAAAAACCGCAATGTCAACAAACTTATGGAAACCTGCATGGCAGAAATCAACCGTCCTTATTCGGGGAAAAGCATAGCCTTTCCGCAGGATATCGAAAAGCATTTGACTGCCATTGCTACAAAGTTGTCAACTGACAGGTTTACCGCCATAAAGCTGTTTGAGCGTGATTCTCTTATGCTCGAAAAGCTCGGCAATGCCGAATTTATTGAAAAAACCATTAAGATTGCCGAAGAGCGTTATGGCGAAAAGAGCATCGAAATAATATCAAATTTACGCTACGCCTATATCGAAAAGGCAGTGCCCTTTTTCCAAACAAAAAAGCTCAACAAGCGCGCCGCCTTGACCGAAAAAATAGACAAGGTATTGACCAACAAATATCTGGCTTTCCCGATATTTGCGCTGATAATTTGGCTGATGTATTTTATATCCATCCAAACAGTCGGCAATCTCGCGCTCAAGGCTTTGGAAGGGTTGTTAGGAACTTTCAGTGGACGAGTAGCGCTGGCATTGGAGAATGCCTCTGTGTCACCTTGGCTGATAGGGCTGATTGTTGACGGCGTAATAACAGGCGTCGGCACAATCCTGACTTTCTTGCCGCAAATAATATTGCTGTTCTTATTCATATCACTGCTTGAAGGTTGCGGCTATATGGCGCGTGTTGCGTATATTATGGACAGACTTTTCAAAAAAATTGGACTGTCGGGCAAATCTTTCATTCCTATGATAGTAGGTTGCGGTTGCAGCGTGCCTGCCATTATGAGCGCCCGCACCGTCGAGAACAACGACGAAAGACGGCTGACGATTATGCTGACGCCTTTCATTCCCTGTTCGGCAAAACTGCCGGTGTTTGCGTTGTTTGTCGGCGCCTTTTTTCCCGACAACCCTTTTGTTGCGCCCTCTATGTACTTGTTGGGCATAGTTATGGTCATTGTCGGCGGACTGTTTTTGAAGAAACTCCGCCTTTTCAAAACACAATCCGACACCTTTGTGCTTGAATTACCGCAATACCGCTTGCCTCAAGCAAAGAATGTTTTATTAGAGTTGTGGGAAAAGTCAAAATCGTTTATAATTAAAGCCGGAACCATAATCTTTATTTCCTCGGTCGTGCTGTGGGTATTGCAGAACTTCAACTGGAGATTCGAGATGGTGGAAGCCGAACGCAGTTTGCTTGCCGCAATCGGCAACGTCATTGCTCCGATATTCTATCCGCTTGGCTTCGGAGATTGGCGCGCCGCAGTGGCTTTGCTTTCCGGCACCTTCGCAAAAGAAACTGTCGTTTCGTCTTTGTCGATACTGCTCGGAGGCGGCGATCTGAACGTTGCGCTAAGCGGTATATTCAATCCGCTGGCGGCATATTCGTTTATGGCGTTCGTATTGTTGTCTTTTCCTTGTGTCGCCGCTTTGGCAGCCACAAAGAAAGAAATGGGTTCCACAAAGTGGATGTTCATAACAATGAGCTTTCAGCTTGGCACCGCTTATCTCGTGTCGTTCCTGATATATAATATCGGAGGACTTTACGGATACAACAAATGGATCGTGCTTGCGCCGCTACTGGCATTGGTTTTGACACTTGGCGCCGTATATTTATATAAACACATAAAAAAGAATAAAGGAGCAAAAACTTGAAAACCGATGTAGAAATCGCAAGAAGTGTGCAGATGAGCCCAATCGTCGAGATAGCCTCAAAATTGGG
>CAYJBS010000084.1:0-6242 GCA_964368435.1 uncultured Christensenella sp. | reverse complement strand
ATACCATACACGCCGATATAAGTAAATATCTAAAAAAAGTTCAATGCAGCGGCATACTATGGATATAGTCGATATTTGTTGAAAAGGTTTTATCATTGTGATATACTAACTTTGGTTTTCTTGATATAGGAGTATTATGAACATAGTAATAATCGGCATCGGAAAAGTAGGTCGCACGCTGGTCGAACAGCTCTCAAAGGAAGGTCACGACATTGTTGTCATCGACAACGACAAAAAAGTCATCGAAAAGACCATAAACGACTTTGACATAATGGGCATGCTGGGCAACGGCGCAGACCATGACATCCAAAACGAAGCAAAGGTCAACACTGCCGATCTCTGTATCGCTTGCACTTCCTCGGATGAACTCAATATTTTGTGCTGTATGGTGGCAAAAAAACTCGGCGCCGCCGACACCATCGCGCGCATAAGAAACCCCGAATATTTCACGCTTTTTATGGGCAAAGAACTGGGACTAAGCCTTATGGTAAATCCCGAATATGAGGCGGCAATGGAGATTTTTCGTATACTTCGTTCTCCGGGCGCCATCATCATCGAGCCTTTTGCAAACGGCAAAATCGACTTGGTAGAGTTCAAGTTGACGGCAGTAAGTCCTATAGTCGACAAAAAAATCTCCGAAATATCACAAATTATTCAAACGCACATTCTCATTTGCGCCATACAGCGCGGTGAAGAGGTTTTTATTCCCGACGGCAGTTTTACGCTTCGTGAAAACGACAAATTATATGTTTTCGACACGCCGAAAAACATTTATTCAATCCTAAGAAAACTAAAGATTTACAAGAGTATCGTAAAGAATGTTATGATTGTCGGCGGCAGCCGTATTGCCTTCTATTTGGCTAGGGAGCTGGACAAAATCGGCATTTCCGTAAAAATTCTTGAAAAACAAGAGCATAAAGGTCAGCTGCTCAGCGAGACGCTGCCCAATGCGGAGATTGTGCTTGGCGACGGCTCCGACACCGATGTTCTTCTCGACGAGGGCGCAAGGGAAACCGATGCGGTGATTGTTTTGACCGGCTCCGACGAAGAGAACGTCATGATTTCACTGTTTGCCAACGCCAATAAAGCAAAGAAAGTCATCGTAAAAATAAACCGCTTTTCCTATTATTCCATACTTGAAACAAGCGGCATTGAAAGTATCGTGTCCCCACGGCTTTTGACCTCGAACCATATCGTAAGATATGTCCGTAGTAAGCAGAACGCTCACGGTAGCGCAGTGCTGAACCTCTACAAAATCGTAAATGACAAGGCTGAGGCTTTGGAATTCCTTGCCACAGAGAACTTTGCAGAGCTTTCAAAACCGTTGAAAGAAATTCATTTCAAAAAGAACATTCTTATCGCATGCATATTACGCGGCGAGGACATAATAACTCCCGACGGCAACGCAACAATCGAAAAGAGCGATAAGGTCATTCTCGTCACGACAAACCCTTTGCTTGACGATCTGAACGATGTTTTGGAATAAGGGTAAAATATGAATTATAGAATGACAAGCTATATTCTTGCGCAAATCGCCCTTGTTGAAGCGGCGCTTTTGTGCGTTCCCTTCATTCTTGCGGTATTTTTCAGGGAAGACACAATTTTTGCATATGGCATAACGCTGCTTATTATTGTTGCGCTGTCGGCCCCATTCGTAATAAAAAAACCGAAGAACAGAGAACTGCGCGCAAGAGAAGGTTTCGTCACGGTAGCTCTCGCCTGGATTATGCTGTCACTGTTCGGTTGTCTGCCTGCATTCATAAGCGGATATATCCCGAAATTCTTTGACAGCCTGTTCGAAATTGCATCGGGATTCACCACAACGGGCGCCACAATACTGCCAAATATCGAGGCTTTGCCGAGAAGCCTGCTCTTTTGGCGTAGCCTTACGCACTGGATAGGCGGTATGGGCGTGTTGGTCTTTGTTATCGCCATAATACCGAAATCAGACGCCAACATAATTCATCTTTTCCTTGCCGAATCACCCGGTCCGCAAGCCGGCAAACTGGTTTCGAAGTTGAAGTTTACCGCAAGAATACTTTATGGCATCTATATAGGCATGACTGTCCTTGAGATTATTTTGTTGCTTATCGGAAAAATGCCGCTGTTTGACAGCTTTATTCACGCTTTCGGCACAGCGGGCACCGGTGGTTTCTCCAATAAGAACTTAAGTATCGCCGCATATGACAGCACATATATAGATATCGTCATAACGGTATTTATGCTGCTTTTCTCAGTAAATTTCAATATTTATTATTTGATTTTGATAGGCAACTTCCGCCAAGCCATAAAAAGCGAAGAGTTGCGAGTCTTCTTCGGAATAGTACTTGTTTCGACAGCGGTCATCACTACTTCCCTTCTTGTAGGTCAAATATATGCTTCCTTTGGTGACGCGTTGAAGCATTCTGCTTTTCAAGTGGCTTCTATTATTTCCACCAGTGGTTTTGTCACGACTGATTTTACGCATTGGCCTGTACTGCCACAGATTGTGTTGTTCTTGCTATTTTTTGTCGGCGCCTGCGCCGGTTCAACAGGCGGAGGACTCAAAGTCTCGAGAGTAATTATTTTGTTAAAAACTAGTTTTCGCGAACTCAAACGTTCGCTTTCGCCCCGCACTGTCGTCAATGTCAAGTTTGAAGGAAAACCCCTTGACGCGTCAATTTATAACGGTGTGATGGCGTATTTTGTGCTGTATATCACAATATTCATCGTATCGGCGCTATTGCTTTCCTTTGCGCCCAATGTCACCTCAACGAATTATTTGCACAACTTCACAGCCGTTGCGTCATGTCTGAACAATGTCGGTCCGGGTTTTGGCGCAATAGGACCGTACGGCAATTTTGCCGATTTCAATATCTTTTCGAAAATAGTGTTGATTTTTGACATGCTTGCAGGCAGGCTCGAACTTTTGCCAATGCTGCTACTTTTTAATCCTAAGGTTTGGAGAAAGATATAATCAAAATAAAAAAATAAGGATTGAGATTCCTCCACTTCGTTTCACTTCGGTCGGAATGACATAAAGTATTGTCGTAGTGCAGTCTAGGTATCTCATCCATTCTTTTGTCATACCGAGCAGAGTCGAGGTATCTCATCCGCATGAAGACAAAGGATTGAGCTTTCTCATTTTCAGTCGAAATGACAGAGGATTTTATAGTACCTTTGAAAGAAAATCCACAAGACGGGGATTTTTTGGATTTGCAAAAAACTCCTTCGGCGGATTCTGTTCGAGTATCATACCATCGTCCATAAAAAGCACGCGAGTGGCTATTTCTCGGGCAAAACCCATTTCGTGAGTAACAATGACCATCGTCATTTGTTCAGAGGCAAGCTGACGAATAAGTTCCAGCACCTCATTGACCATTTCGGGGTCAAGCGCCGAAGTCGGTTCATCGAACAGCATGACATCGGGTTGCATCGCCAGCGCCCTTATGATGGCTATACGCTGTTTTTGCCCTCCCGACAGTCGCCTCGGATATTCGTATTTTTTGTCCATAAGTCCGATTCTTTTGAGCAATTTGTCGGCCCTTTCTTCGGCTTCCTTTTTTGAGAGTTTGAGTAGTTTTCGCGGCGCAAGCGTAATGTTCTCCAGCACTGTCAAATGCGGGAAAAGATTAAATTGTTGAAAAACCATGCCCATCTTTTGTCTGATTTTGTTTATGTTGCAACCTTTCGCTGTGGTCTCGGTGCCCTCGAACCAAATTTTTCCGCCGGTTGGCTTCTCAAGCATATTCAGACAGCGCAAAAAAGTAGATTTGCCGCTGCCGGACGGTCCGACGATGACAATCTTTTCGCCTTTTGAGATATGCTCATCTATGCCCTTCAATACTTCGAGTTTGCCGAACTTCTTTGTAATGCTCTTAACCTCTATCACTTTTACCAAGCCTCCTTTCAATAAGCTTTAATACAGTAGCAATAATGTACACCATGACGAGATAGAACAGCGCGGCAACGCACATAGGCACAAAATAATCCGACATATTCTGTCCTGAACCAATTATTTTTGCCGAAAAGGTAAGATCTATAAGTCCGATCATAGATACAATCGAGGTCTCTTTCAACAGAGCAATCAGCTCGTTGCCGATAGCAGGAATGACATTTTTTATCGCTTGCGGAATGACCACCCTGCCCATTGTTGTGCCGAAGCCCAAGCCTAGAGAGCGTCCTGCTTCCGTCTGCCCGATATCAATCGATTGAATGCCCGCGCGAATGTTTTCGGCGACGTAGGCGCCGGAGTTTATGCCGAAAGTAATGATAGCGGTGATTATGAGTGGAAAACCGCGGATAGCAAACACCGAGAAAGCCATAATGAACAGCTGCAGCGCGACAGGAGTACCACGCACTACGGTGATATACAAATTGCATATTGCCGCCGGAACCTTCATCGCGGGGAACTGCGTGGCGGCAATCTTTATAAAGGCAACCAGAAGTCCAAGAAAAAGCCCAATAGCCGCTGCACAAGCTGTAAGAATAAGAGAGGTGCGAAGACCCTCCAAAATCGTAAGCATATACTTATCGACGGTAAAAACCTGCATAAACCTTTCGAAAAAATTCACGAAAATCCTTTTGTTCAGTTTATCGAAAGAAGAGAAAAACCTCTTCTTTCGACAAACGAAAAACTATGTTTTTTTGTTGTTCCTTTTTAGTCTTCCAAATTAAAATGCTTCATAACAAGTCTCTGAATACCGTTTTTGCCGTTGTCATCAACATCGTCAAGAAGTGCTTTCAGCACCTTATTGATAGCCTCAAGTAGCTCAGGTTGATTCTTGTTTACAGCGATTCCGTAATCTTCGAGAGTGGCGGTGTCGGCACTGTAGTACAGAGGATGCGCCTCATATGCAGCAGTATCGTTCTTGATAAGGAACTTTGCGGGAAGCTCGTCTACGACAACGCAATCAATTTGTCCTGCTTTTAGGGCGCTATACGCAAGCTGAGCCTCGTCATATTCATTGCAAGTGGCATTCGTACCCGTCAATTCGCCGTCCTCATCCTCTTCCCAGCCCTCTATTTCGCCCTCAACATAAATATTTCCTGTGGTATCAAGCTGCACGCCTATTTTCTTGCCTGCAAGTTGTGACCAATAGAAACATTGAACTTCATCGTTTGCAGTATTAACGGTCATGGCATTTTTGGCAACGATTACATATTGTGTTGAAGTATAGTAAGTCATTGAGAAATTCACCTTCTCGGCTCTCTCGTTGGTGATAGTAAAACCAGCGGCTGAGCAGTCGCACATCTTGCCGTCGGCTACATAGTCTATCAACGTGCCAAATTCCTTATTCTCAAATTTCACGGTCTTGCCCATCTCTTCTCCGACCATTTTCATTATGTCGATGTCTACGCCGACAATTTCCGTTGCGTCATAATATTCAAACGGCGCAAAGAATGCGTTTGTATACACGACTATTTCGTCGTTCTTCTTGCATGCTGTCAAAGTAAAGAGTGACACCGCAAGCACAAGCGCCAATAATACAATAAGAATCTTTTTCATACAATACCTCCGTATTTCATAGTAAAAATAATACCATAATCTTCGCATTAACACAAATAGATTTGCTACTTCTATTTATAATTAATCAAATAATGTGAATTATTATTAGTTTTCTGTCACATTTGTTCCAAGAATTTCCTTCGGGTCAAAGGTTTGTGTAAAGTTTGTGAAAAACAATACGATATAACAAAGCACAAGAGGAATAGATTCGAACAACGCCATTTGCTTGTATATTGCCAAAAGAACTATGTCCACCAACAATAGCGCAAAAAGTATGACGGTTACATAGAGGTATGCCTTCATCTTTTTTGACATATACAGCAGACATAGCGCGATAGAAGCGAAGGACAACACGGCGAAGAGTATTGCCGTGGCGACATGTATGTAATACCAATACATCGGGTTTTTGGACATATTGAGGAAGGTCATCACAAGAAACGCCAACCCGGAATATAGGAAGGCTTTGCCCAGCTTTGCGGTATAACCGGTGCGCGCATAAAGCCTGTGTACATTCAACAAAAGAGCTATTCCCGACATCAAACACCATATAATGAACAGCGCCCAATTCGAACGGCCGATTTCGCTGAGTGAATATTGCAACGGATTTTTTATGTCAATATAGTACATTGCGTATGTCAGCGATGCCACAAGCGCAAACATGCATACTATCTCGTTGCGTGAAAAGTCGTTGAGTTTTTTCAGGAATTTTTTCATTTTGCCCTCTCTATCTTTTTTATTATTTATATTATAATGC
>CAYJBS010000083.1:0-6360 GCA_964368435.1 uncultured Christensenella sp. | reverse complement strand
TGACGATCGAGTAAATCTGATCTGACGAAACGAAAGGAGTAAAAACAATGAGATTTTTGATTCAACAAAAATATTTTTCGATTAGAGACGGATTTTACGTCCGGGACGAGACAGGCAGAAACGCCTATTATGTCAGAGGAAAGATATTCACCTTTGGCAAACAACTTTCTCTCTCTGATTCCTCCGGAAGGGAAATCCTTTTTATTAAACAGCGTCTGTTCAGGTTGCTTGCTACCTATGACATTCTTCAAAACGGAGTGCAGATTGCCCGCATAAAAAGAAAGTTCCCTGGACTTTTCATAAAACGCTACAAGATTATTTCCGACACTTTCGGCGATATGAAAATAAAGGGCAATATCGTGGCATGGAATTTCTCGATTATTGATGCCAACGATCAAAAAGTCGCCGCCATAAGCAAAAAGATTTTACGCATACGCGATACATATACCGTTGATGTTTATGACAGGAATATCGAACCGCTGGTTATCGGCGTATCGGTTATTCTGGATGCCGCGCATCACAGAAAGCATTAAAAAAATCAAACACCGAATAAAAAAAGAGATGCCCCGAAACGGGCATCTCTTTTTTGTGTTTGTTCTGATATTATCTTCCGACATTGACATTATCGATTTTTCTGTCACGCAGTTCCATAACGGGATGTGGTCTTATTTCATAGCGATAGTCGTGTCCCGACTTTGCAATATAATTCTTTATGACAACATGGCTGGGCACCTCATCGACATTTGCGTTTATTATGTTTTGGTATTTGAAAAATTCATAATTTTTCGGTAGTTTTGCGACATCTTCGTAACCTTCTTTTTTGCCGGTAAGAAATACCGTGGTGCTCAAAATATTGCGTACATATTCCTTTTGGTTGGTGAACTTCAAAAGTTCGGGGAACATGCCGTCGGGTATGACTTGCTGCCATTCTTTCTTTTCGTATTTTTTGAGCAAGTCCGCCGCTTTATGAAGATGCTGAACTTCCTGCAAGAACAGTTGTTCCCAAAGCTTTTTTGTATAGGGACAAGTTTCGTCTTCGAAACAAGAATAATATAGATAACATTCGGTATATTCGTGCATAAGCAAGCATTCAAGCAAAGTGGCGTTGGGGTCAAAAAGACTGCCGTAATGACTGACGTGTTGTTCCTCTATCATAGCTATTTCGGCATAGAGTTGTCTGCCCAGATCGGTGTTGTAGAACGCCGCTTGATTCATATAATAGTTCATAGTCTGTTGCTCTGCGGCAACGATAATGCCGACATTGAGTTTTGTCAAAAGATCGGCTGACATGAAATCCTGCGGAGGTTTTATGTCGTCATATGGATAGCGGTGTTCGGAAATCGTCGGTCTGCCCGGCATGATCTCGGCATAATTGCATATAAGTTTTTCGGCATGTACGCCGTACTCCAAATCCATAAGGTCGGCATAGCGGTACAAGTGGTCGAAATCCTCCAAGAGCGCAAAGTCAAGCGCCATCTTTACTTCGGAATTCTTTTCCCTACCCGCAAGTATCGCCGTCAAATCTACCGCCAAGTGCTCATAACCTATTGTGTTTTCAATAATGTTTTCGCTGATGGGCTTCAGACAACTGACCTTTTTTTGCTGTTGTTGCTCGACACGTCTTGTCATTGCAAGTTCCCTGCGTAAATCCATATTTTGGCACATTCTGTGGAAACGATGTGAAAATCCCACAGCCTCATATTCCGTGCCATTCATAAGAATTATGCGCAACTTCGTATATGGATCTACCTCTTGCTTATCGTACGCCGTGGGGTACATGTTTTTCCAATCCATCAAGGTTTGGTCGTATTTCATTGGTTTTTCGTTAAACGGATTCAAACTCATAAAAATAATATCTCCTTTTTGTTTGATACAATTATGAGCTTTGAAAAAATTGTTATTCAGAAAAGTCAGGAAAAATCAGCGCAAAGAGGCATCGGCGTCAAGTTCAAGCCTTGCCGCTTCTTCGCCTTCGGCTATGGACAGATAAGCTGCAACGCCGATCATGGCGGCATTGTCGGTGCAAAGGTGTTTTGGCGGTAAAAGAATTTTTATGCCGTTTTGTCTGCCTGCTTGTGTCAAACCCTGTCGCAAAGCAGAGTTGGCTCCGACACCGCCTGCCAGCGCTATGGTGTTGATACCCGTTCTTTTTGCCGCTTTGATGGCGTTTTCGATAAGAACTCCGACTGCTTCGTCCTGAAACGAACGCGCAAGATCGGCGGCATTTATGTCGCCGCCTTTGGCTTTGGTGTTATGGACATAATTTATGACGGCGGTTTTCAGTCCGCTGTAAGAAAAATTCAAATGTTTTTCTTTTTTGAAGGCTCTGGGCATGGCTATCGTGGGTTGACCGTTTTGTGAGCACATCTCAATTTGCGGCCCGCCGGGATAGGGCAAACCCAGTACCCGCGCCACCTTGTCGAAGGCTTCTCCGGCGGCATCGTCGCAGGTTGAACCGAGTATTTTCATATCTCGGAAACTGTCTGCTTGAAGAACAGCCGTATGTCCGCCGCTTGCCAACAAACAAATGAAGGGAAAAGAAAGATTTTCGTCGGCAATAAAATTTGCGGCAATATGACCTTTTATGTGACTGACGGCGATGAGCGGAATGTCCAAGGCGTATGCCAAACTTTTTGCATAAGCCACGCCTACAAGCAAAGCGCCCAACAGTCCTGCTCCGTAGGTCACCGCCACAACATCGATATCTTCAATCGCAATTTGCGCCTCATCCAATGCTTCTTTAAGAATATTGTCGATAGCCAAAATATGGTTTCTGGATGCAATCTCAGGCACGACTCCGCCAAAACGTCGATGTATCTCGATTTGAGAAGAAATTTTATTCGCCAATACTTTTTTGCCTTTCGTGACGGCTACGGCTGTTTCGTCGCAGCTTGATTCTATGGCAAGTATCAGATAGTCATCTCTGTGGCGCAATGCCTCAAGTTTTTCTTTTGATTTTTCGTAATAATTCATTTTATGACCTTTTTAGGTACTCGATAATAAAATCCTCTATGTCGCCGTCCATAACTTCATCGACGTTTGTCGCTTCAAAGCCTGTTCGGTGATCTTTGACAAGAGTGTATGGACAAAAAACATAAGAGCGGATTTGGCTGCCCCACTCGATTTTTTTCAGGTCGCCTTTTATGTCCTGATTTTTTTCCATTCTGTCGCGCTCTCTTTTCTCGATGAGCTTTGAGGTAAGCATTTTCATCGCCGTTTCGCGGTTTTGAATCTGTGACCTTTCGTTTTGGCATTGTACTACAATACCTGTGGGCAAATGGGTGATGCGTATTGCCGAATCGGTTTTATTGACATGCTGTCCGCCTGCTCCGCCGCTTCGGTAGGTGTCTACACGCAGCTCATCGGCATTGATTTTCAGCTCGGCATTGTCTTCAATGACCGGCATAACTTCGAGAGATGCGAAAGAAGTGTGTCTTCTTTTGTTGGAGTCAAAAGGGCTTATTCTTACCAGTCTGTGTACCCCTTTCTCTGCTTTTAGGTACCCGTATATGTTGTTTCCGCTTATTTGAAAGGTGACGCTTTTTATGCCTGCTTCGTCACCGTCGAGATAGTCAAGCACTTTTATTTGGTAGCCCATGCGCTCGGCATATCGGGTGTACATGCGATATAGCATTTCTGCCCAGTCCTGCGCTTCGGTGCCGCCTGCGCCGGCATGCAATGTCAAAATGGCGTCGCAACTGTCATATTTTCCGCGGAGCAGCGCCTCTATTTGTAGCGCGCCGATGTCAGCTTCAAGTGCCGCCAGTTCTTTGCGCGCTTGTTCCGCCTCCGGTTCGTCCTGCATTTCTTCGACAAGGTCAAGCAGAGCAGTGATGTCGGCAGTTGCCTTTTTTATTTCCGCCACTTGCTTAATTCTTTTTTGGTAAGCCGTTATTTTTTGATTGACTTTTTGCGCCGCTTCGATGTCGTTCCAAAAGCCGTCTTGGTTCTGTTCGGCAAGCAGCGATTCCAACTCTTTCTGTTTTTGCGCAACGGCAAAAGCGTCCTCAAGCGTGTTGATGGAGTCTTCAAGTTTTTCGAGCGTCTGTCTTTCGAAATAGAAATCTATCAAATGTTAGCCTCCGCAGCAGTTTTTATACTTTTTTCCCGAACCGCAGGGGCAAGGTGAATTTCTGCCGATGGTCGCCGAATCATTGCGCACGGTGACACGGCTTTTTTGCGCTTGCTGATAAGCCATAAAGGCGTTTCTTCTCTCAACGACTTGATTTACGTCAAGTTTGCAGAGCATAATAGAGACGCTTTTTTGTATCGATTCTATCATTTCGTCGAACATTTCGAAGCCTTCTCGGCGGTATTCCAGTACGGGGTCTTTTTGTCCGTATCCGCGCAGTCCTATGCCCTTGCGCAAAATGTCCATAGCGTCGATATGGTCCATCCAGTGTTTGTCAACTTGATTGAGCAGAACGTTGCGTTCTGTGGATTTGAAATCAATGCCGTTCTCTTCGGCATAAGCGATTTTTTCTTCGTATTGTTTTTGGACTTCGCTTTCTACGGCGTCAACAATGCGGTTATAGCTGAGGTGTCCGCAAAGCTCCTCGGTTACGAGGTTTGTTTCGGGTTTGAGCACACGCTGTTCTAGCGCACGGTTCAATGCGGCATAATCAACGCTCTTTTCGTCACCCGAAGAGAAATTGACATACTCGTCAATTATGCTTTCGATGACAGCGGGAATATATTTCATAACCTGTCCATGAACGTCTGCGCCCCGCAACACGTCGTTGCGCTGGGAATAAATCAACTGGCGCTGTTTGTTCATAACGTCATCATAGTTGAGTACATATTTTCTGCGTTCAAAGTTTGCGTCCTCGCAACGCTTTTGCGCTGTCTCTATTTGGCGCGAAACGATGGGCATCTGGATGACGGCATCGTCATCTTTCATCAAACCGCCGACCATGGATTTCATTCTGTCGCCGCCGAACCTCTTCAGCAGCTCGTCTTCGAAAGACAAATAAAAGCATGAGCTGCCCTCATCTCCTTGTCTGCCGGAACGACCGCGCAACTGATTGTCTATGCGGCGCGCCTCGTGTCTTTCGGTACCGATGACACGCAAGCCTCCTAGTTTTTTCACTTCGGCCTTTTCTTTGTCGGTCTGCTGTTTGTATTCCTCTTTCAGTTCGACAAAACGCTTTCTGGCTCTTATTTCATCCTCTTCCGTAAGCGTATTGTAGGCGGTGGCAACGCTTATGAGCTCATCCAAGAAACCTTCCTTGACCATGCGTTGTCTGGAAAGATATTCGGGATTGCCGCCGAGCAAAATGTCCGTGCCTCTGCCTGCCATATTCGTGGCGATGGTTACGGTGCCGACTCTGCCTGCCTGAGCTATGACTTCGGCTTCCTCTTTGTTGCTCTTTGCGTTCAAAACATTGTGGGGAATGCGCTTTTTTGTCAGCATATTCGACAAATGCTCCGACACATCGACATCAATGGTGCCGACAAGGATCGGCTGACCTTTTGTGTGGGTGGCGGTGATTTCTTCGATGACGGCGCGGTACTTATTCTCGAGCGTCAAATAAATCTTGTCAGCCTCGTCGATTCTTATCATTTCGAGATTTGTCGGGATTTCTACGACGTCTAGGTTGTAGATGCCCTTGAATTCTGCTTCCTCCGTCATGGCGGTACCCGTCATGCCCGACAGCTTGTTGTAAAGTCTGAACAGGTTTTGGAAGGTTATGGTGGCTATGGTTTTGCTCTCTTTTTGGATTTTCACGCTTTCTTTGGCTTCAATCGCTTGATGAAGACCTTCGGAAAAGCGTCTGCCCGCCATCTTTCTGCCTGTAAATTCGTCGACAATAATGACTTCGTTGCCTTCGACGATATAGTCCTTGTCGCGCGCCATAAGAAAGTTTGCGCGCAATGCGGAATTTATGCGGGAGCTAAGCTCTGCGTTGTCGGCGTCGCCTAAGTTTTCGATTTTGAAAAAGCGTTCGGCTTTTTCTACGCCGCCTTCGGAAAGGTAAATGTGTTTGTCTTTTTCGTCGACGACATAGTCCTCTTCGCGCAAGGTCTTTATGAAACGCTGCGCATCGGAATAAATCTGCGAGGACTTGCCTGCAGGCGCCGAAATGATAAGCGGCGTTCTTGCTTCGTCTATGAGAATCGAGTCAACTTCGTCGATTATTGCGAAAGAGTGGCCTCTCTGCATGACATTGTCGAGCGAGGTCGCCATGTTGTCACGAAGATAATCAAAGCCCAATTCATTGTTGGTGGCATATGTGATGTCGCAGGCATAAGCTTGCTTCTTTTCACCGAAATCCATATCGTGAAGGATACAGCCGACTTTCATTCCAAGGAACTTGAAAACCTTTCCCATCCATTCGGCGTCACGTCTTGCCAAATAGT
>CAYJBS010000082.1:0-6377 GCA_964368435.1 uncultured Christensenella sp. | reverse complement strand
GATAATACCTTTGACAAAACATTGTGAGGATTATATGAAAAAAATACATATCATCGCCAAAACACACTTGGATCTTGGTTTCACCGATTATGCGGCAAACATAGAAAAATTATATCTCGAGGACTTCTTTCCGCGCGCCGCTTCTCTTGCTGAAGAACTCAATACCGACAAGAAAAGATTTGTTTGGACGACGGGTTCTTGGATTATAGCAAAAGCCTTGAAAGATTCATCGTCGAATAACATGAAATCACTCGAAAAGGCTCTCGAACGAGGCAATATAGTTGCCCATGCCTTGCCTTTCACGACACACACCGAATTGCTTGACGAGGACACCTTCCGCTATGGACTTGAAATAGGTCAACGGCTGAAAGAGCGTTTTGGCTTCAATCTGATTGCCGCCAAAATGACGGACGTACCCGGTCACACAAAAGCCATGTTGCCTATTCTTGCCGAATACGGCATAAAGTTTT
The DNA here is from genome assembly GCA_964368435.1 of uncultured Christensenella sp. Taxonomy (GTDB): domain Bacteria; phylum Bacillota; class Clostridia; order Christensenellales; family DTU072; genus DTU072. The sequence continues at coordinate 5,907 of CAYJBS010000082.1, read as the reverse complement.
TGCATATCGGAGTCAACGATTCTTCGGCAGTGCCGGAGGTGCCGCAGGCGTTTTTATGGAAATACGCAGGCGCCGAGGTTGTTGTGCTGTATGAGGGCAGTTACGGCAGCCTATATAAGAATGAGCACATAGACGATATATTATATTTTGCCCACTCATCCGACAACCACGGACCAAACAGCAAAGAAAGCATGCAGGAGACCTTCGCAAGATTGGAGAAGGAATATCCCGATTATGTCGTCGAAGCCTCTACACTTGATGCGTATGCCGCAGAAATAATCAAGGTCAAAGACAAACTGCCTATATTGACTGCCGAAATCGGCGACAGTTGGATACACGGCGCCGCTAGTGATCCGTATAAGTCTGCCGCCATAAGAGAACTAATCGACTTGAAAAATCTTTGGCTTGCCGAGGGTAGTCTTGAAAATGGAAGCGCAGAACATAACGCTCTTCGCGAAAGCCTGCTTATGCTTTGCGAACACACCTGGGGAATGGATGTGAAAAAACACCTTTCCGACATCGGAATTTATCTTAAGAAAGATTTCATAAAGGCAAGAAAAAATGACAATCCGCATGCGTTCTCTCTGAATACCAAAGTCTTGCGTTGGCAACTTATTACTGCTCAAAAGAGGCGAAAGGGCGAATATAACAAAGGCAGTTATGCCGCAATGGAAAAAAGTTGGAAAGAGCAGCGCGATTATATTGCCAAAGCATTGGAAAATATGTCGACTGACCACAAACAACAGGCGGAGCGCCGTTTAAGCGCTTTGGTTCCGACAAATCTTTTTGACAAAGAAGGCTTCCGCCGCATAAAAGACAGCGCAGCAATAAACTCAGAAAGCTCCGAACTTTCTCTGAATGCTTTCGGCGGAATAAAAAAGCTCGTCATCAACGGAGCAAAGGTTTTTGACCTGCACAATTCTTCCGTCATTGATTATGTGTCTTACGGCGCAAAGGATTATGACTTTTGGTTGAAGAATTATTCCAGAGACGCCGACAAGAATTATTTCTGGGTAGTGCCTGATTTTGCCCGTCCTGCGTTGCAGGCGTTCGAGGGCAAATATCCTCAAGGAAGATTTGCTTATAAACTGTCTGCGCTTTATGCAAACGAAGCCGAGACACAACTTATCGCATGCCTATATATCGATGCGAAAATAAGCGACGAACTCGGCGCTCCGAAAAATATCGAAATAAAGTACACTCTCGAAGACAACAAACTAATTTCAGAAATTATTTTTACAAACAAGGATGCCTCAAGGCTTACCGAGGCGCTTTTTGCGCATTTCGGCGCGCCTATCGACAAGGCAAGTTTGCGCTACAAAAAACTCGGACGCAACATAGACCCTTATGACATCGTAAAAAACGGTAACAGGAATCTTGCCGCAGTCGAAAGCGTCAGTTTCTCGATAAATGAAAAATCGTTTGAAATAAAAAATTGCCATTCCCCGCTTGTTGCTTTGGGAAAAGGCAAGATACTAGAGTTTGACAATGAGTATGCCGACTGCGCCGATAGCATCTCTTTCTGCCTACATAACAATGTTTGGGGTACCAATTTCCCGCTTTGGTATTCCGATAACGCCTATTTCAGATTTGAGTTGTCATTCAAGCCAGAAGGCGCTGACGACCAAATAGACGGCTAACAGCACGAGCAGAACCCCTGAAATAATTTTTATTATTTTTGCAGCTTTGGCGAACTTTTCGGAGCTGCCTATTTTGCTGGCAAAATTTATGGAAGAGCCTGCAAGAACCAGCGGAATGCTGTGTCCCAATCCGTACGCAAGCATCATAAGACCGCCTGCGTATATAGGGAAACCCGATGCAGAAACATATGCAAGCATTGCGGACATTACCGGTAAAGAGCAAGGCGTAGCGAAAACAGCGCCCAACATACCGATGAGTAGCGCTCCCAATATGCCCTTCTGTTTTACACCGTCGGCGGAATGTCCCTGTCTGTGCAAAACATTTGTGATGCCGAACATTTCCGACGCCATAAAAAGCATGACTGCGGCAAGCAAAGAATGCCACAGTTTATCAAAGCCGGCAAAGCTCATAAGCTTGCCAAGCGATGCCGCCAACATACCCATGATGACGAATACAGTCGATTGACCTAGACAAATAAAAACCGAAAGTAATACGGCTTTCCTTTTTTCTGCGCCTCCGATATAAGACACTATCAGCGGAACATTGGTCAAGGAACACGGCGTAAATACCGTCAAGATGCCTGCACCAAAAGCTATAAGCACGCCCAACCAGTAGTTGCCTGTAAACGCGCTACTTATTACTTGTAAAATTTCTGTCATTTATTCTCCAATAATAATTATTACTTTACCATAAAAAAAGTAATATACATAAACATATACCTTCAATTTGATTTTGTCAAGGAATTATAAACTGTCACACAAGCACCGTAATAGTCTTTTTTGACGAAAATTATTATTTTTTGTTGCGCGATTCGGGAAAAAATATTGCCATAAGTTCGGCGTCCTTCGGCACATGGCTGACCTTTCTTATGACGCCGTCGACTTCCAGCGCAGGCAAACTCATAATGCCCTTTTCGATGGCTTTTTTCAGGTCGGTTTCATAAAATATGTCGGCGGAAACGCTGTGCTTTTCCGCCGCCGATTTTATTTTTGTCAACATTGCTTTACAGCCGGAACAGCCGACTGTGCCATAAACAACTATTTTCATGATAACGCTATAGTGGTTGATGCGGAAATCACCTCACGCGTATATGCCGCTGTTGCCACAATTTTGAAGCAGTCGCCTGCATTTGCCGTGGTGTTGAAGACGGCATTGGCAGAGGTTTCGACTTCGATATTGTTTATCAAAAGCGTATAGCTTTCGGCGCCTGACACTGCGTCCATCTCGACATGGAGATTTGCTCCGTCAAAAGTATATGTCGGTTGCGAGGTTATTTCCAGCTGCGGATATTCATAAACCGTCGTTGATTGCGAACCGATGTAGTATCCGATTGATTGCGCTTGTACCGAGAATGGCGTATTGTCGGCAATGCTTGTCAAATCAAGCGTTAGGCTTGTGCCGGTAGTGACGATTTTGCCTTCGCCGAAATCTATGACATAGGTTTTCGCATTGGGTACAGCCTGCCAGCTTACTTTTAGTTTATCGGTCTTTTCAAAGACAACCATGGGAGCGTCCAAAGTCAGCGTAGTGACATGCGTAGCCATGACGGTGTCCGAATCCAAGAAGGACGAGTTGCCGGGATAGCTTGCAACGACCTTTATGTTGTAGGAGCCGGCGGCTTTGACATGGTTTGTTATGTCTATGCTTGCGGTGTCGCCATCGGGCGTCTCAACGCTGAACTCTGTGCCGTTTATGAAGATTTTGTAGAGCGTAGCGAAATTTACTTTCGGGAAGGACAATGTTGTTTTTATGTCATCTTGTATGATTGAAAGTACAGGGCTTTGGAGCTTTATCGAATAATTATATTCAATAGACAGCTCAGCAGACGGCAAATTTGTTTTTGGCGTAGTGCTTGAGGCTTTTACTGAAATGGTATAAGTCTTCGGCTGCGAAATATGTTCTGTTATGTCACATTCGTTAGATGCCGAAGGGATGGTAGCAATGACCTCATCGCCTGCCTTGATGGTGAAAATATATTGATCGGCGTTATTTACTCTCGAAGATATCGCCTTAAAAACATTGCCTGAGCGCTCGATGTTGAGTTCAGCAGGCTTATCAAGCTGTGTCACAACAAACAAGTTTTGCACATTTTCCGCAATACCCATCGTAGCCGTAGCTTGTTGAAAATAAAGGTTTATGACGTTTTTTATGGACGAGCAGGACGCAGAGCCAAGCAGGCTTATGTCGCCGCCGCCGTTTATTCCGGAATTTATTTTGCCGAAAATCACCGCCGAAGAGGTATCATCGGCTAAGAGATTGTCGAGGCTTGCGTCGGCTTTTAGGGTGAGCGAACTTGTCGCAGTCAGCCGCATTTCTCCCGAAACTTGTTTCTCGATGACAACTTTTGTGCCGGCAAGCGTCAATCTCTTTCCTTGATTTATGTTTGCCGTTTGAAGAAGATTGAGTTGTTTCAGGCTTATGCTGCCGGAAAGTTCCGATGCGCAATAAAGGTTGAGCGTGCTGTCCGATGCGGCGATATTGACACTGTTTGCCAAGAACTCTCCGTCTGAATTATACTCTTTTTTCTTGATTGTGCCGATATCCATGACATTTTCTCCGCTAACGACGCGTTTGAACTCACCTTTTATTGTCAAAGTGTGCCCGTTGAGGTTTATGTCAAGAGCGTTGTTCAAGACCAAATCGCCGTCAACCGTGATGTCATCCTTCAGCACATATACGACCTGTCTTTTGTTGGGCGCTTCCATGAAATCGGTCGCGTCGCGAATAAAAAACTTCGGCGCGTTGAGAATCAACACCGTAGTTGTGATTGCGGCGGCGACAACGATGACGGCAGCTGCAATTATCAGCGGTAATCTGAATTTTTTCAGAAATTTTTTGAAACTATTCTTTTTTTCTCGAACAGGCGGAGCCTCTTCAACAACCGAAATGCCCTTTTGGTCCTCATCGGGGACTTCGGGTATCTCTTCTGTCCTTTCTTCGGGTATCTCTTCCGTCAATTCTTCAGGTATTTCCTCCGGCATTATCTCGGGTATTTCGTCCGACAATTCTTCCGTAGATTCGTCGGTTATCTCTCCCGTCGGCTCCTCCATTATATCTTCCGTCGGCTCCGGCAATTCCTTGGATATTTCTTCGGCAGGCATCTCTTCAACAGGTTCTTCTGCCGTTGTGGTCGCACCCTCTTCTTCGGTGGAACTTGTTTCTTCCGTCGTCGGGATTTGCTCTTGAATTTCAGCGTCTTGCGTTGTTTCTGCGGACAATTCTTCCGCTTCGACAACTGCTTCATTGTCAACATTTTCCGCCGATATTTCTTCCGGGGAAATCTGTTCTTCGATATTCTTTATTTCGTCTTGATCGTTTATTTCTTTCTCAAAATCCTTGGACATAATATCTCCTTTTGAACCTTACCACTTTTTTAGTAGTATTTGGAATTTTGTTACATTATAATCATTATAAAGGTTCGACTTAATATTGTCAATCGGCTGGCAAAGTCGCTTTTTCTTATAGGGTTGACTTTTTTTTCGCAAAAAAATATAATAAAGAAAAGAATGGAGGGAATTATTATGAAAACAATCATCATCTTTGACACGAAAACAGGCGCGAGTCAAATCTGCGCCGATCTGCTGGCACAAAAACTTGATGCGGAAATCGCCGATCTCAGAACAGCTCAACCCAATATCAACGACTATGAAACGGTTGTCATTGGCGGAGGTATATATGGCGGAAGATTTTCACCGCGCCTTCGTAAATTTATAAAAAATAACGAATACGCCCTTCACACAAAACAGTTTGCTTTCTTTGTATGCTGCGCAGGTGAAAACGATTATGCCAAAAAGTTGCCTGCCAGCATCCCGCAAGACTTGTTGGACAAAGCTGTTGCAGTCGAGTGCTTCGGCTATTGTGTCGATGTCGAAAAAACGCAAGGTTTCATGACAAAACTTATAGCAAAAATCATGAAAAAAGCATTTGAATCAGAAGGGAAACCTCTTTACGGCATAAAAGAGGATAAGATAGAACTATTTGCCCAAAAACTCACGGCAGAAGAGCGACAATAATAAAACAAAGCACAAAAATCCCTTTACATTATTTCTTTAATCGCTTATAATAAGAAAACATTTTGCAGTTAATTGGCTGCAAATCCTTGCTCTTTTGCCAAAAAGAGCCGTAAAAAATCGACCAAAAGGAGGTAAACGAAATGAACAAGTATCAAGTACTATTCATTATTGACATTGATTCACCGGACGAAAAAAAGCAAGAAATCGTTGAGAAGTTTTCGGAGCTGGTTGTTTCATTGGGCGGAGAAGTCAA
>CAYJBS010000081.1:0-6480 GCA_964368435.1 uncultured Christensenella sp. | reverse complement strand
AAATGCCCTATTTTGCCCTAATTTTAACGAGCCGTCTTAACGGACAAAGGAAAGGCTCGATTATATGCAAATTTTCGTCGAATTCCTGATATACCAGTCCGGTGTTTTGCATAAACCTTCCGAACCGTCTTGATGCAAGCGTGCTTTCGCTCATCGACTGCGACATGGCTTCAACCTCTTTCTCGTCAAGAAAAGGATTGTCCGCCCATTCCATCGTGATATAACTGACCTCGGCGCTTTGATATTTATTGAGATATATCTCCTCATAAACCCAAGTAAGCCCTTTCAGCGGTGTCATTGTGCCGAAGATGTCACCTTTTTTGTCCAGCACACGCATTTTGCATTCGTCATAAATGTCTTTGGGTGGCTCCTCATCGAACCAAACGAAGTCCAAAGAGGCTCCCTGAAACTTCTCTCTGCCCTGGTCTGCCGACTTGAAACATATTCTTGAAGTTCCGCCAAATACGTTCTTTATTACTATGGTGTCGACTACTCCGTTTTGCGGAGCGCCTTTTGCGCCCGATGACATAATGATATCCTCTATCCAAAAGGGGTTGAGATAATGCAAAATCTTGCTTTGCGCCACCTCTCTTTGCACCTCATACGACACCGACACCACCCAGCCGCAAACATTTGGCTTGTTTTGCCGGTACGGATGAACGCCCCTTGCGAGCCATACCGTCTCGACGGCGCCGCATTCGGTCTTTCCGCTCCTGTTGCCGCCGAACACCCAGCGGTTTCTTTTTTGGCATTTGTGAAATTGAATTTGCTTTAAATGTACCTTGTCTTTGTTATACCCTGACAGCCTGTCGGCTTGGCGCAGACTGCGCTGCTGCTTTTCTATTGTCAATATCCTCTCGACTATGTCTCTGTCCGTCATATCTCCCCCGCTTCCCGAAAGTAACCTCATTATAACCCCGAAAAAAAACCTGTTGGCAACTTTTGGCTGCATTTGGCGCTCTGTTTGAAAGCCAAAGGCAACCGGCATTTGACAATTTGTTTGTCATTGCGACATTATTACATAAAATATCGTTTATAAAATAATTTATACTGTTCTAACAGAGGAGTGGTATGCGCAAAAAAGTTGGACTTATATTACTTGCCGCGATAATAATGGTTTTTTCTATACCTACGGGTTTTGTGGTGTCCGCCGTATCGACGCCGCATATAATAATCGACGGAGAAGTATGGTTGATGGATTCTCAAGGCAGCCGTCTTTTTCTGTTGCCCAACAGCTATTATGCAAAAATAGACAACATGGACAACGATTTTTATTATGTCACCTTCAACGGCATCAGCGGCAAAGTAGGCAAAAACCTCGTTTCTACGATAGGTTACCATACACAAGCAGGCGACACGATGCAGGAGTTACGCATCGATCCGCAATTTTATGATTTCAAAACCATAGCGTTGAAAGGCTCGATGGACGGCGGCGAAGAAATACTGCTACCTGTCAGCGACAGTTTTATTTTTCTCGGCGAATATCCCCTTACCGAAATGTGGTATTGCATACGATACAATGAAAAAATAGGCTACATAAAAGCCGCTCGCACAAGCGATCCCGACATTCAAATACCTGTTTTTCGTCCGGAGAATCCGACGCCCGACGGCGGCATCGAAGAAGCCGTTGCAAAGACGGTCGAGAAAGCGCCGCTTACTCGCATACTCATCATCGCCGGGCTTTGCGTACCTGCGATCATACTTATTTTTCTGCTCTTCAAGCCGCAAAAGCCCCGAAAACGGCGATATTATTATGATGAATAAAGATTTTTTTTCAAATGCTGTCGGAATGGAACTTGATATTAAAGAACCTATCAAGTAGCGTGATTATTCTCATCTTTTCTTTGGCGATAAAGTTCCGCGACATGCCTGTAAAGTTTGAATATTTTCTTATCGAAATACCGTTGACGCACACTGAAAAGATCAGTTCCTTTTGATAAGTATCCAACAGGCTGAAACAATATTCAAGAAATCTTATTTTGCGTTCCATGCTTTCGAAATCACCGCCGACTTTTTTTATTACGGCAAGTTCTTTCTTGCGCTCGCTCAAATTTTTTAATAAATCCTCAATTTCAGTTTTATAATCCATAACCTTGTCCCTCCATTTTGTTTCCCTCACCAAGAAAAGGACTACGCTACAATGTAATTATCCAGCCAGTTTTTTATCAACCCCCTGTCTTCTAAAATATCGTTATAGTCGGCAAAATCACAAATGCCTGCCAGCAACCAAAGTTGCATGGTACGAAAAGCCGCGCCCTTGCGGAAAAACAGCAACAGCATTCTTTCGGCGTCCGAATCATAGAATTTTTTGATAAAATATCTGTCGCATGGACGCACATTTTTGAAATACTCCTCCAGTTCTTGCTTGTAAAAGCCTGTGGGCATGGTTTTGCCTGTCACAATCTCTTCAAAATCAAACCTCGCCTCTTTGGTAATAAGCACTTTGTTGATCATAGCTTACTCTCCTTTTTTGTTTGTCCACCCTTCTTAATTAGAGAACAAATGTTCGGCGTAGAAGTATCGTACCACAAACAAAAAGACCTTGACAAGCACCTATTTTTGCGTCATTTTGCCTTGATTTGTCTTATTATGTCTGCATATGCGGTTATTGGGCGAATTTTTCGATATCTTTCCCGAAAGTACAACAGCGATATTCATAATCTTACAAATAAATATAAAAAAGATTAAAATAGTATAAATAAAGAGAAAAGGATTAATATTATAATAAAAAAGGATAAGATTTTGTTCTCATCCTTGTTTTCGTTTTTGTTTTGTTTCGTAGCAATTATTAATAATCGAGTTTCTCATCAAAATACGCCGCAAGCTGAGAAATGGGCAATCTTGTCTGCGCCATGGTGTCGCGGTCTCTGATTGTGACGGTGTCGTCCTCGAGTGTATCGAAATCTATGGTGATACAATACGGTGTGCCGATCTCGTCCATTCTGCGATAACGTTTTCCGATGCTGCCTGCCTCGTCATAGGTGCATGGGTATCTTTTCATAAGGTTATGGTATACTGAAGTGGCTTTTTCGGATAACTTCTTCTGCAATGGAAGCACCGCAACTTTGTATGGAGCAAGCGCAGGATGCAGGCGAAGAACGACTCTTGTGTCGCCGCCTTCCAGGTCTTCTTCGTCATAAGCATTCGAGAGAAATGCCAGCACAACTCTGTCGGCGCCGAGTGACGGCTCTATGCAGTACGGCACATATTTTTCGCCTGTGACAGGGTCGGTGTATTCCATGCTCTTGCCACTCTTTTGTTGGTGAGCTTTCAGGTCGAAATCAGTTCTGTCGGCTATGCCCCACAGTTCGCCCCAACCGAACGGGAATAAGAATTCAATATCGGTAGTGGCATTTGAATAATGCGACAATTCGACTTTCTCATGGTCACGCAGTTTCAGGTTCTCTTCTTTTATGCCCAGTTCTTTCAGCCAGTTGTGGCAAAAATCCTTCCAGTATGAGAACCATTCGAGATCCTCTCCCGGCTTGCAGAAAAACTCCAGTTCCATCTGCTCGAACTCTCTTGTCCTGAAAGTAAAGTTGCCCGGTGTGATTTCGTTGCGGAAGCTCTTGCCTATCTGCGCTATTCCGAAAGGTGTGCGCAAACGGGAAGAACGTACTACATTGCTGAAGTTTACGAAGATGCCCTGCGCCGTTTCGGGACGAAGATAGACAACATTGGCGCTGTCTTCTGTGACACCTTGGAAGGTTTTGAACATAAGATTGAATTGTCTTACGCCGGTATAATTGCTATTGCCGCAAACGGGACAGTTTATTTTGTTGTCGGTTATGAACTTTTCCATCTGAGTATTGTTCCAACCGGCTATTGAAATGTTCAGCTTGTGTTTCTTGATGTATTCCTCAATCAGGCTGTCTGCTCTATGGCGCGCCTTGCACTCTTTGCAATCCATAAGCGGGTCAGAGAAACCGCCGATATGTCCGCTCGCCTCCCATACAAGAGGATTCATCAATATGGCGCAGTCAAGTCCGACATTGTATTGGCTCTCCTGCACGAACTTTTTCCACCAGGCTTTCTTGACATTGTTCTTCAGCTCAACGCCTAAAGGACCATAATCCCAAGTGTTTGCCAGTCCGCCGTAGATTTCGCTGCCACGGAAAATAAAGCCTCTGCCCTTGCAAAGCGCCACAAGTTTATCCATTGTCAAATTGCCCATTGTGCTTCTCCTAGCTGTTTGATTGAACTAATCATATAAGATTTAATATAAAAAGTCAAATATATGCAACATAAATGCCCCGTTCTCTAATAAAATTAAATAAGGAGAAAAAATGAAAATGAAAAACTTGACAGTAAAATTCTTCCGCATAAAACGCGACAATGTGGCTGTGCATTTCTTGGCAAACGTAATTATCGTTGTCGTCATTCTCAGCTTGTATTTGGCTTGCATTGCGCCTCCGTCTGTTGTCGCAACGGCGCCGATTTATCGCGGAGACGCCTCCCGAAAACAAGTAAGCCTCATGATAAACGTCTACTGGGGGGAACAGCTTATACCCGAATTCCTCGAGGTTCTCGATCGGCACAATGTGTCTTGCACCTTTTTTGTCGGCGGCTCTTGGGCGGCAAAAAACATACCGATACTAAAAAAACTTGCAGAAAAACACGAAATAGGCAATCACGGATATTTACATAAAGACCATAAAAAACTGTCAAAGGAACAAAATAGATCGGAAATAATTGTTTGTGAAAAATTGGTGTATGCAACTACCGGCAAGAAGACCACGCTGTTTGCGCCGCCTTCGGGCAGTATCGGAGACAATATGCTCGAGGTGTGCAAAGATCTGAACTACAAAGTCATAATGTGGTCGAAGGACACAATCGATTGGCGTGACAATGACTATAATTTGGTATACAAAAGAGCAACTAACGGTATCCTAAACGGCGATTTGATACTTATGCACCCGATGGCGCACACGTTGAGAGCCTTGCCGTCGATACTTGATTATTATGAAAAAAACGGTTTTGATGTGGTGACGGTCAGTCAAATAATCAAAGATTCTGACGGACAATCATAAAAAGAACAGTATTACATAATTTTCAATGAGTCTGCCCATTTTTTGCGGGCAGACGTCGAAAAATGAAAATAAATTCATGATTTATAATTAAATATAACCCAAAGTCTTGACACCAACCCGAATTTGCAAGTAAAATGCTTATTATACTATAAGAAAAAAACAATTGCGCCGCAGATATTTTAATGCGGTTTCCGGAGAAAACCAATGAATGAACTCGACAAAACATATTTGACAAAGCGTGACAGGTTTTCCTTTGCGGCGTCAGGCTTCGGTCAGAATATGATTATCGGTGTAGTAAACTCGTTTATGCTGTATTTTTATACCGACATTTTCTTGATACCCACTATCGCCGTCACAACGCTTATGCTGGTCGCAAGGATATGGGATGCCGCATTGACGCCCATAGTCGGCAACATCATAGACAAAACACGCACCAACCGCGGCAAGCTGAAACCCTATATTTTCGCATCAATAGTACCGTTGGGAATCATCACGATATTGCTGTTTTATGCGCCGAATCTCTCGACAAACGGCAAACTGGTGTACGCTTACATAACATATTTGGCTTTTGGCTTGATATATACCTTTTCCGATGTGCCTTATTGGGGCTTAGCATCGGCAATGACGCCCAATCCCGATGAGCGCACGGCTTTTATTTCCTTCTCTCGTACCTTTCACTTTATCGGCAACGGTCTACCAGTTGCATTGATACCTATTTTTGTATTCTTGGCAAAAGATAATCTGAAACAAGGCTACTTTCTTACAGGCTTATTTATCGGTATAGTCGGAGCTACGCTTTTTACGCTTGCGGCGACAGGCACCAAAGAACGTTGCCATGTCGACGAACAAAAGCCCACAATAAAAGAAAATCTAAAGTATTTTCTTGTCAATAAGCCGTTACAGCTGGTCTTTTTCGCAAACATCCTCGGCTTCGGACAAGGCTTGTCAGTGCTTGCAAGTATGTATATTGCGACATATCTGCTCGGTGACGCCACTTTCAATGTACTGGTAGTCGCTGCGACAGGCGTTTCGGGATATATCGGGATGCTGCTTACGCCGAAATTACTAAAAAAACTAAATTACAAACAACTGTATCTCGCTTGCGCCGCTATGGGCATACTGTCTTTTGTGGCTATGTTCTTTTTCGGCTCAAATGTTTATTCAATTATCGGCTGTCTGTTCGTGTCAGGCTTCCCCCTCGGGATTATCGGCAACATAAACTTTTCGATGATAGCCGACAGCATAGATTATGTCGAATGGAAGACGGGAAAACGCACCGAGGGCATCTCAATTTCTATGCAATCGCTTATGATTAAACTCATTTCGGCTTTGCAAGTCACCTTCGTGGCGTTGATGTTATCAATAATCGCCTTCAAGCAACCTATTGAAATCGACAATATAATAGTTATTCAACAACAGTCGCAAAGCACGCTGACAAACCTTTTCCGCT
>CAYJBS010000080.1:0-6504 GCA_964368435.1 uncultured Christensenella sp. | reverse complement strand
CTATACTACTTTTATGAAAAAATACTATATCCTCAATACGAACGCCGAATTTTGAGGGAAGATACAGCCCCGGCTCTATGCTGACGACCATATTCTCGCATAAAAAGTCTTCCGAACGCGGCGATAGCGTCGGCATTTCGTGGACATCCGTCCCCAGTCCGTGCCCTAATGAATGTATAAAGTACTTTTCAAGTCCTCCGGCAACGAAACAATCGTTTGCCAGGGCATATGCCGCTTTGCAGCTGATACCGGTATAAATACCTTCAAGCGCCGCTTGTTGCGCCTCTTTGACTGCTTCATAAATATTTTTTGCTTCGTTTGACGGTTTGCCGAAAAACACCGTTCTGGTCATATCGGCGCACCAACCTTTGAACCGCGCGCCGAAATCAAGTTTTATTACGCTGCCTCGCTCAAGTTTCTTGTCGCTGACAAGCGCATGCGGACGGCTGCTGTTTGCGCCGAAGGCAACTATACTTTTGAAGGCAATGCCGTCTGCGCCGTTTTGATAAAGTTTGTTTTCAAGCGCAATACAAAGTTGTCGCTCTGTCATACCCTCTTTGATTTCCGACAAAATATCGACAAAGGTTTTGTCCGTGATGGCTTGCGCTTTTTTTATCAGTTCAAGCTGTAGCGCAGTCTTGACTGATCTAATTTTTTGGAGATCTGAAGAAATATCAATAAATTTCGCATCAATGCCACTTAAAAGAGCGTTAAAGAAACTCATAGTAAGATCGTTTTCTCTGCCGACAATTTTTGCGTTGTGGCTTGCCAAAACGTTTTGAATTGTGCCGAACAAATCACGGTGGAAATCAATTATTTCGAAATCGGTCAAAAGCTCCGTCGCTTCCTCGGTATACCTCGCATCGGTCAAATAATATTTTTTGTCGGGAAAAATGAGCATTGTTGCATCGGCATTGTCATATCCGGAAAAATAAAATAGGTTGGAAAGAGTTTTTATAAGCAGACAATGGCATTTTTCGAATAAGTTTATCATACTGAGATTATAAGCCCGAAGAGCCTTATTGTCAATTATTTCTTGGTTTTGGACTTGGCAAACACCGCTACTACGAAGCCGACAAATATTACTCCGGCTACTCCTGCCGCCGCCGTCATAAGCCCTCCTGTTATGGCGCCGATAAGACCTTTCGACGCCACTCCTTCGATTGCGCCTTTGGCAAGATTTGCGCCAAACCCAATTATCGGAATGGTTATGCCGGCTTTTGCGAACTCTTTTATCGGCTCAAAAATCCCAATCGCTTCAAGCAAAACGCCCAACAACAGAAAGATTACAAGAATCCTTGCCGAAGACATTTTTGTCAGATTAATCAGCGTCTGTCCAATCAAACAAACCGTGCCGCCTATAAGAAATACCCAAACATAATCTAACATACCTCAAACCCTCTCAATACAAATTGCGTGAGCTATCCCGGGCATGGTTTCGCCTTGCAATGATGCAGTTTTTGATACCAACGCGCCCGTAGGCACCAATAACAATCTTTTTATCTTATTGTCCAGCATATTCTGATAGATATAAGAATTAAAAACTATGTTGGAGCAAGCCGTGCCGCTGCCCCCCTGCCCGACATCTTGCGCTTCTCTGTTGAAAATCAGTTCTCCGCAGTCTTGATGCTGTTCGTCTATGTTAAGTCCTTCTTCTTTTATCAATTTTCGTAGCAACCTTGCTCCTGCATCGCCGAGGTCTCCCGTTGCTATCATGTCATAATATGAAGGCTTTCGCTTTGTATCGCGAAAATGTGTTTTTAATGTGTCCATAGCTGCCGGTAGCATTGCCGCTCCCATATCGCTGGCATCCTTTACTCCATAATCAACTACCTTGCCCAGTGTTGCGCAGGTGATTTGTATTTTGTGCTTGTCGAGTTTTTCAAGCATGGTACAACCTGCGCCCGTCACCGTCCATTGCGCAAGCGGAGTGCGTTGAGAACCAAGTTCAAGCGGAAAACGGTATTGCCGTTCCGCCGTAGAGAAGTGGCTTGAAGTAGAGCATATTACTCTTTTCATAAGTCCGCCGCTAATCATTGACGAACCGACAATCAACGCTTCCGCAAAGCTGGCGCAGGCGTTGTATAGTCCTATAAAAGGAATGCTGAACTCTCTCAAGGCAAAGCTCGACACTATCATTTCGTCAAGCAAATCCCCTGCAAATACACAATCGATATCTGCCGCAGTCATGCCGCTTTTGTTAAGAATGTTGCGTATCGCCGAAATGTGAATTTTCGTTTCGGCTTTTTCATAGCTTTTTTGTCCCAGAAGATCGTCGTCAAGTATATGATGAAAATACTTTGCAAGCGGACCTTCGCCTTCTTTCGGACCGGCAATTGTTGTGGTGTCGGCGATGCCGACGCCATCAAAATATATTGTATGATTCAGCATTACACACTCCCGATAATTAAATAAATCAGCCCGACGATAACCGAGGATACCACGCCGAATACTATCACAGGGCCTGCAATGGTAAACATATTTGCGCACAACCCAAAGACATAACCCTCTCTTTTGAATTCTATTGCAGGCGCAACAACGGAGTTTGCAAATCCTGTGATAGGAATGATTGAGCCTGCGCCGCCAAATTTCCCGATGGAGTCATATACGCCGAAGCCCGTCAATATGCCCGTAATTGTTATAATAATCAAAATAGTAAATTGTTGATTGACTTGTTTTTCCATACTCGGAAAAGCCAGCATAAGCAAGTCGCTGATAGCCTGACCGATACAACATATAAGACCGCCTATAATAAAAGCTCTCACCATTGTTTTCAAATGGCGGGAGCGTGGCATTGAGTCTTTAACAGTTTTGAGGTACTCTTTGTTTTTCATCGTTCCTTATCTCCTCATATTTTTCTTGCGGAAAACATATTTCCTCTTTTTCAACAAATTCTTTGCGCATTATTCCCCTTAATTAAATATAAAAACACTCTATACCTATTTTCGGCATAGAGTGCTTTTTTATACAAATGCAGCTGTCTAAAAATTTATTGTCGTCAGTTGTCGGTATCGTCCGAGTGAGTTTTTCCGAAGGCTACAAATTCATCCTCGACTTCCCTTGCGTCGCAACTGAAAACAGGGTCGACGGTTATTCCTCTTTTCAGTACGCCAAAGCCGTATTTGTGGCGCAAAACGTCGATACTGCTTTCAAGTTTGCTGTTTTTTTGAATTTCTTCGTCAAAAAATGTTTGAGGTTGTTCCTCTGCGCTCTTCAAACCACCCACCGCAACAGTGACGGTGCGTAAAGGCAGATTTTGCGAAAAGTCATAGTTGCTATTCAAAAGTTTTATGGCAAGCGTGGCTATATCGTAAGCGCTGTCTGTCAAAAAATCAAATTTGGCTTGACGACAAAAGGATTTCAGTTCCTTATCGCGCAAATCAATTGACGCGCCCGACGCGGAAAGCCCCAACGCCCGCAAACGAAAAGCAATGACTTCACTCAGCGCAAAAATGACGCTTGACGCATCCTTAATGTTGGTGATGTCTTCTTGTGTGGTAGTACCGTTACCGACGCTTTCGGGAATGTGAACATAGGTATATGGCTTGACCTGTTCGTTATCAGTTCCGTTGGCATAGCGGTACAACTTGTCGCCCACCTTGCCAAAATGCCGAATAAGTTCGGTCTTGTCATACCCTGCCAAATCTCCGATAGTGAATATTCCCAGTGCGTTTAGTTTTTCTTCGGTGTGCCTACCCACAAAAAGCATTTCGGAGACCTTCAGTTGCCAAACCTTTGTTTTATAATTTTCTTTCGAAATTACTGTTATGGCATCGGGTTTTTTCATGTCGCTACCCAGTTTTGCAAGAACTTTTGTGAACGAAACGCCGATCGACACCGTCAAGCCTATTTCTTGACGTATGGTTTCTTTTATTTTTTCTGCCGTTTGCTCGCCGTTGCCCCAAAGTTTTTGACAACCCGTCAAATCAAGCCAACATTCGTCAAGCCCGAAACTTTCTACGTCGGGAGTAAATCTCGTAAAAATATTATAAAACTTTTTTGAATATTCGGAATACTTTTTGAAATCGGGCGGTACAAGTATCAGCCCTTTGATTTTTTGTTTTGCCGACCATATGGTCTCGCCGGTCTTGACTCCGGCTTTCTTGGCTTGTTCGCTCTTTGCCAGCACAATTCCGTGTCTTTTCTCGACATCACCGCATACCACGACGGGTTTTCCTTTTAGCGCGGGATTAAGCAATACGGCTACAGAAGCGTAAAAATTGTTGATATCTACATGCAGAATGGTCCGCTCATCAATCATAAAGGCTCTTGTATAGCTCCTCTACTCTGTTATAAAGTTCGTTTTCGTCGCCATTGTTTTCGATAATGTCTGTGGCGTACTGCATTCTTATTTTGTCGGTTACTTGGCTCGACATAATCTTCTTTGCGTATTCTTCGCTGATGGAATCTCTCATCAAAATTCTTTTTATTCTCAATTCGTTGCTGGCTTTTACTAGCCAAATTTTGTCGAACATGTCCTGCATTTTTGATTCAACAAGCAGCGGTACTTCTATAAAAATTGCGCCATCCATATTCCTGACACGCTTTTTTATTTCTTCGATAATGATGGGGTGCGCAAGATCGTTGAGTTGTTTTATGGCGTTTGCGTCATAAAAAACACGTTTGCCCAGTTGCAGTCTGTCAATTACGCCGTCTTTCACGACGCCTTTGAACATCTTGTTGATTTTATGAATGTATTCTTCCCTTTTCATAAGCTCATCATTGACTTCATCTGCGCTCAAAACGTTGGCGTCAAATGACTTTATGATGTCCATTACGGCTGACTTGCCGCTTCCTACTCCGCCTGTTATTGCTATTAACATACTTTTCTCCTTATTTTGCTTCGTACCAGTTTTGTCCCGTGCCGACATTGGCAAGCATGGGAATCTTCATTGTTACGGCTTCTTCCATACATTTTTTTATCAATACTTTTATGTTTTCTACTTCGTTTTCGGGACAATCGACGATGAGTTCGTCATGCACTTGCAAAATCATTTTGGCTTTATAGCCGCCTTCTTTCAAAGCGGCGTTGACATTCAGCATGGCTATTTTTATTAAATCAGCGGCGCTTCCCTGCAAGGGCATATTCATTGCGGCTCTTTTTCCGAAGGCGCGCACGGCATAATTCGGTGATTTCAATTCCGGAAAGTGGCGTATTCTGCCCATAAATGTCTTCAAATACCCTTGTTGCTCTGCCAATTCGATATTGTTTTCCATATACTGCTTTACGGAAGGATATGTCTTGAAATATTCATCTATAAATCTCTTTGCTTTGCCTTGGGAAATATCAAGATTTTTCGACAAACCAAAGGAGCTTATGCCGTATATGATGCCGAAATTTACGGCTTTCGAGGCGCCCCTCATTTCTTCGGTGACTTCATCAATCGGAACACCGTAAATTCTGGCGGCGGTCAGCCTGTGAATGTCGGCGGCATGTTTGTATGCTTCAATTATGTTGGGATCGCCTGAGAAATGCGCCAACAGTCGCAACTCGATCTGAGAATAGTCGGCGGTGACAAGTTTGCAACCGGGGCTTGCAATAAACATCTTGCGTATCTCTTTGCCCTCTGCTTTTCTTATGGGGATATTCTGTAAATTCGGCTCGGCAGAGGACAACCTGCCCGTAGTCGTTTGGCACTGCTTGAACGAGGTATGCACTCTGCCCGTTGCGGTATTCATAACGGCGCGCATGCCGTCAAGATATGTGCTTTTTAGTTTGGTAAGCTGACGGTAGCGTAGCAACGACTCTGCAATGGGGTGATTTATGCTCTCCAAAGTGTCTGCGGCGACGGAAAAACCCGTTTTGTTCTTTTTTCGTGTGGGAAGTTGTAGCTTTTCAAAAAGTATATAACCAAGTTGTTTGTTGGAATTTATGTTGAAATTTTCTCCTGCCATTTCATAAATCGCGTCAATGATCTGCTTCAATTCGGCATCGTATTGTTTCGAGAGAGTTTCTAAAACCTCTTTGTCGATGCGAAAACCTGCTTTTTCCATGTCAAAAAGACATTTGACTAAAGGCAACTCTACTTGATAATATAGGTTGCTCAGTTCAAGTTCGATTATTTTTTCGTCGAGAATAGCGTTGGCGCAAAGCATGGCTGTCGTTATGCTTTTTTCTTGCGGAGCATAGATGTCAATCAGCTCCTTGACGGTGTTAAGCGTGCGCCCGGAAATGATTAAATATGCCTTCAGTTGAATGTCTTCATACGGCATTTCCGGCTTTATATAAAATTGGTCAAGCGTGTGCATTTCGGCTTTTGCGTCAAAGAAAATGTTTGTATAATTCTTTCCGTAAAGCGGCGTCACGGCGTCTACGACTTCGTCATGAGAGATGCCCTCTCCGAACAGTCCGCTGTTTATGGAAATGTGATATTCTTTGTTGGAAAAAGCAATGACAAGCTCATCGTTCCAGTCAATTACTACTTTTTCTCCGACTGCTATTGCGCCGATAAGGTTCTTCAACTCATTGGCATCGGAAATGTTTTTTATTTCTGTCTCTTGCGC
>CAYJBS010000079.1:0-6629 GCA_964368435.1 uncultured Christensenella sp. | reverse complement strand
TGGGGCAAGCCACCGTAAGAACTTTTGACGAAGCAATAATATCCCTTGCAAAAGACGGTGTAATCGTATTAGACAGCCAGTATACAATCAACGGAAATCAGACTTGGACATTGCCAGATGTAGTGTTTGGCAACGCATATATGACAGGTTCTCCGGAATACAACTCCTCATTCATTAATGTGCCTGGCGGCGTTTCAATATCGTTATATAATATTAAAATAATCAATAACGCTTTTGACGACAGCATATATATGTTCTCTGTTGACGGCGAGCTCATGATTAATGGAGGAACATCAATCATCGGCAACGCCATCACTGCTTCCGCAAGCGTTTATATACTTGATGATGAGATGAGCAGCATCAATTTGGGCGGAATAGTATTGACTCAGAATGCGCCCGTTATACTGTATAGTCCATTGTATTCGACACTTGTTTTTGATGAGTTCATTGACGACTCGACGATACTTGCAGGCGACGGAACAGTTGTTATGGACGCTGCGCTTTATTTTGATAAATGCTCACTTTCCTTGCCGAGTGACTATCATATCCAAATCGACGGTAATACGGTAAGAGGCTATACAAAAAAAGCGGAATTATATTTTGATATCTTGGCAGCTGACGGCGGCAACGGCAACGAAACTGCGCCGGTAAATAATCTTGAGATGATAAAGGCGCTGGTGACTGCAGGCGGCAAGGTGTTTGTTATGAGTACCGTCGAGATATCCGCTGATACGGTGTGGAATCTTGAAGGGTACGATATTAGGTTCACCAATGATCTTACATTCGACGGAGAGTTGTTCAATGTAACGAACGCCGAGTTGACGCTGAAAGATATGTGGATCGATTTGAGAAACGAAGGTATCATTTTGAATGCCGACGCATCTCTTGTGCTTGACGGAACAGTAATAACACTTTTGGGCGAAGGGATGGGCGTTGCCATAACGGTATCGGAAACGGCATATGTGAAACTGATAAATTCCCAAGTTGTGGCGTTGATTTACCTAATTAATGACGGGATTTCATCAGGAAAAATCATTCTTTCCGAAGAAATGGACGTCTTTTATGCGATGTCTATCAATAATATCACCGAGAACCAATTGCCTATAATCCAAACCGATACGGCAATTGATTTGACAGAATATTTTTATAAATTCCTATTGAGTTCTTTCGAGAATAGACTGATGCTGGTTAACAATGAAGACAACAATACTATCGACATAAAAATTCAGGAATACACCGTTACTTTCTATGATAAGCAAGACGGCGCTGCATTTGGTTCGGAAACGGCGCAGGCGCCGCAGACGGTTCAAATCTATGAGCAGGCTTCACAACCCGCAGATCCCACAAAACCGTTATATTTATTTGACGGTTGGACAGAGAGCGGCAGCGACTTTGATTTTGCCACAGCGGTGACAAGCGACTTGTATGTAGAGGCAAGCTGGGTAGTCTATCAATTGATTTTTTATGAGACCGATACTAAAATAACGGGAATAACCATTGCGGAAGGACAGGAGAATGTTGAAGTAACAATCCCGAGTTATGTGACGCATATCGAAATATATGCATTCATGGACAAACCTGTCATTTCGAGCGTAGTATTTGCGGAGGGCAGCAGTCTTGTCCAAATAAACACTTATGCTTTTTTCAATACCTCTATTACGGAACTGACGCTCCCCTCGAGCATAATATCTATATTAAATAACGTTTTTGGCGGATTGCAGCAGCTTGAGAGCGTATCAGTGGGCGAGGGCGCGCTGAACCACAAGACTCAAGACGGCGTTCTATATAACGCAGATATGACGACACTGCTGTTTTATCCGCTGAACAAATCGGCAACGCACTTTGAAATACCTTCAAGCGTTACAAAAATAGCTGATTATGCATTCTTTGACAGCAACTATCGCTACGGTAACGCATCTTTGCAGAGCATCGTACTTCCCGATGGATTGAATCAGGTGGGCAATGTCGGACTAGAAGGACTCTCCAACCTTGTCAGTGTAGTAATAAACAACACTGCGCCGCTGTTCACACCCGACGCAAACGTATTCAGATATTTTGATGAAGTGGAATGGCTCAAGAAAATAAACGATAACCTTGTTATTGAACTGCCAAATTATACGGCATATACAAACTATATGTCGGATAGCGGTTGGGATGATTTTGATGGGCATTACCATTATCCTGTCGTAGTCAGCTTTGATTATCAGGGCGCAACCGAAGGATATTCCGAGGTCACAAGAACGACTGCGGGCGGCATTGTCGACGGCGAAATAATCTATAACGGAATGGCTATGGGCGCGATGCCTGCGCCGCTGAAGTTTGGCTATGATTTCTTGGAATGGAATACTCTCTCTGACGGTAGCGGCGTGACGCTGACGGCGGAGACCTTGCTTTTTGCCGATACTCAAGCTTATGCCATATGGCAGGCATGGGATGAAATCACCTTGACAAGCGGAGCGGAAAGCGCAATACTGGTCAACGGCGAGGAGCATTTCGGCAAAACTGTCGATAATATTATTGCCGTAAGCAGCGTAACAAGCGTCTTGTTTGATAATTTTGATTGCGCCGCACGAATCAACATCATCGACAAAACTGTCACTTTGACAGGCTCAATGCATATTAGCTACTTAGATACACCCATATATATCTCGGGCGCAAGTAATGTGGTATTGAATCTTTCTGTTATTGATTTTAAACTGTTCTTTATTATATATATACCGCAAGGAAGTGACGAAACGAAAGTGGAATATCTCTATCAGAGGGTATCCTATAAGTTCCTTCAAAGCTCAACCGTCGATATAAATATATTTTCAGACGGCGCTTCGGTACCGCATCCCGGACCGGGACACGACATACTTTGCTGGAACGCAGAGGGCAATATAGGCAGAAATACGCAGACTGTTTATTTTGAAAAGTTGCCTGCAGAATATGTTTACAGCCCTATCACTGCTCCCGAGGTTTTCATAACCGACACGACGACGGATTATACTTATAACGCCGCGCCGCAGGGGGTAACCTATAAAACCTATCTCAATTATGATGATCCTGTAGATTTCGAATGCGACATAGCATATTTTGCTACAGAAGCCGATATGCTTGCGCGTATCAACGACATAACCACACCTGAATTCGTCGGCACCTATTATTATGTAATATCCCGCGGCGGCAGAATGGATTATTGCGATGCTACAGAGGTCGAGGGCAGCTACACAATCAACAAGGCTGTCGTGACAGTAGCAAGCACAGGAGTGGCTATTTCAAAAACCTTTGACGGCAACAACTCCTATACAGGCGCCTTCGCAGAGAACCAACACTACACCGTAACAGGAATAGTAGATACGACGGCTCTTATGAGCATAACAAACATATCCTTCAACTCGGAGCAGACTGATGTTGCTTTCGCCACAATCACCGTCATAATAGACGATATGGCGAACTATACCATAAACAGCAGCTTTGAGTGCCCTGCCATAATCAATGCTTTGGCTCGGGAAATAATATGGCAAACAGCAGATGAATATTATTATACGTCCGAGGTGCAAAGCGCATCAATAAAAGCATATTACTATAACACATTCGACCAAGAAGTCGTTGCTGAAGTTGTTTTCAGCGATGAGAGCGCAGTGTTTTGCACAGCCGGAACTTATACGGCGACGGCGACTTATATTGCCGACAACAACTATGCTCTTTCAAACGAGACTGTGACGCTAGTCATCACAAGAGCTGACTCCGTAATACTAGGCATGCTTCATCAGGTTCACACTTATGACGGTTTGCAAAAAGATATTTCGGCAGGTTTGAATCATGCCGAAACAGCTTTGAGCTATGCGCCGCAACAGGGATATACTGACGCAGGAATCTATGAAGTCACAGTATCTGCAGCAGAAACCCACAACTATTTTGCCGCATCTTTGGTAGTTACGCTCGAAATACAAAAGGCGGAATATACAGACATAACCTATGAGCAACTGTACGACATATATGTTCCGGAACTTACTCTCGCAGACATATCGCTTGATGCCGATTTTTATTGGGTAACGCCCGATATGCTTATCTTCGCGGGCGACGCACAGACATTTGAGGCTTACTATAATGGTGATTTCAACAATAATGTAAGCTATCCGCTTGGCATCGTTGTCACGATAGAAAAGGCTGATCCCAAAATAACGAGCCTGCCGACTGCCGCAGCTTTCATCGCAGACAGAGCTTTGTCGGTTAGCGCGCTTACGGGTGGAGTAGCCGGTGTGGAGGGTATCTTTGCTTGGACCGACGGCACGGAAGTTATTTCAACTGTCGGACTACACTCCAGACAAGCATCGTTTATACCCGACGACAAAAACTACTATTCGGCAGTCTTTGATGTCGATGTTTTGACATATTTCCTCGAGGTGAATTTTGTGTCCTTTGAGTCGGAATCTGTGGTGTATGTCACCTATAACGCAACTATTGCAGTAGCCGATTTCCCCGCTCCCGCGGCAAAAACAGGTTATACCGCGGCATGGCAAACGGAAGATGATATCGAGGATATCATCGCTAATGCGACAATCGAGGCAAACTATACCTTGCTTAATCCCGAAATTGGCATTTTGGGATATTCAGAGCCTGTGATCTATGGCGCCACCGTCACGCTTCAAGCAGAAAGCTACCACGAACTGGGCAGTGTGACATTCTTCTATCAATGGTTCTATAACGAGGAGTTTGCGGCAATCTCTGAAACCAACTTTGTTATTGCCAATCAGGTTGCCGAAAGCGGAAGCTATAAGATAGTGTTAGCATGCACAGACGGCGAACAAACAAAATATGCCGAAACTTCAGTAAATATAATAATCAATAAGGCGCAGGCAGTCATAACCGCCGCCGCCACGCAAGAACATACCTATGACGGCGGACAAAAAGACGTAGTCGCCGAGCTTGACCATTCCGAAACGGCGCTTGTTTATTCAGCTCCGGGATATATCGAAGCCAACGAAGCAGGTTATGTTGTCACACTCAGCGCAGAAGAGACGGCGAACTATCTTGCCGTAGTCAAAGAAGTGCTGCTTGTCATCAACAAAGCCACCGTTGATATGAGCGCAATATCTTTCCCCGATGGCTCTTTCGTATATGATGGCGAAGACCATAGCCTGGCTTTGGTCGGCGCGCTGCCTGACTTAGTCGGTGGTTTGAGCGTCAACTATCTTCAAAATTCGCTGGATATCGTAGGAGAGAGCGAGGTTATTGCCGAATTCGTTTATAACCAAAACAACTATAATCAAATAGATGAGATGTCGGCGCTCTTGACCGTTACGCCCAGACCGATAAATGTCATAATTCATGACAGACAAAGCGTTTATACACAGGCTCAAGTCGATTTGACTTGCACCGTAACCAACCTTGTCGACGGTGACGAACTCAATCTCACGCTGACAAAAACCGGCACAATGGATGCAGGCGAATACGCCATTACCGGAAATATCGACAATGCCAATTATGACGCCGACTTCACAAACGGCACTTATTCCGTGCTTAGGGCGACTCACGATATGTCGGCAATCGGCTTCAGCAATAAGAGTGTCGTCTACAATGCCACCGCCCAAAGTCTTGTCATTTCGGGCAAACTGCCTGTAGGTGTGACAGCGGCGTATGCCAACAATACCGCAAAAGATTGCGGCAGCTATAACGCTATCGTAACCTTCGGATTTGACGTCGACAACTATACCGCAATAGCGCCTATGTCGGCAACGTTGACCATAACCCCCCGTCCGATTACTGTGACATTCTTGGACTATGCATCCTTATATTATGATGGCAAGGTGAAGACAGTCGGAGGACGCTTGAACGGTATCCCTGTTGCCGAAACCGAAGTGTTGGAACTCATAATAACATACGACAAAACCGTCGTTGAAGCCGATTATTATAAGGCGTCGGCGGCAATCACCGATGAGAATTATACGCTCATCGGCAACACCCAACTTGACTTCATCGTCTATCTCTCGCAGATTGAACATATGAAAGAGCAGGAGAAGGATGTTGTGGCAAGTCTCAGCCCGGGATTCCTTCCCGGCACGGAGATAGAAGTCACCAATACAAGCCAAAGAGTTGTCATAGCTTCGGGCGAATATGAAGGCAAGGAAAGCAAACAACGCTTTGCAATAAACATATCGGGCGATCAGCTTTCGGGCGGCAAGATAATGACCATGCGACTGCTGATAAGTCAAGAACACCGTTATCTTGACACTCTGAAAATCGGTAAACTCGAAGATGACGGCAGTCTGTCCGAAATAGCCAGCGTAAGAAAGGGCGACTATCTTGTATTCGAAGTAAGCGACACGCAAGCGGAATATATCATAATCGGCGAAGGCAAGAATGCGGTACCTTGGGTATACGGCGCAATCGGCGGCGGACTGGTACTTATTGGTCTTTCAACGGCATTGCTTGCACAAACAATAAAGAAGAGAAAGATTCTCAAACGCAAAGTATTAGGAATGAAATAAGCATAACACATGCCCAAAAAAAAAGAAAAGAAGGCGAATTTGCCTTCTTTTTCATTGTATATCATCCCGACTCACTTCACTTCAGTGTGAAGACGTTTGTCATTCCGACCGAAGTGGAGGAAGCTCAATCCAAATTATGCAAATCGATGAAATGCC
>CAYJBS010000078.1:0-6662 GCA_964368435.1 uncultured Christensenella sp. | reverse complement strand
CAAAAAGAAGATAATAGTTCTGGTATCGTTGGTGTTGTTGCTTGTGGCGACTGGCGTCCTGAATTATTTTCTCAATGCGAAGATGAATCCTCAGGAAGGGGAACTTACTGCGGTGACTTTCTTCGTATCCTATCGTCAAGACAGGGAAGCGACAAGAGCCGAAGAGATACTTTATCTTGACAGCATCATAGCATCCGATTCGACAGACGAGACGACTATTGCCAACGCTCAGGCAAAGAAACTTGAAATTTGCGACGCTATGGAAACAGAACTTATACTTGAAGGTTTGATAAAAGCCAAGGGTTTTGGCGATTGCGTGGTGACTATCAGCACAGAAAACGTCAATATCGTTGTCAAGGCGGCGGAAATAACAGCCGAGCAAGCAGCTCAAATACTTAACGTCGTAGTCACCGAGACCGACTACACTGCGCTTGATGTAACGGTTCATCCTTACGCTTGATTTGAACAATGAATTCCTTGCATGATTGAGTCTTTTATGTTATACTGCTCTATGAGGTGGAATATGAAAGACTCAATTAATTACGAGGCGAATACCAGATATGCCAATCTTATTTCATCCATCGCCGGCACAGCTCTTTCACAGACTGAAGGCGTGGCGAAAGAGGTTGGTTTAACCAAGTCCAAGTTCGGTTTAGGTTCTTTCAGAAACAGGAATATCCACGTATATATCGACGAAAACAGGGTCATTATTGACTTGTATACCAACATGATTTACGGTTATAGTGTGCCTGACGTTGTCTGCAATCTGCAAGAAAAAATTAAGAAAGCAGTTGAGGCGGCGACACGCTACAAAGTACAATCCATAAACGTAAATGTCAGCAACATAATCTTTAAATAACGCATACTATCAAGAGGAAAGTCCTTTATGAGCAGAAAAATAGCCAGAGAATCAGTATATAAACTTGTTTTTGAATACCTTTTTTCAAACAAACCCAATCAAAGAACCTTTGAAATATTATCCAGTATCGAGCTTGCCGAAGTCGACAAAAAATATATGACGGAAACATATTACGGCATAATCGAGAAATACGATTGGCTTATTTCCCAAATAGAAGAGCTTTCGGAAGGCTTTTCGTTGGAAAGGATCTTCAAACCCGACCTTGCTGCGCTTTTGCTTGCGCTGTACGAAATGCATTTTATGCCGGACATTCCACATTCTGTTTCCATCGCTGAAGCAGTGGAGCTTGTCAAACGTTATTCCACCGACAAAAGCAATCAGTACGTCAACGGCGTGCTGTCTAGCGTATACAAAAAACTAAACAAAAAGGACATAGAAGAGGATGCAAATAATTGACGGAAGAGCCGTTTCGGCAACACTAAAAGCACAATTCAAACAAAAAATCGAAGACCTCGCAAAGAGCGGCAGAACGCCGGGACTTGCTGTCATAATAGTCGGCGAAGACGCCGCCTCAAAAGTCTATGTCGCCAGCAAAATAAAAGACTGCGCGGAGATAGGCATGAAGTCGATTCATTGCCGTCTTGCCGAAGATACAACAAAAGAAGAACTTATTGACAACATCAACAAACTAAACGCAGATCCCACTATTGACGGACTGATAGTGCAACTGCCTTTGCCCAAACATCTTGACGAGAACGAGATTCTTTCATATATTGACGTAAAGAAAGATGTCGACGGATTGAGCGCATGGCAAACAGGCAAGTTGGCGCTGGGCATACCCGAATTACAGCCCTGTACGCCAAGCGGCGTTATGGAACTGCTGAAAGCATACGATATATCGGTATCGGGAAAGAATGCCGTTGTTATCGGACGCTCGAACATAGTCGGCAAGCCGATGGCGCTTATGCTTTTGCGTGACAATGCCACCGTGACGATATGCCATTCAAAAACAAAGAACCTTGCCGAAATCACGAAAGCCGCAGACATTCTTGTAGTGGCGATCGGACGGGCGAATTTTGTCAACGCAGAAATGATAAAAGAAGGCGCCGTAATCGTCGATGTCGGTATGAACAGACTGGACGGCAAGTTATGCGGTGATGTCGACTTCAACAGCGTAAAAGAAAAGGCTTCCTTTGTTACACCTGTTCCCGGAGGTGTTGGACTTATGACAAGAACAATGTTGCTTGCCAATACAATCAAGGCGTTCGAACTCTATGGCAACTAAAGAATACCTTACAGTCGAACAATTCAATACCTATGTAAGGAATCTTTTTCAAGAAGAAGAACTTTTATACAACGTGCCTATAGTCGGCGAAGTTAGCGGTGTCAGCACCATAAGCGGACACTGCTATTTTACTCTTAAGGACAAAAATGCGCAGTTAAACATAGTTTGTTTTGATTGCAAGCGCACCTATATCCCAAAGAATGGCGAGCAAGTGCTTGTTACAGGCAGACCCGATTATTATGTAAAAACGGGTAGATTGTCGCTTTCCGCATATAAGATTGAACTTTTCGGCGCAGGACTTCTATATAAGAAACTTGAAGAGCTTAAACTGAAATTGCGCGAAGAGGGACTGTTTGATGCTCAATACAAAAAGAAAGTTCCGCTATATCCCAACAATATTGCCATAATAACCAGCGCGAAAGGCGCGGCAATTCAGGATATTATTACGACTGTTTATAAATATAATACCCAACAAAAACTTACTGTAATCGATGTCAGAGTACAAGGCGCTTATGCCGCAAAGGACATCACAAAGGCATTGCAGAATGCTGATGAGTTGGGCTTTGACGTCATCGTAATAGCGCGCGGCGGCGGCTCTTTCGAGGATTTGTTGCCGTTCAACGATGAGACGCTTGCCAGGGCGGTTTTTGCCGCAAAAACTCCTGTTATTTCGGCGGTGGGCCACGAAACAGATTATTCACTGTGCGACTTTGTTGCCGACGAGAGAGCCATCACCCCGACTGCGGCAGCCGAAAGAATAGGTTATGATATTCAAGCGTTGAAGGACAGAACGATTGATCTTCAAGAACAACTTCGCATTGCCGTAATCAAGAGACAGGAACAAGAGCGTTCGCGCATAATAAATGTTGTTTCTGCCGTAGGTTACCGCTGGGCGCAACTTATGTCGCAACAAAATTTCCGTTTGGAAAACCTAAAAGAGAGCATGAAGCGCAATGTAGAAAACAAAATTTTCAAGCGCGAGACGGATTTACAACGATTTTTGCATGCGTTGGACACGCTCAATCCCTCAAAGCTGTTACAAAAAGGATATTTCCGCATCTCGAAAGACGCTGCCGTAGTCTCGGGTATTGCGGAACTCAAGAAGGATGATATAATAGATATATACGCGCTTGACGGCAAGGCGCGCGCCCAAATAACAGAAAAAACGGAGCAAAAAACGCTATGAGTTATGAAAAGAATGCAGAAAAACTTGAACAAATAGTAAAAAAACTCGACAACGAAAAAATTACGCTTGAAGAGAGTCTGAAGTTGTATGCCGACGGCATAAGAACCGCCAAAGATTGTCTGAAAGAACTCAACGATCTGAAAGGGCAGTTCGAATTGCTGAACGCCGATATGCAAAAAATTGAGGTGGAAGATGAATAAGCGTTTTAATCAAATAATCGAGGAGTTCGAAGCAGGCCTTCGCGCTTTTTTTGATGCGAAAAAAGAACTTTATCCCGAAGAATTATACGATGCCATGGAATACTCGCTTTTTAGCGGAGGCAAAAGAATTCGTCCGCTTATTATGCGCCTTTCGGCTGACTTTCTGGGCATCAGCAGGTCAAAAATATCCGATTTTGCCATTGCGCTTGAGCTGATACATACTTATTCTTTGATACATGACGATCTGCCGTCTATGGACAATGACGACCTTCGCAGGGGAAAGCCGACATGTCACAAGGTGTTTGGCGAAGCCTTGGCAATACTTGCCGGCGATGCGCTGTTAAACATCGCTTACGAAACGATGCTGAAAGCTGTCAGCCTTGACAACAAGTTGTTTTGCTCAGCGCTGATTATTTCGGAGTGCGCCGGCGCTTCCGGTATGATTGGGGGACAAGTCGAGGACATCACCATGTATGCCGCAACGGAAGAGCAGGTGCTTGCCATGTATTCAAAAAAGACTGCAGCCTTAATCAAAGCAGCTACGCTTGCGCCTTGCTATTTACACAAGAACGAAGCGGCATATAACGATATGCAAATTTTTGGTGAAAAGCTTGGAATTTTGTTTCAGTTGACCGACGATATGCTCGATAATGACAAAAATTCTTATCCGGTTTTGTTCGGCTCGGACAGAGCAAAAGAGCTGATTTATCGACTGTTTAACGACATAAATGAATTGTTATTGCCATACGGCGATAAGTCCGAATCTTTGCTTGATTTGACCAAAAGCGTGGTTTGTCGACAAAAATAGCGCTACCTTGTACATTTTTCATAAAGTATTTGCATAAAATATAAAAGTGTGCTAATATGTATGCACGGTGGCACAGTATTCTAGTCAGGTAAGATGTGCGCGAAGACGGGGTTAAACTACCGTTAAAGAGCAAATCGATGAAGTTCCTTGTGCTGGCCTTGGTTGCCCAAATCAGGGCTGGTGCTGGGAGTTAAGATACTTGGGCGTCCCATAATGGCATATGGGAGCCGACCCAATTATCGTGGAGACCCTGTTTGGTGGATCATGTATCTACTGCCAGGGATTAAACCTGCATCGCGGTAATCAATATCTGTGTGCAGTGTAGCTTGCCTTGAGTGGTATTTGTGAATTTCTGATTTTTAAGCATATAGCTGTTGGCCAATAGTAGTATGTGATTGCGGAATGAAACTGATACTGCAAAAGAGGATAACCCACATCAAGTCTGTCAAGGAAATCTTCTAGACTGATATAAACTAAGGATTATAGTGTGTTCTGAGTGGTGATTCGGTTAAATACGGAGCAATCCGGTTTTGTCGGGATTAAAAGGAAACTGCCTGTACGGCGACGACAGGTTCTCGGCAGGGAAAACCTACCGAACCAATGACGCAAGGTTTACTTAGTTTATGCCACCGGCATTAATTTGAAATGACAAAAATTAACATAAAACAAGAGGAAGACTCCTCTTCCGAAAAGAAAGAAACAAAAAAATCAAAAACAAAAAAGCGGAATCTATGGGCAATAAAAATCACAATTGTTACCCTTTGCCTTTCGCTTGTTTTTAGTTTTATTACCGAAATCACCGCCTCAAAAGCCAATATCCTTATCGCAATGCTGTTGTTGATACTGCTTATTATTATCAATATAGTGTTTGACGGCATCGGAATAGCTGCGGCTTCTTGCGAAGTGGCGCCGCTTTTGTCCATGTCTGCGCGCAAGGTCCCCGGCGCAAAAATTGCCGTGCTTTTGGTCAAGAACGCCGAGAAGGTGTCGAATATCTGCGCCGATGTCATAGGCGACATCTGCGGTATCGTCAGCGGCGCTTGCTCGGTCACCATAATTGCCAAAATCATTTTTGACAACCCAAACACCTATCTTTATAACATAGTTTTATCCAGTCTTGTCGCCGCTTTCACGGTGGGTGGCAAGGCTTTTGTCAAAAAAATAGCCATAAAGAACTCAAAAGAACTGATAATGTTTGCCAGCCGTGTCATTGGGATTTTTTATAAACCCAAGGCGCAAAAATGAGGCTGGACAGCCATTTATACGAAAAATATTTTGTGCGTTCCGGAAGTCGAGCAGCCAACCTGATAAAAATGGGTTTTGTCAAAAAACCATAATTATTATACTGCAAGACATTTCAAAGTTGATATATCTGCAAAAAAGTTTGCGTATGAAATTTATTGACTATTATCAACAAAGAAAAGTAATGTACTTTTTATGCATAATAATGTATAATAATTGAAAAAGGCGGAGTACAAATGCAGTTCGGGATTTATTCAAATTTAACAAAGGACGAGAAGGGCAAAGCAACTTTGCAGCTTGTAACAATACTCAAGAGCAAGCATCTTTCTTTTGCGCTTAGCGACGACCTGAAATGTCTTGAAGGCGACTGCGAATATCTTCCCAATGAAGAATTGGCGGCATTCAGCGACATTATTTTTGTTTTCGGCGGTGACGGAACCATTCTTCGAATAGTCAGCCAATGCGCAAAACACGATTGCGCAATATTCGCCGTAAACCTCGGCAGTTTGGGTTTCTTGACGGAAATTGAACGTTCAAACCTCGAAAAATCTGTCGATTTGATTTGCAAAAACAAAATAAAAATAGAAAAGCGCGATATGCTTGAAGTTTCTTTCGGCAACAAGAATTATCTTGCTTTGAACGAGTTGGTTATTGCGCGCGGTTCGCTTACGAAAATGGTCTTTCTGGACATTCTTGTAAACAACGTGCGAATGAGCAGAACGCGTTCGGATGGGCTCATTGTCAGCACACCCACGGGTTCCACGGCGTATTCTCTTTCGGCAGGCGGTCCGATAGTCACACCGGACGTTAAAGCCTTCTTATTGACTCCGATTTGTTCGCATTCATTCAATTCGCGCCCATTCGTAATAAGCAATCAAAGCGTTATTAAGATATATCTTTTGCGCGCAGATCCTCGCGCATATTTGAATCTCGACGGTGAATCTGTCGCCGAAATGCAGGTTGGCGAGTGTGTCGAAATAAAAAGTTCCGATTTGACGGCGAAGTTTGTCAGGCTTGAAGGATACAACTTCTTTGATAACATTTCACAAAAATTGAATAATTGCAGCTTTGCGGAAAAGGAG
>CAYJBS010000077.1:0-6754 GCA_964368435.1 uncultured Christensenella sp. | reverse complement strand
GGTCGAAATGACACAACTTACTGTCATCCCGAGCGTCAGTCGAGGGATCTCATCCGCTTTCATAACAAGGATTGAGATTTCTCCACTTCGTTACACTTCGGTCGAAATGACATATCTTAATGTCCTCCCGAGCGTCAGCCGAGGGATCTCATCCACATCAAATTACTCTTTCGGATCGGTTTTTCTTCTTGCCTTTTTGTTGTATCTCAAAGAAGCGGTATCTAAAAATGAGTTTTTCTTTTCTTTCTTTGCGCGCGGTGTCAGCGAGGATTCGATATCCCTGTTGATTTCGGCTAGCGCTTTGTCAAGACTTTCGGCAGGCACAATGTCGTTCAGGATTGTTTCCGAACTGCCCGACAATATATCTTCCACTTCCGTTGAGGTGATGAGGTCTATGTCCTTATCCATAAAGGCTCTTGTCCTTTCGGTCTGCTTTGCTTTTCTGTTCATCAAATCAAAGATTATTGGTACTATGTACAGTGTAAGGAATGTCGAATAGGTCAAACCACCGATTGTGGCTATAGCAAGCGGTCTGAGCATTGCTCCCCCTTCCGAGGTATCGGCGGCGGTAATGATAAGCGCAAATATCGTCGTCATCGCCGTCATAAGAATGGGACGCAGTCTGTCCATGCCTGTGCGCAAAAGCGCCATTCTTCTGGGTACGCTGCTTTGAATAAGCTGATTGCAGTAGTCGACAAAAACTATGCCGTTGTTGACAACGACGCCCATCAGCACAATAAGCCCTATCATAGCCATAACACTCATGCCAAGGTTCGCCATAAAGAGAGCAAATATACACCCCGTGAATGCCAGCGGCAGAGTAAACATAATGATAAAGGGCGATTTCACCGACTGGAATTGTGCCACCATAACCAAATAAATAAGCACAATGGCAAGTGCCAGCACAAGATAAAGCGTATTGAACACTTCATCGATATATTTGTTGCCAACCGTTGCATCGAGAGTGATGCCCTCAGGCTCAACATAGTAATCTTTAAGGATTTTTTGCACCTTTTCGGAGACATCGTTGCTGTTTGCGCCCTGAGTAAATGTCAGGCTTATGGATTCGACACGCCTTTTGTCCTCGCGGTTTATGGTGTCATAGCCGTCTGATGTCAACAGTCCAACCGGCACTCTGTCCGTAAGCACGTCGCTGCGGTAAAGAATCTCGTTGTTGTTTCCGCGGATAAAGCATTCTTCATCCAACAGTTTGTATAAAGGCACTATGCCTGCAGGCGCCGACGGATCAAACATGTTCGATGTGCTGATGGAGCAAGTGACAATATCAAATTCTTCCAGTCTGTCAACCTTGTAATAGATTTCGGTATTAATCAATTCATAACTGTACTCATCGTATTTGATGTTCTTTTCGTCGTCCTCGCCTATCAATATATAACCAAAGGTACCATCGTTTCTTGTCAAAGGGATTTTGCCGCCTTTTTCGATAAAGATATTTTCCAAACCTTTTTTGACATAGACAGATTTGTTGTGCGTGTTTGTGACAAAATACTCGTTGGCAGCGGTGTCCGTATCATCTCTGTTGTTCATGACATATACGGGAATGTCGGAGCCGTCTTTGTCCTTGCACACATACCAACTGTTTACTTTGAAGTCGGTAGTGTAGATATACACATCGAAAGTGCTTGCTTTTCCGCCACTTTCGACAAGATTCAGCGTATGAGAAACTCCCGTTTCGGCAAGCGCGCTCTGTATCTGCAAAAATACTTGCGCAACCGTCAAGCCGTATCTGTTTGCTTTGGTTTTGTCAATTCTTATGCGGTATTCTTCGACAGCCGCATCGCCGCTGACCGAAACATGTTCAATACCCTCAATATATATCGGATCGCCCTTCGGGTCTTTCATCAGATTGCCGTAAGCGTCTTTTTGAATGAACAGTTCCTTTATGCGTTTGGCTTCGGATTTCATAAGGTCAAGTTCTTTGCCGTACAATTTCAGCGTTTGATCGCCGCCAAATAAATTCAGGCTGCTAATAAAGTTGCTGGTGCCTGCCTTTGCAGAATAGAGACCTTTTGTTTTGGCAAAGTCGCCCAAACTTTCGTTGAGCTTTTTGCTAAGCTCTATTGAACCATAATCCCTTTCTTTTTCGGGAATAAGCTTTATGTTCGTCGACAGATTTTCTGCCCCGAGAGAAAAACCCGCCACAGACATGCCACTGCTTTGCGCTATGCCTACCGATTCTATTACTTCGTATTTCTTCGTTTCTTCGATGATATGGCTTATTGCCATAGACAAGACATCGTCATATGTCAAATATGCCTCGTCGATAGGTTTCTCAGCGTTGTAGCGGTCTATAGCTACTTTGTTTATCGTCGTCTCTATCGATACCGTTCCGGAGTCGGATTCGGGGAAAAGTTCGGTATCCATTTGGAACAGTGTAAAAATACTGCCTGCAAATAACACCGTAACAATAACAAGCGGAATTATTTTGTGGTTAAGGAAAAAGTTCAAGCTGCGGGCATATCCCTTTTTTATGACTACGATAACTTTGCT
The DNA here is from genome assembly GCA_964368435.1 of uncultured Christensenella sp. Lineage (GTDB taxonomy): Bacteria > Bacillota > Clostridia > Christensenellales > DTU072 > DTU072. The sequence goes on along the minus strand of CAYJBS010000077.1, from coordinate 4,243 downwards.
GTCAGCTTTCGCCGGTTTTTTGAGTACCGTAGAAGTCGCCATTGGTACCAACGTCAGCGCAACAACAAGACTTGCCAGCAACGAGAATGTGATAGTCAATGCCATATCTGTGAATATTTGTTTGGTCAAGCCTTCAATAAAGGCTATCGGCAAAAAGACGATAACAGTCGTCATTGTTGAGGCTATTATGGCGGCGGTAACTTGTTTTGCGCCTTGAATAGATGCGACAAAAATATTTTTGCCCTGCGCTCGCATTCTGTATATATTTTCGATAATAACAATAGAATTGTCGACAAGCATGCCCACACCCAACGCAAGTCCGCCCATAGATACCACATTGAGTGTTATTCCGGCGAAATACATCATAACAAAGGTGGCAATAACGCTGATAAGTATTGAGAAACCTACAACAAAAGTAGCTTTTAGGTCTTTGAGGAACAGCAACAATATACCTATCGCCAACAAACCGCCGTAAATGAGATTCTCAATAACACTGTTTAGCATAAGATCGATTAAATCGCCGTCGTTCGACAAAATGGTATAACTAAAACCCGAACTCTTTTCTTTTTCTGCTTCAAGATACGCCGCAATCTGCTTTGTCGTCTCGGCTGTGGATTTGTCCGGTTCCTTGTCAATAGATAAGTTGACAGCATCGGAAACAACAAGCGTACCGTTTATTCTCTTCATCAAAGTGGTGATTTGTTGTGTTGAGTCGTCTAAGAATACTATATCGGACAATGAACCCAGCTTCAGCGGAATAATGGCGCTGTCGTCCAACTCGGCTATTGTTTCTTTCAAGATTACAAAATCTATGGTATAAGAGGCGTTCTGCGGTATTTTGCCGCCTACAGCTTCGGGAATGATGACGGCTTGCGGACTGAATAAATCCAGCAGCGTTATGGCTCCTCTTATGTAGCTCGAGATGTCCTCATGTGTTCTTTCGCGGAAAAGCTCCTCAATGGTATCCTGAACACCGCTGTCCAGGCTGCCAATAGCCGCTCTTATGATATCTGTGAAGGTAGGCACAGCCGCCGCATCACCGGCATCTTTTATTTGTGTTTCCCAACCCTCGGGCAAATCTCCTTGCCACTCTTCGGGCATGTTGTCGGCAAAGATGTAGAGCAGTTGTTTTGCTAGGTCATTGGTGGGCGCATAAGCAGGCATCATCCAATTTATGTCGACTTTTTCGATATAAACATCACGCAAATCGCTCTGCCAACCGACAGGCAAGCTTTGTTTTATGTTGTCGGGCAAAGCAAGCTCGGCTACGCTTACATACGATTGCGCCAATTCTTGCGGTATTTTGGTAACAATCAAATCTTCTTGCATACCGTCTATTTCGGAAACATCGGTTGCTGTCAAATGCAATTCAAAGCATTGTTTGAAAAGCTCCAGCGCGTCGACTCTCCAGTTCGTCGTCAAACCGCCGTTCCATCTTGTCGGCGCGTTAGCCATGAGATAACCGGTGAAGGTTTCGTCCCAGTCTGCAGGCATACCTGTGATGATGTCTGAGGACAACGCAGCAGCCGCCCACAGGGTTACTCCCGATGCCGTGCCATAGCCTATTCCGACAGATTCAGGATCTTCGGGAGCGCCATAAATGTTATAGAGCGCGTCAATAAGACTTTGGAGTTGCGCTTCGGTGAAACTGACTTTTCCGTCTGTCGCTACCGAAATAAGCGTCAATATGCTTTGAAGTTGGTCTATTCTTCCCGCCAGTTCTGCGCCTAAATCAAAGCTGACGACGGGAAGGTCTATCAGTTCGCTTCTGCTCTTTACGGTCGTGCCGATCTTTACGATATACGACAGCGCGCCCTGTTTGATGCTGCCTGAAGGCATGTCAAAATCCTGCGCATACAACAACTGTCCCAGCAAGTCTGCGGAAATAAAATCCGTCAAACTGCTTATTTGTGTATTGGCGAAAGAAATCAAGCCGTCGCGCACCGCTTGGTCTATGAAATCCGAAAAAATATGCTTGGACTCTGCGTTATCATAAAGGATAAACTTGTTTGAGATAAGCTCTTCTGCCCGCTGAATTGCTTCGGCATATACTCTTGAGTTTGGGTCTTCGAGGTTTATTATCGCCAAATCGACAATAATCTTCATGAGGTTGTAACTCTCGTTTTCTTCATTCCATTCTTGCGTATCACGAAGAATCTTGACAACCTCTTGTATCATCATTTCGGGCGTGACATCTTCAAGGTTGACTGTTTCGGCAAGACCTTGCCGCAGTTCTTCCTTTATGTCGGAGGGCAATTCCACCGTTACGCCCAGCATATCCGTCAAATAATCCAGCAACGAACCGGCAATCTTTTTGTCGTTTATGTTTATGTAGGCAAGATTGCTTATCAAACCGTTGGTGTTTATGTTTGCAACGCCTTCAATGCCACTTATTTGTTCGATGATGTTGTTCAGATATGTATTCGACTCTTTTATGGTTTCTCCGTCTTTTGATATGCTTATACGCATAATCGGCAGCATGGAGGGGTTTATTTTCATGACTATAGGGTCTTGCAAAAGATCGTCGTTAGGGAACGGCACAAGATCAAGAGCCGCCTTGACTTCGTTGTAGGATTTGTCCACTTCGGCGTCATAATCGAATTCCAAAAGTACCATTGAATAGTGTTCGGAAGAAGTAGAGGTCATGGATTTTATGTTTGCTACTGTGCTGAGTCCGTTCTCGATGGGAACGGTCAGTGTCTTTTCGACTTCCTCGGGAGCCGCGCCGGGATTTATGGTGACGACAACAATATAAGGCAGGTTCATTGACGGCAAAAGGTCAACGCCTGTGTTGACATATGACACCACACCGAGTATAAGAACAATGATTATTCCGACGATAACGGTATAGGGCTTCTTGACACTGATTTTTGAGAGCATATCCACTTCCCTAAAATATTAATACATCTTAAATTGTATTGTATAAAGATAACAAAGTCAAGATTTATAGTTAGTAAATTCTTATAATAAGTATAGTGTATATTAAGTAATAGCCACTTAACAAGATTTCTTTGTTCTTTATGAAATACATCTTTGCTTAAAAGTAACAATAAAAATTCTTTCCTCATACTGTGTATTGTAATAAAATTACAAATTTATAGGGAGGTTTTATATATGGGCGGATTCGGCAATTTCTTTGGCGGAAACAATGGCTGCGGCTTCAACGGCTGCAATGATAATAAAGATTGTTTCGGCGGCGGATGCGATAGCATACTTTGGCTATTACTTATCCTCAGCTGCTGTGGCGGATGCAACATTTGTGGCATACTTCCATGGATACTTATTCTTAGCTGCTGCTGCAAACCTGACGGCAGATCGTGTAACTAACCCAATCAACAAGGGGAGCAATATGGCTCCCCTTTTTAATTTTATTTATGCTATTATTCGCAGAACTACGCCAATTATTGCCATAACGGCGACAGTACCTGCCAAAAATAAAAATATTTTAAAAATTTTTTCTGCAAAACTTTTGTTTTTGTTCTCGCCCTCAAAAGGCGATTTTTTTATTCCTTCTTTTATTTGATTCTCCATTTCTTCCGTTGCTTCGACAAAGTCGGTGGGTTGTTCGCCGTCTTTATAGACGAGATAATAAGCCGGCGCTTCCGGATGGTCGGCTACAAGCTGTTTTTTGGGCTGTCGTATGACGCTAAAAAACATAAAAATATCCCCCGAGCCGCCAGACACCAACGCGGCGAACAGCACTACCCATAAATAATTGCCCAAAAAAGTCACAATAATAAGCGGCAAAAATCCTGTCAATACCACGGGCAACATAAGCGCGCCTGCATAAGCCCCTGCCGTCATCGGTTTGGCGCAGTGACAGTACAACATTCCGTGCTTGGGAATGATGCCAAAACGCACATCTTTTTTCGATGCGCCGCCAAAAAGAATAAAGCCTGCGGCATGTAAAAGTTCGTGCGCCGCCGACAGCGCAATAAGTAGCAGCATTACAATCAATATTTCGATAAAAAAGCTGCCCGTAGCAGGCGGAGTGGCAAAAAATATCAAATTTATCGGCAGGCATATCACCAATGCCACTAAAAAGATTATTAACGAAAAATTTATTATCTTCGCAGTGTCGAACAAAACCAGTTGTTTTTTGTATTCCATTGTATTTCCCTCAAGGAGTATTATAAATGATTTTTTTTTACTAATCAAGTTGAATAAGGATTGAGATTCCTCCACTTCGTTGCACTTCGGTCGGAATGACATATATGCTTGTCATCCCGAGCGTTAGTCGAGG
>CAYJBS010000076.1:0-6759 GCA_964368435.1 uncultured Christensenella sp. | reverse complement strand
TAAGCGCCTTCAATACTCTTGTACAGGCAGCATCGGCATAAATTGTCAATCCGCCTACGCTCTTTATGCCGCTGACGGTAATTTTGAAGCCTCTTTCGTTGCCGTCAAATGCCGAACCTTCGCCTTCCGGAGTCCAAACAAGAGAAAGCGCGGCTTGTATTATTTCGTATGCGTTGTTAAAAGTATAAATCTCTCCGACAACGCTGTCGGCGTTATAAAATGCCGGAGACCTTGCATATTCAAAGCCTTGAATGGAAATTAAATAGTTGTTTCGCGCGCAGGTGTCTACCGCTCCAAGATTGAAATATTGATCGTATCTGTCGACGTTTTCGCCCGCTTCGCGCGACATAGCCGCCACAAAGCCGGCGGCAAAAGTGTTGTAGTCGATGCTTATCATGCTGCTTATGCTTAGGCGGTGATAACTCTCCGCATCGGCAAGCGCTGCGGCAGCGTCGGGGAATTCGTGACCTGTGGATTGCGGCATATAGTTGACAGCGGTGATGCCTTTGTCGGCAATGCCGTATTCTTTTTGTGAATACCATACGGCAATCTGTGACGACAACGGCGTAACCGTCAATTTTATGTTTTCTGCAATAAGCGTTTGTTTCTGTAGCGAAGAAGTAGTCTCCCACTCATAGTTGTAGTTGTAGGTGGTGTTGATGTTTTTGTTTTTTAGCAGCACCATACTGGAAATGGAATATGTACCGGCATCTCTTACGCTGTTGCTCGTCCATCTTGCAGGGCTGGATGTGCTGTTGTAGCCATCGAACAAAGGAGTATAAATTGTCGACGGCGCGCCGATAGCCAATCCTCTGGTATCGCTTGGGTCGTACCAACTGCCGTGTGTTACGGCGCCCGAGGTGTATTCCGCAAGCAAAATACCCGCTTGCGACGAGTCGACGGCACCTATCGAAACCAAATCCGCCATATTGTAGCTTGTGCCGTTGTAATAAACCTGTGAATCTTGAATTCCCGCCGTAAGTTTTATGGGAGCTATGGTGGGAGCAACCGACGAACTTGCCGTTGTCGTGGTCGTCAGCATGACGCCGTTGACTTCGGTATAGGCTGTGACCGTAGGCGTGTAATAAACTTGCGCTCCGCCTGCCGTTCTTGTATGCGCCACCTCAAAAAGATTGTGATAGTACATATGCTCCGGGTCGGTGAAATAAAAATTCGCCGGATTGGTATATGTCGTAGTAAAAACAAAATTCTGCGAACTGCCGCTTGTTACTATGGTTTTCGACACATAGTTGTCAAGATTTATGTTTTGACCATAATCGGCGGTGGGATGCGAAACAATCGACACAACAGGGTTTTTCATCTGCCACTTCAAGTATCTGATGCCACTGGAAACCTTGTTGGTGTTTTGGGACAGACTGTCGTTTGTAGGATTCGAGATGGAAATAGTACAAGCGCTGTCGCTGTACCAACCCGATGCGTTGAAACCGTCATTGCTTTTAGGATTTTTGATTACGTCGTCAAAATAACTTCCTATTCCCGACGCCTTGTCGTATGAGGCGCCCAAAAAGCCCAAATTGCTCCCTGCTTCTTGATAATAAGGCGCGCGGACAAGTTCTGTTGTACCCGTATGCCCGAAATATTTGTCCCAAGAAGCGAGCAAATAATTGTCTTTCGTCCATCTTGCGTAAAAAGTCATATTGGAGCTGAGTGTCGGAAAGAAGGAATAAGTTATGGTACCCGATTGTGAGGCAGACCATCCGATAAACCTGTATCCCGCATATGTCCAATGAGCCGCTCTGGGAAGATCGAGTGTGCTGCCCGATTGCGCATAATATACCAGCGAGCTTCCCGAACCTCCGTTGGGATTGAAGGTGGCGGTATATATGCTGTTGTTGGGGATATCCGTAACAGAATAAGTTACTGTATAATAGTATACCCACGCTTCTATATCAGCCTTCGCAAGCGCCGCGTCGTTGTTATTATAAAAACGATAAGAAAAATAAAAACTGTTGGATGACAAAGTAATATTGGAAGCTATGGTGACTGTTTTTGTGCCGGAATCTGTCCAACTGCCCCATTTCGCAGTAAACCAACTCCATCCGCCGCCCCTTGCCGTCGGGCTGACAGCTATGTCTATCCAACCTCCTCCTTCAAAAGAAGCTTGCGTATAACTTGTTGAGGCAACATCGCCGCTTGCCTGCGCCATAGCTCTGCCTGTTACGGATACAGAAGCCCTGAGCCGACCTAAGGATCGCCAATATTGTAATTCAGACGGCACTGTTACGGTCGCCAAAGTCGAACCCGTTGATGAAGGATTGTAATAATCGTGCGTACCGAATGAGTCCGGATTTATATGTTGAAGCGGAGAACTTGTACTGCCTGTAGTGGTATTTACGGCGTTCCAATGAGCATAAAGCGTCAGAGCGCCTGTCTGCGATGAACTGATTGAGGTATACCGTGTTCCGCCTGAGGACGCCGAGAACCATCCGCAAAATACATAACTGCTGCGAGTAGGCAACGGCATTTCGTTGACCGTGACTCCTCTGCCGTACCAGTAGTTTTGAGGATACGATGAGGGCATCGAACCACTGTTTGTATTCCATGTGATGCTATAAATATTCTCTGTTTTGGACCAACTGCTGAATATTCTGTAATCTCCCGAACAATAAGGCAGCTTCCATCGACGGCTTGCGGCATCGACTTGGTCAAGCGTAACAGTTACTCCCGTGAGCGGACCTGAGGCAAAAATGGCGTATACTCCCTGCAAAGTATATCCCGAATATGGCGATATGTTGTTGTATGTTATCGTGACATCGACATAGTGAGTGCCGCTTATGGGTGTTTGCGCTTCGGCAAAAGTCGCCGTACCGGTGGTGGTGGTGTTCCTGTTCGCCGTTTCGTTCTCGTCATATCTGTTTGTGCCGACGACTTCGTTCAAGCAGTTGTAGGAGCCAAACTTTCCCGTAAGTGTTATGTTTGCGGTAATGTTGGCGCCGGGAATAACACCGCCGTTGCCGTATGCCAATACCGCTCCTGCATACCAGCCGGAGAAACTGCCCGTTTCGCTGAAAAGACTGTTTGCCAGCGGAATGGTATAATTGTTGTCATAATATATTGTGCGCGAAATATTGCTGCCGGCATATGTCCACCCCGTAGCGGTCAAACCTGTCCGCCAAGAGAAACCCGAAGGCGGCACAAGTGTAAGGGTATAGCTTGTGGGAGTGCCATAATACGCGCCATAGTACATGTTCTGTCCGCCATAGCTTTGTGTTGAGAAGGTGGCAAGACTCATCGAGATAGTTTGCGAAGAGGAATAAGCCGTTCCAAACGGCGAAGTCAAAGACGGCGAAGTCTTTGCGTACCGCCATACCGCCGTCGGATACCTGTCAATGTTCGAACAAGTGAGAGTAAATATGTCTCCGAAAGTATTGTATGTACAAACAGTCCAGTCGTTTTGGCTGATGACAACATTGTTGTAGCGCACGCTGGAAAAAAGATTTGCTCTGTTGCCTGCGGCTCCGAGGGTATTGGGCGTTGATAAGCCCACACGGAAAGTAGGCTTGTTGCTGACTGAAATAGTCAGTTCCATGCCGTAAACAGTAAAATCAACAGGGTTGCCCCAGAAAGAACCGTCGACGAAATTATACATATGGCAACTTATATAATTTGCCGTGCCAAAAGTCGTTGTGTTGGCTGAAAGCAAAATCTCGTCAACACCCGAAGCCGAACCACCTGTCAAAGCATTATTGTTCGTGGGGGTATGCGCGCTGCCTTGGACAGATACACCCACGGCAAAGTCAATGGATTTGGCATTCGAATCGGCTCTTGCCGTGAAAGCAACTCTGGAAACCAGTCCGAGGTCAAAAAGATATTTCAGGTTGCTGGGAATAGGAATGTTTACGCAGGTGTATATTTCGTCTTGCCCGCCAAAAATGTTGTTGGTATCACTTACTCTGAAAGTTGTGCTGTTGGCTGTCGTCAATGAAGCGCTATAATCTGCGTTGTCGATTACCCAATACGAACTGATATAATTTTCCAGTGAAGAATTCGAGATGGGTATCGTGTACGCGTTTGTGCCTGTATTGATAGTGTCCGTGGATTCAAAATAACTTGAAATGCTATAATCGGATTTTTGGTAGACCGTAGCGTGAGTTACGCTATAAGCAAGAGCGCTGTCGGCAGGCAATGCAAAAACCGGCAAAAAAACAACAAAGAAAAAAAGAAGCAAAACAATAAATGCTTTTGCCGCAAATTTCTTTGTGCTAAATTGCTTATTCATTCTTTCCATCTTTTGCATTAACCTTATTTGATACAACATGATTTGTTAATCACTAGATTATATTATTATAATAGTTTATTTTATATCTACTGTCAATAAGCTAATTGGTGTAAACAAAAGTAAATTATATATTTTAATTATAATAACATCACTTTAAAAAAACCTTAAAAAAGTCGTTATAGAATTTTCGACGGCAAAATAGAATTTATTGAACAAGAAAAAGGCTGTCGCATTGCAACAGCCTGATAGTCTGAATATCTCTGTTTGGTGTTCCAAAACTTTGACTTTAGGTTACTTGAAATACTATTCTGTGTATTTCTCACGAAGTTGCGCAAGCTCCTTTTCTCCGAGAGAAAACTCCGAAAATAGGTATTCTTCGACGCTGCCATATCTTTCCAAAATAGCTTCGAAAGCCGCATCAAGCAACTCTTTATCGACAATAAAAAGTGGTTCATATCTTTTCAGAATCGGCTTGCTGAGGATCTTTGGAATAAATCGAGAAGCTCTTTTTTCTATGTGTTCTTTGATTTCCATGCTCTTCATATAGTCGAAAAGTATGTCGTCATAGCTTGCTCCGAGTATCAAAAGCAGTATCACACTGCCCATTCCGGCTCGGTCCTTTCCTGCCGTACAATGCTGCAAAAATGGCACTTCGTCTTGTTGCATAGCCTGAGTCATTGCGCGGTAACTCTCATTATCAAAAGGCAAATTACGGTAAGAAACCTTGACATCATCAAGCGAAAATTTCAGAAATGCACGTGTCAAATATGAGCTTTTTTTGAGTTTGAACAGCTTGTCGTTGTTCATTGCGGCAGGGATATTGCGGTACTCTGCGCCTATTTCGGCATAGGGATTGCGCTTAATTATTTCTGCTTCGTCAGTGTCGCGGTAGTCGAAAATGACCTTCAAATTCAAGCTTTTCAGAAACTCGATATCGGGTTTTGTGGCATCGTTTAGCATGGCGCTGCGGAAAAAAAGCCCGTTTTTTACTTTTTTTCCGTTGGCAACAGGAATGCCTCCCAAATCTCTAAAGTTCAAGACCTTTTGCATCTTTTTTTTCCTATATGTCGTAATAAAGCCCGAATTCAGCGGGATTGGGAGTAAGGTTGATCTTCATAGCTTCCTTGATCTTTTGGTCTATCCAAACCTCAAGCAATCTTTTGGGGAAGACGCCGTTGGCGGTCAAAAAATCGTTATCCTTCTTTAAGGCTTCGAGTGACTCCTCCAAACTTCTGGGCAGTGATTTTATCTTCTTTTTCTCTTTATTCGACAGATTATAGAGGTTCATGTCATACGGTCCGTAGCCCTCCGCCGTAGGGTCTATTTTGTTCTTTATGCCGTCTATTCCCGCCATAAGCATGGCAGAATACGCCAAATACGGATTGGCGGTGCCGTCTCCTGCGCGGTACTCAAAACGCTTGTCCTCGGGACGCTTGGCATAATCAGGCACTCTGATTACGGCACTGCGGTTGGCTGTGGCAAAACATATATTTACCGGCGCCTCATAGCCGGGAATCAACCTTTTGTAACTGTTGGTTGAGGGATTGGCAAATGCCGAAATGGCAGCAGCGTGTCGCAGTATTCCGCCAATAAAGTATAAAGCCGTTTCGCTGAGTCCCGAATATCCCTTCTCGTCATAGAAAAGCGGTTCTCCGTTCTTAAACAAATGCATATGCACATGCAGTCCGCTGCCGGCTTCGCCAAGCACAGGCTTCGGCATAAAAGTAGCTGTTTTTCCTGCGGCAAAAGCTGCGTTATGAACGATATATTTTACCAGCATGGTTTTGTCTGCCATCTCTTTGAGGTTGCCGAACTCTACTTCTATTTCGAGCTGTCCCGAGCCGCCGACCTCGTGGTGGTGATATTTTACTTTTACGTTTCTTTCTTCAAGAAGCATGCACATCTCCGAACGCAAATTATAAAGCACATCAAAGGGCTGATCAATATGATATCCTCCCTTGTTGGGCACCTTGAAGCCGAGGCTATCCTCTTGCGCGCTGTTCCACTCTGCTTGCTTTGCATCAAGTTTCATGCTGATTTCGTTGGGGTTGAGCCGATAGCGCATATTGTCAAATACAAAAAACTCATACTCCGGTCCTATTCTTATTTCATCGGCAATGCCCGACTGGCGCAGATATTCCTCTGCAGCGTCGGCAATGGCGCGTGGGTCCTGATCAAACCTCTTGTGGGGGTTTCCGATGACAAATATGTCGCCTATCATACATAGCGTAGCAACGGAGCAAAAAGGATCGAGAAAAGCCGAGGCGAGGTCGGGTATAAACACCATATCGCTTTTTTCGGTGGGCGCAAAGCCATAGTTGGAGCCGTCAAAACCTATACCGCTTTCCATCGTCTTTTCTGTGAAACGCTCTGCCGGAATAGTAAGATGCCGCCACCTGCCGTTCAAGTCAATCATCTTGAAATCAATCATTTTGATGTCATTCTGTTGGCAATAATCCTTCAAATCTTCAAAAGTTTTAAACATGGTACTCCTTTTTTGTTGTTACATTCTATTTCGT
>CAYJBS010000075.1:0-7002 GCA_964368435.1 uncultured Christensenella sp. | reverse complement strand
CTACAAAGGCGACAAAGGTCCCAGCCAATGGGTGACAAGTGACAAAGTGAGTCGTAAGGAGTTCCTCGAGGACAAGTATTGCGGCATAAATATGAGCATAAATTTTGTATTCTCTATGATGCGCGGAATTTTTGTTACCAACAAAAAAATTAAGAATTTGAACCCCGACAGAAAGCTCGGCATATTCTCCGGTGACGGCGACCCTATCGGCGGAAAAGGAAAAAAAGTTTTGGCGCTGAAGACCAGATACGAAAAACACGGCGTAAAGGATATAACCTACCGCCTTTATCCCGGCGCGCGCCACGAGGTGCTGAACGAAACTATTTTTGAACAGACACAAAATGATATGCTTGAATTTATTGAGCATTGTATAAAATAAGGATGAGATACCTCGACTGCCGCTCGGTATGACACTTAATGTCATTTCGACCGAAGTGGAGCGACGCGTTAAGCGGACAGCCTTGTGTGGCTGTCCCGCAGCCAAAGCTCGTGAGAAGCGATAGCATAGCGTTAGCTATGCGTGCGACGAGGGAGGCAAAATCTCATCCTTATAAAGCTCGACAAAAGCTCCCTTTCGGGAGCTTTTCGCTTGGTCGGAACTATCCAAAGTCGAGCGAAGCAAGACTTTGTGACTGGTCGGAATCATTATCTCGAGCGTCCGCCTCCACCTCCGAAGCCGCCGCCACCGAAGCCACCGCCGCCGCCGAATCCGCCTCCACCTCCGAAGCCGCCTCCGCCGCCGAAGTTTCCGAAGCCGCCTTTGCCGCCTTGGTTCGTGGGACGTGAAATCGCAGTTCTGGTGATGCTGCCGATAGAGCGCGAGAACATTGCGTTGAAGATCAGAAAATCGAACGGGCGATAACCTGCGTAGTACCTCGGAGGTTCGACGGAAAGACCGCTGAACTTCTTCATCCAAGCATTTGATACACCCAGAGTATTTGCGAAGGGCAGTATCTCATAATAATACGTTGGATTTTCATTTATCATCATTTCCATCTTGTCTTTCTCGACATTGATAATATAATTTTTGAAGCCCAAAAGGTTGTTGAGTAAGTTTGCGTAATAATCTGTTCTTTTCTGCGTAAACGGCGCAAAAGTCAAAATAATCCCGTAAGTCAGCACATAGACAATGGCGTCGGGCTTGGGAATAAAGTTACGTTTGAAGAAGAAAATCATAATAAGACATAATATAAAAACAAGCGCGGAATATCCGACATAGTAGCCTGTCTTTTTTTCGAAAATCTTGGGTTCGATGCGAAATATAGCGGAAGCCGCGAAATAGAGTATTACGGCAGGCACCGCCGTTGCAAGAATAACAATTGGTTTGAAACTGGGATGAATGGCGCGAGCGCTTATCAACAAGGATATTACGGTGAAAAGTACAGGAAGCACACAAAGCGCAATGGAAATCAGGGCGCTTTTGGGATCAAACAGCTTGCTTTGATAAAGCGCGATAAGTTGTTGTTTGGTGCGATCCATCGTCGAGTAGAACTTGTTTTGTAAGCTGCCCACGGTGACGACATCTCCGCTCTCAAAAAGACCTATGAACATTGTCAATTCGTGTTTTTTGCTGTCGGAAGGCAATTCTTTCAGCTTTGTAAGCGAAATGTCCTTGTCGTTTTTGCTGTCGGCAATGCCGAGATACCCTAACGCCGCCCAATGATATATCAGTGAGGTGAGGTCTGAAGGGTCGCATTTTGAGTCGACGAGATAGCCTGCCTCGGCAGGGTTTAGACCGTTGGAAGTGAAATTGACGACAGGATAAATCTGATTGTCTTTGCCGAACTTTGCGAAAAGGAAATAGCAAATCAGGACAAGCGCAAGACCGATAATAATTTTTGGCAGCAGCGACCATTCAGATTTTTGTTTCAATGCGCCTTCGGCGAAATCATAGCTGATGGTTATGCCCTCATAAGCCGCCAACGTACTGTTGGTTTTTATGTTTATATTTTTGCCGTTTTTGGTGATATCGAGTCTCTCTTGTCCTGTTTTTGTGCCCCATTCTCCTGCATAATAATACGAACCGACAGGCTCAAAGGGCAGGGTGACATCGATTTCGGCATTCAAAATGCGAGTAGGCCAACCGACTCCAATGACATTGAGCGGAATGGTATTTTTGGAGTCGCGAATTTTTGGCAGAATCAGCGTATAGGTCAGAGTATACTGTTTATGCGCTGTCGACGCGGTGAAATTCTCGGCGTCAAGGTCGATAGCAATATTCGAGCCGTATTTCTCGACGGAAATCTTTCTGTCGGGGCTGTCAATATCTTTTATTTGCAGGCCTTTGACTATGGGAATGTCCCGAATAATTGCGCTCCTTGCCTTAAGAAAATTCACATCGATAATCTCTTTTACATAAACATATCGATACTCGTCAATCTTCATTTCGACATAATAATCCGAAATTTCGAAAGCGCTGTCATACTCCTTGATTATTTCCGGCTCCATATTGTTGAAAGGAATGACTCCCAGCATCAGAATTATGAGCGGCAAAAGAATTACCAGCATGATAATGAGGATTTTTTTATTCATAATATTTCCTTATTTTGGTTGCGATTAGTTGAAGGACACCTTTACGTTCTTCCTCTCTTCAGCGCTGTCAAGTTCGAAATAAGGCTTTTTCTCCAGCTTCATCATCTTGGCGACAATGCTGTCGGGAAAAATCTTTATTTTGGTGTTATAGCTCTTGACTACTGCGTTGTAGTACTTGCGCGATTGTGCCAACTCGTTCTCAATTGTTTTGAGTTGTCCTTGAAGCTCTGTGAACTGGGTGTTTGCTTTTAGTTCGGGATAGTTCTCAGACAAGGCAAAAAGTGTCTTTAGGGTTCCGCTAAGGGCGTTTTCGGCATCTATTTTGGCGTCTCCGCTGGCGTTCATCGCCATATTGCGGGCTTTTATTACGCCTTCGAGAGTGTCCTTTTCGTGCTTCATATAGCCTTTTACGGTTTCGAGAAGGTTGGGGATGAGGTCATATCTCTTTTTCAAATAGACATCAATCGTTGCGAAGCCCTCTTCAACATTGTTTGTCATGGTGACAAACCTGTTGCGTACGGAAATATACCATACAAAAAACAGCACTGCCAGCGCTGCAACAACAATCAACACAATTATGAAAGGGTTCATACTAATACCACCTTATTTTTTTCTTTATTGTAACATAAGTATATGCAGTGTGCAAACATAATTTCAAAACCTTGACATAAGTCTCGCTATTGTGTCTGTATTATTCACATTTCTACATTCTTTGCGGAATTTCGACAAAATACTTCGTTATTTTACTGTTAATTGATACTATGATGACTCTATAAAAATTGACTATGCCACTTTACGAATATACAATAAAAGCAAAAACCAAAGGAGGACAAAAATGTCAGTACAAGAATTTTCGGAATTGGTCTCGGAATGTGTTTATGTAGAACTGGAGACAGTTGATTTCATAACAGAACAAGCGTCTGACGGCGTACATAATTTTACGGTGCGCTTGTCAAGCGGAGAAACCTTCAGCGTAATTGTTATGCGCTGAAGAGCAAGCATCACCATATTGCGCGAGGTGTCTTTCTGTGCTATCATTTAGTTACAGAACTTTTCTAGAGGTGAATTATGTGTGACACAATGGTTGCTATGCCTTCCGTTACAAAAAATGGCGCAATGCTCTTTGCAAAAAACTCCGATAGATCGCCCAACGAACCGCATCTTGTTGTGCGCTATCCGGCAAAGGATCATGACCTTGAAACCAATCCTACGGTGAAGTTGACATATACGAGCATACCGCAGGCGGCACATACTCACGAAGTTGTGTTGCTGAAACCTGACTGGATTTGGGGCGCCGAAATGGGCTTCAATGAGTTCGGACTCAACATCGGCAACGAGGCTGTTTTTACCCGAGAGAAGAAGGGCGCGGCAAGCCTTATTGGCATGGATTTTTTGCGGCTGGCATTGGAAAGAACCAAGACGGCGAAAGAGGCGCTTGAATTTATGATAGCTTTGTTGGGCAGATACGGACAAGGCGGAAACTGCGGCTATGACCACGAATTTCACTATCACAATTCCTTCCTGATAGCCGACGGTGTCGAAGCCTATGTACTCGAAACGGCAGGAAAGTATTATGTCGCCAAGAAAGTGACGGACTTTTATGCCATTTCAAACTGCCTTTCGATAGGAAGCGACTATGACCTCATTCACCCCGGCGCCATAACCAACGCCATAAAGAAACGTCGACACAAGATCGACAAAGAATTTTCTTTTTCGGCAAGCTATAGCGACAAAATCTTTACGCACTTTGCCAAATCAAAGGGCAGAAGATGTCAAGCCATGCAAAAACTTGAGGACAGTCGCGGCGTAATCACCACAAATACGATGACGGGGATTTTGCGCAGTCACGCTGCCGACTTCAAAGAAAACAGCAATTCGGTAGGCTCGATTTGTATGCACGCAGGCGGATTGATCGGCGACCATACCACAGGCAGTTATGTGGCGTCTTTAGGTGAAGAAAAGTATTATTTCATTACCGGTTCATCTCTGCCATGTCTCAGCATCTTCAAACCGATACTTTTCGGCGCAGAAATGCCTATTCCCACAGAAGACGAAGAGAGCGCCAAGCGTTTTTGGCTCCGAAATGAAAGGTTGAACAGACTTATTTTGTCGGGACAAATCGACAAATCGGCATACATTGCCGAGCGTGACGCTTTCGAACAAGAATATTTGACACAATTCGAAAAAACACAGTCAAAGAGGCTCGAATTGTCCAAAGAAATATGGCAAAAAGCCCAAGCCCTCGCCGAAAAGTACCTTAAGCCCTTTGAAGGCAAAGATATTGTATTCGGTAAAGGCAGTCCTTCTTATAGAAAATACTGGACAAAAAAGACGGCGATTTTGGGAAAGTAATATAAAAAAATAAGGTTTATCCTACCTATCCGCGAACTTTATGCCTACATGCATTGCATCGCAGAAAGGCATGTTGTTCGAGTGTCCGCAACGGCAGAGCGCAACACGGTTGCGCTTTTCGTATTCAAAGCCGTCGGAAGATACTATTTTTATATAGCCTTTGACAATTATCGGTCCGCTGACGCCCTCTTCGGGGTCTTGCCATATCTCAATGGCGGGGGAGTGCGGCGGTTCGATTTCGGTGCCGTCCTTTTCGAGGGCGACCAACCGTCCTGCCGGACATTCATAAGCGGCTATTATTGCTTCTTTTTTGTCGGCTGCGCAATCTGCTCTTTCCGCAAGCATCCAAGCGTCGCCTTTTTCGCGGTGACAGAATCTTGCAAAGGCGCATCTGCCGTCATCAAGCAAATCCAACATTTTGCCTTCTATTTTTTCTTGTATTCTGTCCTTGAACTCGGCTCTTGAAGCCGTTTCTTCGCCCTCGAAGCCGGCTTGAATATGGCGCCCGTCACAAAAAGGAGCCGTAGAGGTTACGCCGCAACGGCACAGCGTATATACGGGTTTTTGCGGCAAGGCTCTGCCCTCTTTCAACACATAGTGGTTGTGCACTGGAGTAATTATTTTTTCGCTGAGAGGGATATTGCCGCTGACGATGTACGGCCCGTCTTTTGAAATTATTATTTTTTGTTCCATTGTTTCCTCTTTTTTACTGTTTGTTTAATTATAAACCCAAAGCGCGAAAGGGTCAATATGTGAAAGTCATACCTTAAGTGTTGATAGCAATAATCATTTTTGCCGCTTTTATGCCGTCTATTGCCGAACTCATGATTCCGCCGGCATAGCCGCACCCTTCTCCGATAGGAAAAAGCCCTTTGACATTTACGCTTTGGAAATCTTCGCCTCGAGTAATACGAAGGGGAGAGGAACTTCGGGATTCCACCGCTGTCAATACCGCGGATGGCATATCAAAATCGTTCAAATACCTTGACATATCTTTTATGGCGAAAGCAATCGCCGCATATATCTTTTCGTCAAAAAACTTGTCCAGTCGCGCGAAGTTCGTAGAAGGTTGATAGGAAGCCGTCACCTCGCCGAAGGCTTTGGAGTGCTTGCCTTTCAAAAAATCTCCGACAAGTTGCACAGGCGCGGCATAGCCTCCACCGCCCCAAGTGTACGCCTTGCTTTCGACTTCTCGTTGGTATAGCATACCTGCAAGAGGGTTTTGGTTACCCAAATCCTCGGGTTTGATGTTATATAAAATCGCGCTGTTGGCGTTTGCGCCGTCCCTTGCGAACAGGCTCATGCCGTTGGTAACGACTCGGTTTTTTTCTGAAGCCGCCGCCACGACTTTGCCTCCGGGACACATACAAAAGGTATATACCGAACGTCCCGACGGAGTATGGCTGACAAGTTTGTAGTCGGCTTTTCCTAGAGCAGGATGCGAAGAGAATTTTTTGCCGTACTGGCTCAAGTTTATCAAGCGTTGCGGATGCTCTATGCGAAAGCCGCAAGAGAACTCTTTTTGCTCCATAAAAACACCTTTTTTGTAAAGCATTTCATAGGTATCTCGGGCGCTGTGCCCGATTGCAAGCACCACGCTGTCGGCAAGCATTTCGTTTTCTTCGAATCGAACGGCGCTGACCTTTTTATTGTCAATAGTCATATCATCGCAAAGCGTATCAAAGCGAATTTCTCCGCCAAGCGCAATTATTCTGCTTCGAATGTTTTGCACGATTTTGATGAGGTTGTCGGTACCTATATGCGGCTTGTTGCTATAAAGAATTTCTTCCGGCGCGCCTGCTTCGACAAAGAGGCGCAACACCGTTTCGCGCCAAGGACTTTTTATTTGTGTGGTGAGTTTTCCGTCGGAGAAGGCGCCTGCGCCTCCCTCGCCGAACTGTATGTTGCTGTTTTCGTCGAGAACACCGTTTTCAAAAAAGTTCATAACTTTTTGTTTGCGTATTTCGGCTTGACTGCCTCTCTCAAGTACTATCGGGCGCAATCCCGCTTCGGCGAGAAAGAGAGCGCAAAAAAGCCCCGAAGGACCGCCGCCGATGATAATGGGAAAATTCTTCGGACGCTTTGTGGCTTTTTCGAAAACCAAAGGCTGTTTTATAA